>CAXTBX010000027.1:0-45734 GCA_964242205.1 uncultured Chthoniobacterales bacterium
GACGCCATGAACCACACGACAACGACCTTCGTCAAGAACTAACGGAGTAGTAGTAAATGGCAAAGTACCAACCTGCCACCGCAAGCAACACCAGCAAAAGCGTCGAATTTTTCACGGCGCGCTTTCTACCCGAGTTCGAGCCATTTTATCAAGGCCTTGCGCCTGCGGCGAGGTGCGCGGACAGTTGCGGAGTGCCGTCAGAACCTTGCCTGTAACAACCTCGACCCGAGACGCGCTTGCAACTCCGGCGTGAGGTTGACGCGGTGGGTCGGACCGGCTTGCATGAGCAGGCGGTGGCCGTCCGCTCGATAAAACTCGAATTCCACCGGACAATCGCCCGGCGAGGCCGCCAGCAGGTCGCGCAGTTCGCCCAACTCATCGGGCCGCAGGCTTTCCATCTCGAACCGCAGGCGCACCGGGCCGACCGTCGGCTTCGGCAGGCGCAACGGGGTTACCTCGTTGACCTTGATCCGCAGTTCCTCGCCGCGCAGGTCGATCCGCGCTTGGATGGCGACGATCTGGCCGACTTCCATCAGCTTGATTGATTTGGTATAAAGGTCGCCCCAGATCATCGCCTCAATGCTGCCGCTCAGGTCCTCCAACCGGATGATGGCGAACGGAGTACCATCCTTTTTGCCAAATTTTTTGGAGACCTCCGTGATCGAACCGGCGGCGCGAATATCCGTGCGGTCTTCCAGCGTGCCGAGTTGGGCGATTTGGACGTAACGACCGCCGAGCAGGATGCTGCGGTACGGATTGAGCGGATGGCCCGTGACGTAGAAGCCTAGCAACTCCTTCTCGAACGCCAGTTTTTCGGCGTTGGTCCACGGGGTCCAGTTTTGCTGGGACTGGGATTTTTGCGCGGCGGTTTTCGCGGCGGGTGCGGCGAAATCGTCGAACATCGACACCTGCCCTTGGGCACGGTCGCGGTGCGCGCTGGCGGCGCTGGCCATGATGGTGTCGATCTCGGCGAAGATTTCCGCGCGGTCGTGGCCCGTGAAGTCGAACGCGCCGCAGCGGATCAGGCTTTCCAGGATTTTTTTGTTCACTACGCGGCTGTCGAGGCGGTGGCAGAAGTCCTCCAATGAGGCGAACGGACCGCTGGCCTTGCGCTCTTCGATGGCCGAGGCCATCGCTGCCTCGCCGACGTTCTTGATCGCCGCGAGGCCGAAGCGGATGCCCGCGCAGGTGCCGCCGTCGCAGTCGCCGGTCTGGCAGTTGGCGTCTTCGGACGGCGAGGGACCGCCGTCCCTACCTATTTTCTGGTCGAGCTTTGCGGCGACGGCGGTGTCCTCCGGCGCGAACTTGAGGTGACTGTGGTTCACGTCCGGCGGGCAAATCGGGATCGACATGCGCTGGCATTCCGTGACGAAGATCGAAATCTTGTCCGTGTCGTTGATGGCGTTGCTGAGCAGCGCGGCCATGAACTCGACGGGATAATTCGCCTTCAGGAACGCCGTGCGCCAGGTGATCAGCGCGTAGGCGGCGGCGTGGCTTTTGTTGAATCCGTAGCCCGCGAATTTTTCCAACAGGTCGAAGATGACGTTGGCCTTGCCTTCTTCGATCTGGTTCGTTTCCGCGCAACCCTTGATGAAGTTGACGCGCTCCTTGGCCATCTTTTCCTTGTCCTTTTTGCCCATCGCGCGGCGCAGCAAATCAGCTTGCCCGAGGGAGTATCCGGCGAGCACGTTGGCCGCGCGCTGGACCTGCTCCTGGTAGATCATGATGCCGAAGGTGTCGGCGCAAACTTCCTTAAGCAGCGGGTGCTCGTACTTGATCTTGGCCAAGCCTTTTTTGCGGCGGATGTAGTCGGGGATCAGGTCCATCGGACCCGGACGGTAGAGCGACAGGATGGCGATGATGTCGTCGATGCCCGTGATGTCGAACTGCTTGCAGACGCTGGTCATGCCGCCGCTTTCCAACTGGAACACGCCGACCGTTTCGCCCCGGTTGAGCATGTCCACGGTTTTCTTGTCGTCAAACAGGATGGTCTCCAGATCGAAGCCCGGTTCGCGTTCGTGGATCAATTCGATGGCATCCTCGATGAGCGTCAGGGTCTTCAACCCAAGAAAGTCCATCTTGAGCAAGCCCAGGTCGTTGAGCGGGTTGCCGCTGTATTGCGTGATGACCTGCTCTTCCTTGTCGCGCGCGAGCGGGATGTATTCGTCCAGGTCGCGGTCGCAGATGACGACGCCTGCCGCGTGGACGCCCGTGCCGCGCGTGAGGCCCTCCAAGATTGTCGCGTACTCCCAGACCTGACGCGGGCCGGGTTCGGTTTCGATGGCGCGCTTGAGATCTGGATTTTTCTCAGCGGCCAGCGCGAGCGTCAGCGGCTTGGCGGCCTCGATGGGGATCATCTTGGAAAGCCGGTCGCCGTCACCGTAGCTCATACCAAGCACGCGGCAAACGTCCTTGAGCACAGCCTTGGACGAGAGCGTGCCGAAGGTGACGATCTGGCTCACCGCGCGGTGGCCGTACTTCTGTTTGACGTACTCGATGACCTCGCCCCGGCGCTCCATACAAAAGTCGATGTCGATGTCGGGTGGGCTGACACGCTCGGGGTTCAGAAAGCGCTCGAAGATCAAGCCGAAGCGCAGGGGATCGAGGTCCGTGATGCCCAGGATGTAGGCGACCATCGAACCGGCGGCAGACCCACGGCCGGGTCCCACGGGAATGCCTTTCGTGCGAGCGTAGTTGATGAAGTCCCAGACGATGAGAAAATAGCTGACGAACCCGGCTTTTTCGAGCACGCTGAGTTCATACTCCATGCGGTTCGTGAGGTCCTTGTCTTCGCCGGCGCGCTCGCCGTAGCGGGCGCGCAGGCCGCTCGCGCAGAGTTCGCGCAGGTACTGCTCGCGCGTCTTGCCCTCGGGCGGGTGATAAGCCGGATATTTGGACGTGGTGAAGTCCAGCGTCACGTCGCATTTCTCCGCGATGCGCAACGTGTTGTCGCAGGCCTCGGGGAATTCGGCGAAAAGAGCGCGCATTTCCTGCGGACTCTTGAAATAGAGTTCCGGCGAGTAGCGCATCCGCTTCTCGTCGTGGACCATCGCGCCGGTGCCGATGCAGATCATCACGTCGTGCGCCTCGTGGTGGGCGCGTTCGAGAAAATGCACGTCGTTGGCGGCGACCAGCGGGAGGTTAAATTCGCGGGCCAGGGTGACCAACCCGGCGTTACATTTGGTCTGCAACTCCATGCCGTGATCATGCAGCTCGACGTAGAAATCGCCCGGTGTGAAGATGTCGCGGAAACTGGCCATCGACGCGCGGGCCTTGTCCAGCTGGTCGGCCATGAGATGCCCGTTGATCTCGCCTTTGAGGCAACCGCTCAGCGCGATCAAACCGGCGGAATGTTTGGCGAGGAGTTCCTTGTCGATGCGCGGCTTGTAGTAGTAGCCGTCGAGGTAGGCGGCGGTGACGAGCTTGACGAGGTTCTGGTAGCCGACATTGTCCTTGGCGAGGAGCGTGAAGTGGCTGGCGGCGTCGCGCGCGGACGACGATTTCTTGTCGCGCATGGAGCCGGGCGCAAGGTAAACCTCGCAGCCGATGATCGGTTTGACACCGTTGCCGAGTTTCTGGGCTGCCTGGTAAAAATCAATCGCCCCGAACATGTTGCCGTGGTCGGTCATGGCGACGGCGGGCATCCCGTAGCCAGCGGCTTTTTTGAGCACGTCCTTGATGCGCACCGCGCCGTCCAGCATGGAATACTGCGTGTGCAGATGCAGGTGGACGAAGGACTGGTCGGCGGGAAGGGAAGCGGCTTCGGGCATCGGAAGCCCAAGGTAAGATTTCCGGTCCGGTTTGTCCAGATGCGCGCGGGTTTAATTCGGAGCGATGCGGCCCGGTGTGGGCGACGGGGATTCAACGCGGAGACGCGGAGCGAGGAGGAGACGCGCGGAGGGAAGCAGAGCTTCCCAAGCAAGTGCGTTCCCAAGCAAAGCTTGGGAACGAGGGGCATCGGCGAGACGCCTTTTCTGCGCCGCTAACTAATACTTCAACAACGCCTGCACGGGCGTCGGTTCGAGCTTGGCGCGGCCTTCCAGAAACTCCAACTCAATCAGGAACAACACCGCCAAGGGTTCGCCGCCGAGCTTGTCGATCAGGCGCAACGCCGCCGCCGCCGTACCGCCCGTGGCCAGCAGATCGTCGATGAGCACCACGCGGTCGCCGGGTCGGAGCGCGTCGGCTTGCATTTCCACGACGGCCTCGCCGTATTCCAGCGTGTACGCGTGAAACTCCGTCTTGCCTGGGAGCTTACCCTTCTTGCGCACCGGGATGACGCCGAGGCCCATCGCGTAGGCCACCGCCGCGCCGAACAGGAAGCCTCGCGCGTCGATGCCCACGATCTTGGTCGGCGGGCCGCCGGGCAGGTCGCGGCAAATGGCCGCGAAGGTGTCGATGGCCAGCTTGAAGCACGACGCATCCGAGAGCAGCGGCATGATGTCCTTAAAGAGGATGCCGGGCTTGGGGAAATCAGGCACGTCGCGCACGGCGCGCTCCAGCGGCGCGAGATCGAAGGGAACGGAGACAGGCATGGCGGGAAGGAAGTCGAAAGGAACAAGGATGGAGGATGGAGGGAAAAAGGCAATGCCGGAAGTTGCCGGAGGTTTGCATTAAAAAGCCTCGCATTTTACAATAGGAGCCCGCGCCGCACCCGCGTTCACTCGCCCATGATGAATCCTTGCCACCTCGTCGCCTCGGCCTACCCGCAGGGGCACGACGCCGTGGGCGCTTCGTCGGTGTTGTTCCTGGCGAGTTTCCTTTACACCGCGTTTTGCCTAGGGACCCGGCGAAAAATTTCTCTGGCCGTCAACCTACTCATCGTTGGCGCGGGGTTTCTGGTCCAGACGCTCTTTCTCTACAGCCGGGGCGAACTGCGCGGGCGCTGCCCGCTGACGAATCTGTTCGAGGTCATCGCGTTCCTGTGCTGGGGGTTGGTGTTTTTTTACCTGATCGTCGGCAACACGTACCGGCTCTCGCCGCTGGGGATCTTCACCGCGCCGCTGGTGTGTGGGCTGCAAACGTTTGCGGTCCTGGCGGGCCTCGATGCTCCCGGCAGTTCCGCGACGCCGCCCGGCAGGGCCAACCCGTGGCTGGAGTTTCACGCCGCATTCTCCGTGTTGTCGTTTGGGGCGTTCGCGTTGGCCGGGCTGGCCGGGGGGATGTACCTGTGGCAGGAACGCCAGCTCAAGAGCCACCGGCTGCGCGCGGGGTTTTTCCAACTGCCGCCCATCGGCGATCTGGGGCGGCTCAACGCGCGGCTGCTCATCGTGGGGTTCGTGCTGCTGAGCCTGGGGCTGGTGGCGGGGTTCAACATGGGCGTGCCGAACACTTGGCCGCACCTCGTCTGGGCGGTGGTCGTGTGGGCGCTCTACGCCGTGCTCGTGCAGGCGCGCTGGGGGGCGTGGCGGCTCGGGCCGAGGCGAGTGGCGTCGTTGTCGGTGGTGGCGTTCACCGTGGCGTTGCTGACGCTGGGCGGTTTGTCGTTCGTGGCCCCATGACCTCCCCTTCTTTGGACGCGCTACCCATGAACATCGTCTGCTTCGGATTGAGCCACCAGACAGCGGAGGTTGATGTACGCGAACGGTTCGCTTTCGCCGACAAGGAGCTGCCCGCCGCGACCCGGCGGCTGGCGTCGCTCGAAGGCGTGCGCGAGGCGCTCATCCTCTCCACCTGCAACCGCGTGGAGCACTACGCCGTGGTCGAAGGCGGCCCGGACGCCGCCCACCGCGCGCGCGACTTGTTCTGGCACTGGGGCGAGGAGCAGGGCCGCATCCGACCCGGCGGCGAACAATTTTATCACCACGACGCACCGCGCAGCGTGGAACACCTCTTCCGCGTGGCGAGCGGGCTGGAATCCATGATGCTCGGCGAGACGGAGATCCTCGGGCAGGTCAAGCGTGCGTACCTAGTCGCCACGGGCGCGGGGACGACCTCGCGCGTGCTCAACCCGCTGTTCCAACGCGCGTTCCGCGTGGCCAAGCAGGTGCGTTCGCACACGAGCATCGGGCGCGGGGCGGTTTCGGTGGCGACGGCGGCGGTCGAGCTGGCGGAGAAGCTGTTCGGCGACCTGAGCCGCTGCCGCGTGTTGGTGCTGGGCGCGGGCGAGACGGGCGAGCGCACGGCACGGGCGCTCCTGTCGCGTGGGGTACGACCGGGCGGGCTGCTGGTGGCCAACCGCTCGCCGGAGCGCGCGGTGGTGCTGGCGGCGGAGTTGGGCGGGCTAGCCGTGCCGATCTTCGACGCCTGGGAGCGCGAGGCCGCCGACGTGGACATCCTCCTGACCTCGACGAGCGCGCCGGGATTCGTGGTGACGACCTCGCAGTTGGCGCGGCTGATGGCACGCCGGGCGGACCGCCCCCTGTTCGTGATCGACATCGCCGTGCCGCGCGACGTGGAGCCGTCCGCCAACGACGTGGAGGGCGTCTATCTATACGACATTGATTCGCTTCAAGATATCGCCCGGCAGGCTATGGATTCGCGCCGTCAAGAATTGGCGGCGTGCGAGCGGATCATCCGTGGGCACGTCGAGGAGTTTGCGCGCACGATCCAGGCGAGGGGGTGAAGGAAAGACAGAAGGTAGAAGGCGAGACGGCGCGTTAACCCTGCGGTGACTCCTCCGGCGTTTCAGGCTGACCGGCGTCGGCTTCGTCCGCAGCCTCGCCCAATTTGGCGTAGGTCCGCTCGCGCAAGGTGTCCTGCGCCTGTGCCATCAGCCCGTCGATCCGCTCGACCGGCAACGGCTTCCCCCAAGCTACGACCGTCACGGTCTCCCCGCGGCGCGCGATGACGCTTGGCAGCATTTCGCGCAACTCCTCGGCGGTCGCAAAGTGCATTTCCATCAGGCCGTGTTCGTCGTCCCAGTACATGAGGTGAATCTGGTCCGCGTCTTTCCGCTTTTCTTTGATGAAATCGCGCGTCTCGTCGCGGAACTCGCGCTGCAGGGTCTTGGCCGGACGCAGCGGTTCGTGGAGGCGCTCCGTCAAGTCGCGGAGGTTGTCCATCGACTGCTCGAACTCACCCGCTTTGGCGTGGACCTCGTCCCAAGAGAGTGTCCGTAGCTGTTCGATCAGCGAGCGATCCGGCTGCAGGCTGCCGTCGTGCGAACTGGCGGCAGGTGCCCGGTCGAGGTCCAGACCGAAGGACGGCTCTTCTTCCGGGTCGCCCGCGAAAGCATAATAATCGAAATCTTCGGGCACCACCTCGTTGATCGCCTGGCGCAGGGTTTCCACTTCCGCCTGGAGTTCCTCCGGCAAAGTTTCGGCGCGCTCCTGGTCCTCCTTGGCGCGGGAAAAGTTAATCCCCTCCTCCGGGCGAGACCCCTCGGGCAAGGCCAGGATTTTCTTGTGCAGGTCGAAGAGTTCTTGCATGGGTGGATGGGCAACAATGCCTGCCTTTCCGTACCCGAAACGGCGGATGGTTGCCACGAGGAAATTCTTAGGGTCACGCGCCGCCTGTTGACCGGCGGTCGATGGTGTAAGGTCTGCCCGTGGACGCATTCTCTCCCTCCCTGGTTCTCGGCACGCGTGGCAGCGCTTTGGCGCTCGCGCAGACGACGCTCACGTTGGCAGCGTTGCGGGCGGCGTGGCCGGACGGACGGTTCGACGTGCGCGAGGTGCGGACCACCGGAGACAAGCGACAGGATTTGAGCCTGACGCACCTCGCGCCGGGTGGACACGGGTACCAGGCCAATGCGACGGTGGACGGCAGCGCGGCGGTGTCGTCGCCGCCGTTGGTCGGGAGGGTCGATCCAGGTTTGTTCACGAAGGAGCTGGAGGCGGAGTTGCTGGCGGGCACGATTGACGTGGCGGTGCACAGCCTCAAGGATTTACCGACCGTGATGCCGGAGGAGTTGCGGCTGGCCGCCGTGCTGCCGCGCGCCGACACGGCAGACGTGCTGGTTTTCAAGGAGGAATTTGCGAGCCTGGAGAGTTTGCCCGCAGGCGCGACGCTGGCGACGAGCAGCCTGAGGCGGCAGCGGCAGCTTCAATGGCAGCGGCCCGATTTGCGGGTGGTCGAGGTGCGCGGGAACGTGGGCACGCGGTTGCGGAAGCTCCACGACAACGCGGAATGGGCGGGGCTGGTGCTGGCGCGCGCGGGGCTGGAACGGCTCGGCTACGGCGAGGCGATGCGCGGAAGGTGGCTCGAAGCGGACGGGATGCGGTTTACCGTGGAGGTGTTGGAGGCCGCGCGGATGATGCCCGCCGTGGGGCAAGGCGCGATTGGCCTGCAAGCACGGGTCGATGATGACGCGACCTTACGGGCGCTGGCGGCGGTCAACGACGCGCAGACATGGGTCGCCGTGACCGCCGAGCGCAAGCTGCTGAGCCTGCTGGGCGGCGGCTGCCAGATGCCGCTGGGGGTGAACACGGTGTTTTATCCCGAGCGCGGGCAGATGCGGTTGCAGGCTGTGTTGTTTGGGATGGACGAGGCGGTGCCCCCGGTGTTCGGAGAGACGGTGTGGGCGATGGACGATCCCAAGGGGTTGGCGGTGAAGGTGGCGGGGCAGCTTGTTTAATGCGTGCCGGATGCATCATTCCGTAGTACAAATGCCCCACGGTCAAATTCTGCCGGATTATGCGAATTGCATCCCTGTCACTAGCTAACTTCAAACGCTTTTCTCAACTATTGATCTTCAGGAAAGTAAAGCTAAGTGTAAGGGAAAGGTAGTTTCGATCCTAGCCAGAGTCGTTTGAGCAGGCCGGGCGACTGCCTGACGGTCCGCAGATGAGTTTGCACGACCTGGTCGAGGTGGCGCACATTTCGGGGGATGAAGTTGGCCATGCGCCCGTACTTGAGATGGCTCCAGACGAACTCCACCGGGTTCAAGTCCGGCGCGTAGGCGGGCAGCCGCTCCAGATGCAGGCGCGGGAAGTCCGCGCACACAGCGCGGACGAGTGGTCCCTTGTGGTTGCTGCCCCCATCCCAGACCACGATGACCTCGTCGCGCAGGTGCCGCAAAAGGTGCCGCAGGAAGTCCGCGACCGCTTGGGCATCGAGGTAGTGCCTGGCGTCCGGGTGGAAGAACAGGCCCAGGCGACGGCGTTGGGAAGCCACGCTCAGGGCCGCGATGACCGAGACTTTGTCGCGGTGGCGGCCCCAGCTAGGCAGCACGGGCGTCTGGCCCTGCCGCGCCCAGGTCCGTCGCACCACCGGGTTGAGCAAAAAGCCGCTTTCGTCGATCAGCACGAGGTGAGCGCATTCCTGCCGGGCTTTTTTTGTAGGCGCGGCCAGTCCTGGGCCACCCAGCGGCTAATCGCCTCCTCGGCACGTTCCAGGGCGGGCTGCTCTGGACGCTGGGGCGAGTGTTCGCGTGTCCGCAACCACGCCGCCAGGGAGTGGGCGTTGAATCGCACGCCCCAACGTTGGACGATCAAAGTCGCCAGGCGGCCAGCCGTCCACAAATCGTTGGCAAAGCCAAAGCGCGTGGGCGGCTTGGCCACCCAGCCGAGCACCGTGCGTTCCCGCCGTTTGGAGAGTTTACGCGGCCTGCCAGGAGTCGGCTTGGCCCGGAGCGCCGCCAAGCTGTGGGCTCGCCGGGCGGTGCGCACCCAGCCAGCAACCGTCACCGGATGGACGCCCAGAAAGGCCGCGACTTCCTTTTGCGAGTAACCCTCGTCCACGCGCGTGACCGCCAAGACCCTGCACTGCTCCAACTCACGGGCAAAACCTTGACTCCTCATACCGGCACCCTACCATCAACGCACCCGGCGGACTTAGCTTTACTTTCCTGAAGATCAATAACGAGCCCAAGCTCAGCGACAGGCAGGGCGGGTGGCGCTCCCGCTGAGCCCCAGCCCTTACACCGCCCCGCCGGCGGCTGAGCTTGGAGTCGTTATCCCAGCTAATTAGAAGGCCAGAGTGTCTTGCGTAGTTTCCTGAGCCAGCACCTTGATGAGAGCAGACCGGCTTTTCGCAACGTCTGGGTGGGCGTGAGGGCGCGTACCCAGCCTTCGGCGTGGGCGGCGAGAGCAGCGACGCTGGCGAACTGGCGGTTGGCGGCAAAGTGGTTCTTGAGCCCGCGCCAGAGGTGATCGACCGGGTTGAGCTTGGGATGCTGGCGTGGCAGCCAAAACAGGCGAATGCCCAGCTTTTCGGCCAGACGCAAGCTGCTTGGGCTATAGTGGCTGCCGTGGCGGTCCAACAGCAGCCAGAGTGCACCACAGGCTCCGACCCCGTGGCGCAGCTTGCGCAAAAAGGCGTGGTAGTCCGCCAGCCGCTGATGGGTTCTGACCATCAAAACACGTCGGCCGGTACGCAGATCGAGCGTGCCAAAGAGCGAGCGACGCGCGTTTTTGCCGCTGATGCGCACCTCCGCCTGCTGGCCACGCAACGCCCACGCGGCGCGGCGCGGTGGCAGGTGGCGCAGGGTGGTTTCATCGAGGACGAGCAGTCGCCCATTGGCGGGCAGGGTTTTCAGCGTCCGCACGAGCGCCCTTTTTTCTGGGCCACGTGCGGAGCGGGTTCGGCCAAGACAAAGCGTGGGCGCTTCCAGCGCAGGCCCGCCGCGTGCAAACGGCGGCGCAGGGTGCGCGCGGTGACCGGGTAGCCCCGGCCACGCAGATGCGCGGCAGGGAGCGGCACCGTCCAGTTCGTCGCCGCGTAGCCTAGCGCCAGCGGGTCACGGGCCACCTCGGCCAAAAGCCGGGCACGATCCAGGGCAGGCACGGCCGGATGCCGCCCCAGGCGCGGCTTCTCGGCCAGGGCTTTTGCGGCTGACGACGCGTCTTGGAACGCCGCCAGGTCGCGCACCAGTACTGCACGCTGCGTGGACTGGCCCCCGTGATCGCCGCCACCTGCGTGGCCGAGTGGCCCTCGGCCGCCAACCACACCGCCTGCAAACGCCGGTAAAGCCGGGCGGAGGCCGCCCGCTTCATCGCCGCCTGCCAACCTCTCCGTTCCGCCGCCGTGAGAACCACTTCCATCCGGCAGCATCGTGCCGCCAAGGCGACCACGCAAAACCCTTTGGTTACCTACTTAGAAAAATATTCCCGGAACGCATCGCCGACCCGATTAGTCGCTGCCGGGTCGTTGCTCGTCAACGAATATTGGTCGAGCGGAGTGATTTCCGGCGGCTTGGGCGCACCCTGTGCCACCGCCTCCGCGTTGACGATTCGCTTGATCGCCGAGAGCACCTGCTTGCGCACAGCTTCATCGAAGGTCCGCACGTTAAGCTTGATGATCGCCTCGTCGGGAATCACGTTCTCTTTCGTGCCCGCTTGAATCGAACCCACCGTGACGACTGCCACGTCGGTAGGGGCTATCTCGCGCGAGACAATCGTCTGCAAACGCAGCACCGTGGAGGCGGCCATCACGACGGGATCGATGCTCGCCTGCGGCATCGAGCCGTGGGCACCGCGCCCGAACATGCGAATTTGCAGACTGTTGGCCGTCGAGGTGATGACGCCCGTGCGACCGCCAAGCGTGCCGGACGGCCCGACCATGACGTGCTTACCGAGAATCACGTCGGGCTTTGGAAAGCGGGTGAACATCTTGTCGTCGATCATCGCCTGCGCACCTTCCGCCGCTTCCTCGGCGAGTTGGAAAACGACCAGGAGCGTGCCACGCCAGGTGTCGCGTTCCTTCGCAAAGAGGGTGGCGGCACCCACGAGACAAGTCGTGTGCATGTCGTGGCCGCAGGCGTGCGCCACGGGCACCGTGTTGCCAGTGCCCCTTCACGGTGACTTTGCTCGCGTGTAAGGCAAGCCCGTGGCCTCTTTGACCGGCAGCGCGTCCATGTCCGCTCGCAGCATCACGGTTGGCCCGTCGTCGTTGTGCAGCAGGCCGACCACGCCGGTTTTGCCGACCTTGGTGGTGACTTCGTAGCCGGCCGCTTTCAACCGCTTGGCCACGATGCCCGCCGTGCGCGTTTCCTGCATCGACAAGCGCGGGATGCGAGTGGATGTCCTTGTAAAGCTCCCCCACAAGTCCGGCAGGAGTGCCTTGAGGTTGGCGGAACGAGGATCGGACCCGCCACCGCTTTTCGCTGGCTGGTGGCTCGCAGCGGCACTTGGCTTGTCCTTCGTTCTCGCCGCCTTGGCGGTTTTGCCGGGCGCTCCGCCCATCGCCGCGTAAGTCGGCTCGTTCATAAACTCCGCTGCGGCAATTTTGCCGCCAACCAATTGAGTGTACGCCAGCACCTTCTTGGCTTCGACCGGCGTCCAGACTCCTGCCGCATCCCGCGTGCCCGGACAGGTAGCAAAGGAAGTGACAATCTCCGCGTCCACCGCGCGGCAGGAACAAGGCGAGACATTTGGAGCGGGTCATCCCTTTGCGAACGCAGAGTACCCTGGTGCTGACAGGGGGCCTTGCGGTCGCGCTGGTGGGCGGCGGTTTTCGTTGGCGAAGCCGGCAGTTCCTGCGCCGCTTTGCCCTCCAGCAGGAGTTTTTCCGCCGCCGCATCGCCGCTCACGAAGGGGAGCGCCGCCGCATCGCCGCCGAACTTCACGACAGCCTCGGCCAGACCCTCGCCATGATCAAAAACAGCGCGCTTTCCGGCACGCGCAACACCGGCGACCTCGCCGCAACGCGGGCACAGTTGGAGCAGATCACCCAACAATCCACCCACGCCATCGGCGAGGTGCGCGAGATCGCCTACAACTTGCGGCCCTACTTGCTCGACCGCCTGGGATTGACCAAGGCGTTGCGCTCCCATGCTCCGCAAGATCACCGACAGCACTGGCCTGACCATCACGGCCGAACTCGACCCCATCGACGGCTGCTTTCCTCCCGAGGCCGAGATGAGCATCTACCGCATCGTGCAGGAGAGTCTCAACAACGTGCTCAAGCACGCCGACGCCAAGCACGTGCTCGTGCGGGTCCGGGCCACGCCGACCGCCGTCGATCTGACGATTCAAGACGACGGCGTGGGCTTCGACGCGGCCACGTCCATCCAGGGTGAGCGGCGTGGCTTTAGCCTGCTGGGAATCGTCGAGCGCGTGCACCTGCTCGGCGGCACCTGCGCCGTGCAATCCAAACCGGGAGCAGGTGCGACGGCCTCCATCCGCCTTCCCCTGCCGGCTTCCGCAGAGACAGCCTCCTGACCCCATGTCCTCTTCCATCCGTATCATCCTGGCCGACGATCATCCCATCGTCCGCCAGGGACTGCACCAGATCATCGAGGCGGATGATGCCCTGACCATCGCCGCGGAGGCCGGCGACGGGAAGGCGGCGCTGGCAGCCATCCAGACGCACACGCCAGACGTGGCCGTGCTCGACATCGACATGCCGGTGCTCGACGGTTTCGGGGTGGTCCGCGCCTTGCCGGCGACCGGAGCCCGGCCGGAGGTTGTCCTCCTGACCATGCACGGCGAGCAGGAGCTTTTCGAGGCCGCGCTGGATTTGGGCATCAAGGGCTACGTGCGCAAGGAAAGCGCCGTGACGGACATCGAGGCAGCAATCAAGTCCGTGACCGCCGGCCAAGCGTACCTGAGCCCGGCGTTGTCCGCCCACATGCTTAAGCGCCGGCGATGCGAGGAAGGCGACAAGCGACTCCACCCGGGACTAGCCGCGCTGACGCCCACGGAGCGGCGCGTGCTCAACCTCGTCGCGGCGGATCTGAGCCTCTCAAAATCCAAAAACAATTTTCGATAAAAATTGCTCCATAAAATTCTCGGCGTCGCTAGTGACCGCCGGGGACCACCTTTCTCTGATCCGTCGGCCCAGACCTTCCGCTCATGCAGGCTTCGCAAGGGCCCGGCACGGTTCGTCGAAGCGGATTGTACGCGTGACGACCTTGCCCTCCGGTTATTACCTGCGCACTCGCTTGTCTACACGATTGAGAGTGACGCCGCTCTCATGAACAAACTTGCCACCGCTCGCCTTGCCACCATTTTTCTCTTCCTCCTCAACCCAAGCTTTCCCGCCTGCGCCATCGAGAAAGGCAGCCCGCAACCTCCCGGCACCGCCGACCTCAAGCCAAACGAATACATCTGGAACCCGGAAGCCTCCCAGACGGGTCCCGTGGGCATCATCGTGGACCTGACCCACCAGATGCTCTACGTCTACCGTGACGGCAAGCAGATCGGACGAGCCGCCGTCAGCACCGGCATCAAGAGCCACCCGACGGCGCCCGGCACGTACACCATCGAAACCAAGAACGAGACGTACCATTCCGAGAAGTACCACGAGGCATCCATGCCCTGGATGGAGCGCCTGACCTGGGACGGCATGGCCATCCACGGCGGCAACAATCCTGGCAAGCCGAGCAGTCACGGCTGCATCCACGTCCCGCTCGATTTCGCTGAAAAGCTCTACGGCATCACGCAAAAGGGCGACACGGTGCTCATCAGCGACCTGCAGGAAGCCCCGGGCGACACTGTTCCGCCCGGCCTCGTGCCCCAGCAAGCCCCGGCCGCCGCACCCGATCCAAAGAGCAACGTCGATGCGCCCAGGGGTGGCCCGGCTCCCTCCGACGTTTCTCCCGACGCCACCCCGATCCCGACACCGACCCGGGCTCCGGCGGCCTCCCCTGATCCCTCGCCGACCGTGGACCACGTGGAAGGTTCTGACCGCATCGAACTCATCAAAAATGATCCGACCGCCGGGGGCGAGCACCACTTCATCGCGCTCGCCTGGGTCGCGCGTGTGGACGAACACGTCCACCTCAAAAAGACGACCGCCGAGGCACGGGCGGAGTGGCAGACCGACGAGAAGTAGCCGCACTCAAAATAACGAACGGCGAGAGGAGTGGTGACTCCCCTCGCCGTTTTGCACGGGCTTGGCAGCGGCACGTACGCGGGTGCCGTCAGTCTCTACTGTGCACCGGCCGCGAACGCCTTCTTGAGTTCGGCAGCGGCAAAGTCTTCCGCTCTCCTGGCCTTGTCGACCACGGCACCCATGCCGAAGAACTCGTGCGTGACGCCTTTGTACACCTCGTGGTTCACCTTCACGCCCGCTGCTGCGAGCTTCTCGGCATAAGCCTTGCCGTCGTCGGCCAGCACGTCGCACTGTGCGTTGATAATGGTCGCGGGCGGCAGACCTTTCAAATCATGCGAGTAGATGGGCGACGCATACGGCTTCTTAGCATCTTCCGGATTTTCAAAATACATGCCCGCGAACCACGGCAAATTCTTCTCGGGCAAGGTGGGCGACTGACCGTATTCAGTGTGCGAAGGCCGTTCACTTTTCCAGTCCGTCACCGGGTAGATGAGGAGTTGGTGGATGGGCATCGCGCCCTTGCGCTCCTTGGCTATCAGGCAGACCACCGTAGCCAGGTTGCCGCCCGCGCTCTCACCGCCGACAGCCACCTTCTTGGGATCGATGTTGAAACGCGCCGCGTTGCTGATGACGTACTGCGTGGCCGCGTAGGCGTCTTCCGGCGCGGCGGGGTACTTGTTTTCTGGTGCGCGCCGATAATCCACCGAAATCACCACGCACCCGGCGGTGTCGGCGAGGGCGCGAGTGCTCGCGTCATAGGTCTTGGCATCGGCGACCACGAAGCCACCGCCGTGGAAAAACACCAGCACGGGTAAGGTCGGACCATCTTTGCCCTTGTCACCAACTGGCCGGTAGAGGATGGCGTCGAGTTCACCCGCCGCGCCGGGGATCTTGATCTTGTCGAGATCGCCCACTTCTTCCTTGGCGGGGTTGCCGTGCTGCTTGGCCAGGAGCACCGCCGCCACGCCGGGCGGCGGTACCCGGCGGGCCTGCTCGGCCGTCAGTTCGTAGAAGGGCGGCGACTTCGTTTTGAGGACGGTGTCAACTACTTCGAGCATCTGCGGGTCGAGCTGCTTGAGGAAGTCTTCCGGCGGCGGATTGGCCACGGGTTTATCGGCGGCGTTGGTGTGCGCCGTGGCAGTGCAGAGGGCGACGCCGGTTACGGACGCGGCAAAATGAAGGAGACGATTTTTTCTCACGAGGAATCAGCGGGAACTTTTGTTGCTTGGAGCACCTGATTCGCCAAATCGCCGTTCGCTGATTGGCTCAACCGAGCGAGTTCGCCCGCGAGGCCACCGACCCGCGAAGATCGGCTGTACGATCTTCCCACCATGAGTTGCTCGCTTCATCTCCTGGCGTAAAACAGCCAAGCGCGCCGGGCGTCATCGGCGATTTAGATGCTGCACGTGGCGACATTGTTTGGTGGCCTTGCCACGGATCAAACTGCCCGATTCCGCCAAGTAAGTTTCTGCCGACTATTTTCTTTATGCCTGTTTCGCTCAAACCTCTTTCCGAACAAACCATCGTCATCACTGGAGCCTCCAGCGGTATCGGCCTGGCCACCGCGCGGATGGCGGCCGCACGCGGTGCCCGGGTCGTCCTCGCCTCGCGCAACGACGCAGTGCTTGCCGCCGTCACCGAGGAGATCAACGCCTCCGGTGGCACAGCCATCTATGTGGTGGCCGACGTGGGCGACCGCGCGCAGGTGCAGGCCATCGCCGACGTGGCCATCAAGCATTTTGGCGGCTTTGACACCTGGGTCAACAACGCAGGTCTCGGCATCGTGGGCCGCATCGAGGACGGCAAAGAAGAGGATTTCCGCCGCTTGTTCGACACGAACTTCTGGGGCGTGGTCAACGGTTCGCTCGTCGCGCTGCCGACCTTGAAGCAGCGCGGCGGCGCGCTGATCAACCTGGGCAGCGTGGCCTCCGACGTGGCGTTCCCCATCCAGGGCATGTACAGCACGACCAAGCACGCCATCAAGGGGTTCACGGACGCTCTGCGCATCGAGCTTTCCTACGAGAAAGCCCCGGTGTCGGTCACGCTGATCAAGCCCGCCGCCATCAACACGGATTTTGCGCACCACGCGCACAACGACGCCGACCGCGAGCCCATGCTACCGCCGCCGCTCTATGCGCCGAAGGAAGTGGCCTTCGGCATCCTGCACGCCGCCGCGCACCCCAAGCGCGACATCTACATCGGCGGGGCCGGACGGCTCTTCAGCTTCTTGAACCGCGTCGCGCCCGCGTTGATGGACCAGTTTTCCAAAACACTCATTCCGCAATCCTTCCGAGATGAGCCCCCGCGCCAGCCCGAGGGCGCGCTGCACAAGATGGGGCACGATGGAAAGGTGGACAGCGATCATCCGGGCTTCGTGCGGCAGACGAGCTTCTACACGCGCCTCTCGGTGCTGCCGGGTTTCGGGATCGCGGTCGCTGCCCTGCTCGGATTCGGATTGACGATGTTGCTCAAGCGCGAGCCAAAGAAGAAAATTTGGTTCTGATCCACCGCAGGAGCAGCACATCGAAAGATTAAAAGCATCCTTTCATGAAGAAACCGATCTCCCGTCAGATGCATGACTGGGTGACCGATTATCCTTGCGTTGCGCTGGTTTCTACCGCACCCGAAACGGTCGGATTCACCGAGGTGAAGCCGGCGGTGACACTGTGCAGAATCTTGAGTGGCAGCATCCTCACTTCCAGTCTGTTGATGCGGGCGGAATGGGGGTGTCTTCCGCGTGATGCCGTACAAGGCGCACCTGATCTTTGACGTGTTGGGCGGCGTGCTCGCACTCGGTGCCCCTTGGCGGTTCGGCTTCTCGCGCCATGAGAAAGCACGCGATGTGTTTGTCACCGCAGGCCTCTTCGGCATCCTGGCTGGAACGCTCAGCAGAGACGAGGAGATGTAAGCGTGATCAAGTTTCGTTGGCCTCGGCGAATTATGTTGCAACACTCGAAAGCAAAGCTGTTCTAGCGGGTTTCCGCGCCCCCTTACGGCGCTTCGATGAGGTGGTGTTGTGCCCGCGCATCAAAGCGGATGGACGCCGCCGGGTGGTTCGCGGTTGCCCTATCGAATGACCAAGGGGAGATTTTCCTCGTGCTCCGTACTCACGCGGAAGCGTCGTAATCGCTCAGAAAATCATTCGTCAGGACAATCGGGATCGACGAGGGAAGTGAAGCTCGTCCGAACGCGCAGAATTAAAAATCGCGCACGGGTTTTGGATGCTCGCTATTGCCTTCGCCATTCTGTATGACCTGTTTTCTGGAACCATGTCTAACGAAGAGGATCATCCCGCTCCCGACCAACCGGCAACGGCCGCGCATGCTCTCACTGTATCGCCGTTAGCGGTGGCCGCAGATCTACCCGTGGTCTCCCCGGACGCGATCGAGCAAGATCAGGGGGACCGGTTCGACGATGTCGTTCCCACGTACGGCTACCACCAGTTGCCGGTGGTGGGTCTGGGCGGCTCCGCCGGCGGCATCCAGGCGCTCAAGAGCTTTTTTGCGGCGCTCCCGCCCGAGGCAGGAGGAGCAGCCTACGTGGTCATCCTCCACCTCTCGCCCGAGCACGTGAGCACGCTGCCCGAGTTGCTGCAAAACTCGACCCCCCTGCCCGTCAAGGCCGCCGAGGGCGGCGAACGCCTCCAGCCCGACCACGTCTACGTCATCCCGCCGCGCAAACACCTGACGTTGATCGATGGCCACCTCAAGCTCACCCCGCTGGAGCCCGAACACGGCAAGCGCGTGGCCGTGGACCTTTTCTTTCGCTCCTTGGCGGACACCCACGGTCCGCACGCCGCTGCCATTGTCCTGTCAGGGGCGGACTCGGACGGGGCCATCGGCATCAAGCGCGTCAAGGAGCGCGGCGGGCTGACGGTCGCCCAGGACCCCGCCGAGGCCGAGCACGACTCCATGCCCCGCGCCGCCATCGCCACCAACATGGTGGACTGGGTGCTGCCGGTGGCCGATATGCCCGCGCGCTTGCTGCGCTACCGTAGCAACGAAGGCCGGTTGCGTTTGCCGCCCGAGGAGGGTCCGCAGCCCGCCAAGCCCGCGCCCCCCACGCCCGACCAGGACGAGCAGGCCCTGCGCGAGGTGCTGATTTTCTTGCGCACGCGCACCGAGCGCGATTTCACCTACTACAAGCGCGCCACCATCCTGCGCCGCGTCGCCCGGCGCATGCAGATCAACGAGGTCACGACGCTGGGGGCCTACCTCGATTTCCTGCGCACGCATCCCGGCGAGACGGGCGCGCTGTTGCAGGATTTGCTCGTCTCGGTCACCAACTTCTTCCGCGACCGCGAGGCGTTCGCCGCCGCGGAAGCGCGCATCCCGGCCCTCTTCGCTGGCCCAGGGCCGGGCGACACCGTACGGGTGTGGCGCGCCGCCTGCGCCACGGGTGAGGAAGCGTATTCCTTTGCGATGCTTCTGGCCGAACACGCCCAACGGCTGGAGCATCCGCCCACGATCCAGGTTTTCGGCTGCGACCTGGACGAGCGGGCGATCCAGGCGGCCCGGGCGGGCCTGTACCCGGCGACCATCGTCGCCGACGTGAGCGAGGAGCGCCTGGCACGATTTTTCACGAGAGATCCGCGCGGCTACCGCGTGCGCCGGGAACTGCGCGAGACCGTGCTTTTCACCCAGCACGACCTGCTCAAGGATGCACCGTTCTCGCGCATGGACCTGATGAGTTGCCGCAACCTGCTCATCTACCTGGACCGCGAGGCACAAGGCCGCGCCCTGGAAGTGTTCCACTTCGCCCTCAGACCCGACGGTCTACTTTTTCTCGGCTCGGCCGAGTCGGTGAACGAGGAACGGGCGCTTTTCACCCCCTTGGACAAAAAGCACTGCCTCTACGTGCGCCGCCCCACCACGCGCATGGGCCTGCCGGTGCCCACGGGCACGGGTACGCTGCTGCGCGCCATCCAGGCGCAGTCCAGGGAAGTTCCGGTCGTGCCGCCAGCGGACTTCGTGCGCGACGTGGCTCCGTCGTTCGCCCCGCCCTCGCGCCCGCCTTCGTCGGAGGAGCAGGCAAGCCTGGCCGAACTGCACTTCAAACTCACCGAGCGCTACGCGCCGCCATCCCTGATCGTCGACGCGGAGGGCAACGTCGTTCATCTCTCGGAAAACGTCGGTCAGTTTCTGCGGTCACCCGGCGGTTACCTCACCGCCAACTTCCTGCAAATGGTCCTGCCCGCGCTCCGCATGGACCTGCGGGCGGCCTTGCTGCGCGTGGAGGAGACCCACCTGCCCGTCGAGGTGCCCGGCGTGGTGGTCGAACTGGAGGAAGGCGTGTCCAAGCGGGTGGACCTACGCGTGGCCCCCGCCGCCGAACTCGCCCCCGGCTACGTGCTGGTGAGCTTCGTCGCGCGCGCGCCGGATGCAGAAAGCGTCACCCCGCCCGGTGCCGCGTCGGTGCCGACAGACGCCGAGGCGGTCGTGCGCCACCTGGAGCGCGAGTTGGAGGCGGCACGCCTGCGGCTGCGCAACACGGTGGAACGCTCGCGCGCGAGCGAGGAGGAATATAAGAGTAGCAACGAGGAACTCCAGAGCATGAACGAGGAGCTGCGCAGCGCCTCCGAGGAACTGGAGACCAGCCGGGAGGAACTCCAGTCGCTCAACGAGGAACTGGGCACGGTCAACGCCGAACTCAAGCACAACGTCGAGGAAGTGGGTCAGGCCAACAGCGACCTGCACAACCTGATGAACGCCACGGCGATCGCCACGGTGTTCCTGGACCGCGAGCTGCGGGTGGTGCGTTTCACCCCCACGGCAGTGCCGCTCTTCAATTTGATCCCGAGCGACACCGGCCGGCCCCTGGGACACCTCAAGCACCGGGTAAGTTATCCCGAACTCGAAGCGGACGCCCGGCAGGTGCTGCGCACGCTCGTGCCCGTGGAACGCGAGGTGGGCGGACCGGCGGAAAGCTGGCTGCTGGCGCGGCTGCTGCCCTACCGTTCGCTGGACGACCGCATCGAGGGCGTGGTGCTGACCCTGGTGGACGTCACCGCGCGCAAGCACGCCGAGGAAGCGTTGCGCGAATTCGATGCCCGTTACCGCGCCATGGCGGACATGGCACCCGTGCTGATCTGGGAAGTCGATGAAAGCGGCGCGACCTTCGTCAACGACCGTTACCTCAAGTTCTTCGGCGTCGCTTTCGAGGAGATCCGCGGGCAGGGCTGGACGAAGTTCCTGCATCCCGACGATGCCGACGCTTACCTCGACGCGTATGGCAGGGCAGTCAGCGAACATCGCTCCTACGTGCACGAGTGCCGCTTTCTGCACGCCGACGGACGGTATCGCTGGCTGCGCAACCTCGGGCAGCCGGTCGGGCCCAGCCGCTTTGTCGGCTGTTCGGTGGACATCACGGAGGAACGGCGCACGGCGGCAAACCTCGCCTTCTTGGCCGAGGTCAGCCAGGACCTCGCGCGGCTCGCGAACATTGAGGAAACGATGAACGCGCTCGGCGCAAAGATCGCTGCGCACCTCGGCCTGTCGGCGTGCGCCTTCGCCGAACTGAGCGAGACGGCGGAAAGCGCGATCATCGACTACAACTGGCACCGTCCGGATGTATCGAGCCTGCTCGGGACGTACCGGATGGGAGAGTTCGTCACGCCGGAGATCCTGGCCCTTTGCCGCGCCGGGGAAGCCGTCGTCATCCGCGACGTGTTCGACGACCCGAAGACCGACGGCAGGCAGTACGCGGCCCTGAACATCGGCTCGTTCGTGAGCATTCCGCTCGTGCGGGCGGGCGAGTGGCGTTTCCTGCTCATGGTCTACCGCAGCGAGCCATCCGACTGGACCGGGGACGAAATCGAGCTGACCCGCGAACTTGCCAACCGCATCTGGGCGCGCGCCGAACGCGCCCGCGCCGAAGAGGCGCTGGCGGCGTCGGAAGAAAAGTACCGCACGCTCTTCGAGTCGCTCGACGAAGGCGTGGTGACTTTTGAGGTCATCCTCGACGAGAACGAGCGCGTCGTTGACACTCTCTATGTTGAGATCAACCCGGCTGGCTTCGGGTTGAGCGGGTTGCCGGCCAATTCAGTCGGCAGGCGGACCAGCGAATTGATTCCAGATTTGGAGTCGTTCTGGTTCGAGACCTACGAGCGCGTCGTCAAAACGGGCAAGACGGAGCGGTTCGAACACCAGGTGGCGGGACTGGACAACCGGTGGTTCGACCAGCACGTCTCGCGCGTCGGCGGCGAGGGCAGCCGTACCCTGGTTTCCGTCTTCACCAACGTCACCGAACGCAAGCAAACCGAGAAAGTCTTGCAGACCGCGTTTCAGGAAACCGAAGCCGCCCGGGCGCAGGCCGTGGCCGCCAGCGAGGCCAAGGACCATTTCCTGGCCGTGCTCAGCCACGAACTGCGCACGCCGCTCATGCCCATCACCATGGCGCTGGGCATGCTCAGACAGCGTCAGGATATTCCTGCACCTGTCCGCGAGGCGCACGAGATGATCAAACGCAGCGTGGAATTGGAAGCGCGTTTCATCGACGACATCCTCGATGTCACGCGCATCACCCGCGGCAAGATGGAGATCGTGCGCAAGGAAATGGACCTGCACGTCGCTTTGGAGCGAGCGGTGGAAGTGTCCTCCACCGACCTGAGTACGAAGGGCCAGCCACTCACCGTGACACTAGCAGCTACCGAGCACACCCTCAGCGGAGACTTTGCCCGATTGCAGCAGGTGTTCTGGAACCTGCTCAAAAACGCGGCCAAGTTCACGCCCGCAGGCGGTGCCATCCAGGTCCGTTCCCGCAACGAGGCCGGGAGCATCCTGGTGGAAGTCACCGACAGCGGCATCGGCATGGAGGCGGAGGCGCTACAACGTATTTTTGCGCCCTTCGAGCAGGCGAACGTCGCCATCGCGCAGAACTTTGGCGGGCTGGGGCTGGGGCTGGCGATTGCCAAGGCGACCGTGGAAGCCCATGGCGGCAGCATGCGCGCCAGCAGCCCGGGACTCGGCCACGGCGCGACTTTCACCGTGATTTTGCCACTGGCCACCGGGGTGGAAGCCGTGGAGGCCGCTGATTGAAGAAAAGGAAAAGAGTCGGATGAGGTCGTCAGCAGTTTCAAAACCGTGACTTGCGCCACAAACGGCGCGTCGTCTCCCGGCGAATAAGCGCACCACCATGGATACACCGATTTCTATCCGCAACCGAAAATCGCTGCGTATTTTCCTGGTCGAAAACCATCGCGACACCTTGGAGTACATGCAGTTGTACCTGGAAATGTTTGGCCACACCGTCCTGACGGCTGACTCTATGACCAAGGCGGTGGCAGCACTGCCGCAGGCGGACTGCGACGTGCTCATTTCCGACATTGGTCTGCCGGACGGCAACGGCTGGCTGCTGATGCAGAGCGTGCAACTGCCCCGTCCCATCTACGCCATCGCCATGAGCGGCTTTGGAATAGGGGTGGACCAACTCAAAAGCCAGGAAGCGGGCTTCCGGCACCACCTGCTCAAACCGATCAGACCCGAGGAACTCGACGCCGCGCTCGCGGCGGCAGCGCAGGAATTGGCCTGAAGGTTTCCCAAGCGGCTTCGCGGTACCGGGCGCTCGCTCGGACGGAGGCAGCAGCGGGATCGCCTGACGTTTTATATTTTTGCGCCTTCACCGCGGTTTTCAAATTGGTTGAACGTCAGCAGAGTCAGGCGGCGGCGCCGAGGGACGCTACTCAAGGTTGGAACACGGTCATCCTCCTTGTGAATATCTGCTCCTGATTCCCGGCCTGAGCGTCAACCGCCAGTCACCCTGCGGGGCCACCCATGCTGCTATTACCTTCCCCATGATCCGGTCGTAGCGTGGCGGCTTTGCTTGCCGGCACCGGTTCCTTACACTTGGGATGAGGTTGTGACCGTGCGACGCGCGCGGCGGATGGGGCGCGCGACAGGTGGGCCGTCCGCCGCAGCGTCAGGATTTTCTTCATTTTTCGCCTCGCGGGTAAACAGCCGGTAGAGCACCGGCAGGACGAGGAGGGTCAGCAGCGTGGAACTGACGATGCCGCCGATGACCACCGTTGCCAGCGGACGTTGGACTTCCGCGCCCTTGCCCGTTGCCACCGCCATCGGGACGAAGCCCAGGCTGGCCACGAGTGCGGTGGTCAGCACCGGCCGCAGGCGGGTGAGCGCACCCTCGTCCACGGCGTCCTCCACGCCCTTGCCGCCGCCTTCCCTGGTCCGCAGGTGGTTGATGAAGGTGAGCATCACCAGGCCGTTGAGCACCGCCACGCCCGAGAGCGCGATGAAGCCCACCACTGCCGTGATGGAAAGCGCGATGCCCCGCAGCCAGATCGCCAGAATGCCGCCCGTCAGCGCCAGCGGCACGCCCGAGAACACCAGCAGCGCGTCCTTGAACTCGCCGAAGTTCAGGTAGAGCAACCCGAAAATGAGCAGCAACGCGAGGGGCACCACGATCTCCAGTCGGTGCGTCGCGCTGACGAGGTTCTGGTACTGCCCGGCGTACTCAATCGTGACGCCGGGTGGCAGCTTCACGCTGGCGTTGATCCTGGCCTGCACCGCCTGGACGAATCCGCTCAGATCGCCGCTGCCCACGTTCGCGCCGACCACGATGCGCCGCCGCCCGTTCTCGCGGCGGATTTCGTTCGGGCCGGGCGCGAGGTCCAGCCGCGCCACGGCGGAAAGCGGGATGTACGCCGGGGCGGGCGCCGCGATGGGCGGAATGGCCTTGCCGCTCATGGCTTTGCCCTGGCTGGCGTTGGGGTCCGGCGCGGCGGCGGACGCCAGCGGGATCGGCAGGCGGCGGATGGCGTCCAGATCCTGCCGGGTGTTCTCGGGCAGGAGCACGGCGAGATCGAAGCGGCGGTCGCCGTCGAAGATCTGGTTGATCGTGCGCCCGCCGAGAGCGATCTGCACGGGCGTCTGCACGTCGGCAACGTTCAGGCCGTAGCGGGCCAGCGCGTCGCGGTCGAAATCCACCGTCAGGAACGGCAAACCGGAAATCTGCTCGACCTTCACGGCACCGGCACCGGGCACCTGACGGACGGCGGCGGCCACCTGCTGGGCCAGGTCCGCGAGCTGGTTCAGGTCCTCGCCGAAAATCTCCACGGCCACGTCGTTCTTGACGCCGCTGAGCAGGTCGTCAAAACGCATGGCAATCGGCTGGCTGGGCGTGTACACGTTGCCGGGCACCTTGGCCAGCGCGTCGGTCATCTCCTGGATCAGAGCGTCCTTGGTTTTCTTCGGATCAGGCCACTGGCCGCGCGGCTTGAGCATGACGAAGCCATCGCTGTCGCTGGGCGGCATGGGGTCGGTCGCCACGTCGGCGGTGCCCAGGCGGGTGAACGCTTCCTTGACCTCGGGAAAGCCGCTGACCACCCGGTCCACGGCGATCTGCATCTGGATCGATTGCGTGAGGCTGGTGCCCGCGATGCGGCTGCACTGGATGACCAGATCGCCCTCGTCCAGGCGCGGGATGAACTCCGTGCCGAGCCGGGGCAAGAGCCCGAAGCACAGCCCGGCGAAAACCACCGCCAGCGCGACGACGATCCAGCGGTTGGCCAGTGCGAGGCGCAGGAGTGGCTCGTAGACGCGCTTCGCGCCCCGGACGAGGAAGCTCTCCTTTTCCGACACCTTGCCGGAGATGAGCAACGCCACGGCGGCGGGCACGAAGGTCAGCGAAAAGAGCGTGGCACCCGTCAGCGCGGCGAGCACGGTGAAGGCCATCGGGATGAACGTCTTGCCCTCCACGTCCTGCAAGGTGAGGATCGGCACGTACACCACCGCGATGATGCACACGCCGAACAGGCTCGGGCGGATGACCTCCAGCGTGGCGTCGTGGATGATTTGCAGCCGCTCGTCGTCACCCACGGCCTGGTCCCCCTGGTCGTGCCGCCGTTCGCCGAGCCGCCGCAGGCAGTTTTCGATGATGATGACCGCCCCGTCGATGATGATGCCGAAGTCCAGGGCACCCAGGCTCATCAAGTTGCCGGTGACCTTGCCCGCGACCATCGCGGAGACCGTAAAGAGCATCGCCAGCGGGATGACCAGCGCCGCGATGAAGGCGGCGCGCAGGTGGCCGAGCAGCGCGAAGAGGATCACCACGACCAGCCCTGCACCCAGGCCCAGGTTGTGTTTGACGGTGGAAATCACGTCGTCCACCAGCACGGCGCGGTTGTATACCGGGCGGGCGTGGACCCCCGGCGGCAGCGTCCGGTTGATCTCGGCCAGCCGGGCGTCCACCGCCCGGGCGACCGTGCGGGAGTTCGCGCCGATGAGCAGGTTGGCGCTGCCGAGCACGGTTTCGTGCCCGTGGTCCACCGCCGCGCCGGTGCGCAGTTCGCTGCCCACGGCCACCTCCGCCACGTCGCGCACGTACACCGGCACGCCGCCGCGCGTGCCGACGACGATCTGCCGGAGCTGGTCCACGCCGGTCACCTGCCCCGGCGCGCGGACGAGGTACTGCTCGCCGTTGCGCTCGATGTAGCCCGCGCCCACGGTGGCGTTGTTCTTTTCCAGGGCGGCGACCACGTCGTCCAGGCTCAGGCCGTAGGCGACGAGCCGCTCGGGAAAGGGCGTGACGTGGTACTGCTTGGTCTTGCCGCCGATGGTGTTGACCTCCACCACGCCGGGCACGTTGCGCAGCTTGGGCCGGATGTCCCAGTCCTGCACGGTCTTGAGGTCGGTGATCGTGTAGGGCTCTCCCTGCGGGGTGCGGGCGTTTGCGTCCGCTTCCACGAGGTAAAAATAGATTTCGCCCAGGCCGGTGGAGATCGGTCCCAGCGCGGGCACGACGCCAGGGGGAAGCTGGTCCTTGGTCTGGCCGAGCCGCTCGTTGACCATCTGACGGGCAAAATAGAGGTCCGTGCCCTCCTCGAAGATGGCGGTGATCTGGCTGAGCGCGTAGTGGGAAATGGAGCGTGTGTTCTTGAGGTGCGGGATGCCCGCCAGCGCGGTTTCCAGCGGAAAAGTGATGCGCTGCTCGGCCTCCAGCGGCGTGTAGCCCGGAGCGACAGTGTTGATGACCACCTGCACGTTGGTGATGTCGGGCACGGCGTCAATGGGCAGGCGCGTGTAGTTGTAGCCGCCCCAGCCTGCCAGCGCGAGCACGGCCACGAGCACCAGCCAGCGGCGGCGCACGGAAAAGTCGATGAGTTTGGAGAGCATGGGAAAGCCCTGGGGATCAATCGCCGCCGAGCGCGCCTTTGCCCAGTTCGGCCTTGAGCACGAAGGAGTTCGCCGCCGCGTAGGTCTCGCCCGCTTCCAGGCCACCGGTGATTTCCTGGTAATCACCGTCCCGGCGTCCGGGGCTGACCGGGCGCGCCGCGAAGAGGTCCGGGCCGCTTCGCACGAAGACGCACGGCTTGCCGTCCACGGTTTGCAGCGCCTCCGCGCGCACGGCGACGGGCGCGCGGTCCTCGTGCGTGACCACCTCCGCCGAGACGAACAAGCCGGGGCGCAGCGTGCCGTCCGGGTTGGGCACGACCACCCGGGCCAGCAGCGACTGGGTGTCCGCCGCGCCGAAGGGCGAGAGGTAGTCGAGTTTGTTTTCCACGGGCGCGTTGCCGTCGCCCAGGTCGATGCGCACGGGCTGGCCGGTCTTGAGCCGCCCGTAGTCCTGCCGGTACACGTTGAGGTCCACGAACACCGTGCTCAGGTCGTTGACGACGTAGAGGGTGTCGGTGGGCGCGACGTACTGGCCGGGCGCGACGTTCTTGTTGATGACCGTGCCCGCCAGCCCGGCCTTCAGATCGTAGGGACGCAGGCTCTCGTTGCTTTCCACGGTGGCGAGCACCTGCTCGGCGGTGACCTTGTCGCCCAGCCCGGCGTTGACCTTTCTCACCACGCCCGCGAACCGTGGCGAGACGTTGACGAGCACGTCATCGTTGGCCGCCACCTTGCCGGAGAGCTTGAGGCGGGACCGGATGACCGCCGGGCCAGCCTGCTCCAGGATGACGCCGCCGTTTTTAAGCGCATCGCCCGCCAGCTTGACCTGTCCGGGCGGGCGGGCCGGTTCCCTTTTCTCGCCGCCGCCGCCCCCTGCGTCCGGCTTCTGACCGGACCGGTGGTGCAGCAGACGGTAGCCGCCCGCGCCGCCCGCCAGCAGAATCACAACGGCGGCAAGGACTTGGAACCAGTGGTTTTTCATGGGGGGCGCGTCGGGGTTTACTTCGCCGGGGCCGGGCTCGCCGCGGGTGCACCGCCGTTGGTAAGCGGCCCACCCGTGAGCGCCTCCAGGCGCGCGGCGGCGCTGGCCAGGGTGGCGCGGGCGTTGAGAAGTTGCTGGCGGCCAGTGGTCAGCGTGCGGCGGGCGTCGAGCACTTCCAGGTAAGAAAACTTCCCCGCCGTGTAACCCTGCTCGATCAGGCCAAACGTGTCCCGCGCCGCCGGGAGGATGCGCGTTTCCAGGGTTTCGATCTCCTCCCGGGCGGCCTGGACGGCTGTGTAGGCATCCTGCAATTCCGTCCGCAGGCGCAGGACCACGGCCTCGCGTTGTGGTGCGGCTTTGGCGAGCTCCAGGCGGGCAGCGCGGATGTTACCCTGGTTGCGGTCGAAGAGAGGCAGCGTGACCTGGGCGGTGACAACCGCGACCTCGGCGGCGGGCGGATCGTTGTGGTGGCGGTAGGCCGGGGCGAGCGTCACGTCTGGCACGGCGACGGTTCGGGCCAGCGCGAGGGACGCACGCCGGTGTTCCACCTCGGTCTGAAAACGTGCCAGCGCGGGGTGCGCGTCCAGCCGCGCGGCGAACGTCGACAGCGCCGGGAAATCCGCGCGTCGCGCGAGATCGCCGACGACAGACGAAAACCGCGCGTCCACCGCGCCCCACTGTGCCGCCAGCCGGGAGCGGGCCTGCGCCAGATCGCGCCGCGCCTGCCGCAGTTCCACGTCGAAGTTGGCGACGAGGATTTCCGCCCGCCGCCGCTCGACGGGCGAGGCCGCCCCGGCGGTGATGCGCTGGTCGATGGCGGGCAGCGAGTCGGCCGCCAGCTGGCGGTCCGCTTCGACGAGCGGGATACGCTCCTGCGCGGCCAGGGCGGCGACGAACGCCTGCGCGGTCTGCGCGAGCACGTCCAGTCGGCGGCTTTCGTAATCCCAGCGCGCCAGGGCGCTGCCCAGCCGCGCCGCCCGGACGCGCGCCGTCCGCTTGCCGCCGAGTTCGATCAGTTGGGAGAGCGTGACGGTGGTCTGCGCCTCGTTGGTGCCGTGATACACCTTGGTACCCGCAAAATCTTCTTCTTCTACGCTGAAGGTCGGGTTTGGGATTACCCCCGCCTGGAGCGTGCGGGCTTCCGCGACGCGGATATCCAGGTTGGCGGCGGCCAGTTCCGGATCTTGCAAGAGCGTCAGGCGCAAGGCCTGTCGTAACGTGATCACGCCGGTCGGGTTTTCCTTTGCCTCCTTGGTGTCAGGCGATCTTTTCTCGCCCGCCAGCAAGCTGGCACAAACCAGACTGTTTAGCAGGAGGATCAGCACGACGAAGATGACGGACTGGTCACGCGGGCAGCGGGAGGAATGTCGGGAACCGAAGGCATGACGTGGGAGTACGACACGGGCAAGATTCACACTGGAAGCGGTTGTTTCGGCTCGCCGAGGTCGGAGTCTGCGGAGTTCATGGGCAACCAGATCGCCGAATCAGTCTCCACCAGCGTGTAAAAGCTCTTATTCGCTCGGCTTGGAGAGGTTGGTCTCAAGTTTGCTTTCGGCAGTCGTTCGGTTTCGAGATCGTGCTTTTTACAAACCTACCGTCTGAAGCTCGGCGACCGTCTCGTGCTCGGCGGATTGAGCATCGGGCTGCTCGTCACGCAGATCGCTGTCCTGAATTGACTGCCGGGCTGGACGGGGAGGTGGCTGGCAGTATGCGCGAGCCAGGATTTGCTCACGCCGAGCCGATGAGGATGCCGACGAGGAAAACGAGCACGCCGCCGACCACTACCTGGAAGGTGGCGCTCAGGAGCGGCGTATCCATGTAGCGGTGCCTGATCCAGGCGATCACGGCCAGTTCAACGGCAACCACCACCACGGCCACACACATGGCATAGTAGAAATTGGTGATCAAGAACGGCAGCGTATGCCCGATGCCACCCGCCGTGGTCATCAGCCCGCACACCAGCCCGCGCGTCCATGGGTGCCCGCGTCCGCTCAAGACGCCGTCGTCGGAGAGCGCCTCGGCAAAGCCCATCGAGATGCCGGCACCGATGCTGGCCGCCATGCCCACGAGAAAGGCCGTCCAACTGTTGTGCGAGGCAAACGCCGCCGCGAACACCGGGGCCAGGGTGGACACGCTGCCGTCCATCAACCCGGCCAGGCCCGGCTGGACGACCTGCAGTACGAAGCGCCGCCGCTCGCTCTCGTCCTCCTTCTCCCTCGCGCCGGAGGTTTTCTGCTGTTCGTCCATCGACCCGGCCAGGTCGTAGTGCCTGCTTTCTTCCGCCGCCAGGTCCCCGAGCAGCTGGCGCACGGCGGCGTCGCTGGTCTGGGCGACCGCCGCCTGGTAGAAAGCGCGCGATTCCTGCTCCATCGTTTCCACCTCGCGGCGGATCATAGGCACGGTCAGGATGGAGTGCACCCAGAGCGGTCGGCGCGAGATGAAGTCCTTGATATCCTGCCGACGGACCAACGGGATGTGTTCGCCGAAGCGGGCGCGGTACAGCTCGATGAGGCGGTGGCGATGGCCGTCCTCCTCGTCGTGCATCGTCTGCAGGGATCTGGCCGTGGCGGGAAAGTCGCCGCCGATGCGCTGGGCAAAGTCGGCGTAGATGCGCCCGTCTTCCTCTTCGGCCTGGATGGCGAGGGCGAGGACTTCCTGAGCCGTGAGATCTTTCAGAGTTTTGGTCATGGGACTTGCTCCAAAGCTGACGGACTGAAGGGCAGAATCCACCTTGATGCAACCCACGTTTAACCATCGCGGACTTGACGCATGGCTAGACGATGATCCTGCCGGCGCCATCGCCAAGCTCGTCGAAGTCCAGCCAGTGGCGAGGAAGTTAGCTACCACCCTTGCCGGTGTCCGCCGCGCGGTTTCCGCCCTCGTGACAGGAATGTTGTTACCCGAGATCCTGCTGGATCAGGCTCCCGGCGCAATCCAGAACCGCCTGCGAGGCCGGGCGTGGCTGCCAACCCAGCAGTGTTTCGGCTTTGCCCAGATTGAACTCGCGGCGCTGTCCCAACATGGGGGCCGTGAACGCGGCTTCCGCGCTGAACCAGGCGGAGAGCCGCAGCACCAAATCGGGCAGCGCCCGGGTGGGCACCTTGGCGGCGCGGGCACCCAGGTGCTCGCGCAGCAGTCGGGCGATGTCGGCCAGCCACAGAAAACCGCTGACGGCGATGAACCGCTCGCCCGCAGCCCGCGGCGCTTCCATCGCCCGGATGTGCAGGTCCGCCAGATCGCGGACATCGAGCAGGTTAAACCCGATCCTCGGCAAAGCCGGCACTTTTCCTTGTAGCATCCGCGAGACCACTTCCACCGAGCCCGAGACGCTCTTGGCGATGACCGGACCCAGGATCATGCCCGGCAGCACCGTGGCGAGGGTCATGCCGCCGGACGCGCCTTCGGCAAACTCCCACGCCGCGCGTTCCGCCAGCATCTTCGAGCGCGCGTACTCGCTCAGGCCCTTCTCGGCGGGATCGGTCCAACCGGCCTCGTCCGTCTGGACCGGCCCGCCGCCCGCCGTACTCGCTGGCTGAGTAGCCGCCGTGGAAGACGTGACCACCACCCGCCGCACCCCGGCATTTGCGGCGGCCCGCACCACCCGCAGCGTCCCATCCCGCGCAGGACCCACCAGGTCGGTACCTCTGGGCATTCCCTGCCCCATCGGTGAGGCGACGTGCAGGACAAAGTCGCATCCCTGCACCGCGCTCGCCCAACCTTGTTCGCCCGACAGGTCGGCGGCGAAGCACGACAGGCGGCCCGCCGGGTCGATCTGGCTCGCGACGGCGGCCCGCACCGCCCCCTCCCGCGCCAGGTGACGCAACGTCGTGCGTACCCGGTAGCCGCGCTGCAACAAAGCCACGATCATCCAGCCGCCCACGTAGCCGGACCCGCCGGTGACCAGAACGGTTCGGTGTCCGGGTTCAGCGTCCATGATGTTTCGGGTCAGCGGGAGTCGAGAATCGTCCACGGCAGTCGTCCGTTCATCTTTTTCGAATGATGGTATCCCTTGCATACCGAAGCACTATGAGGAACCATCCCTCGCCCGCAAAGGAGGCACCTTTATGATCCCTGGTCACCTCAAGGTTCCTACTCCCGGCTGCTCCGGCGGCTGCCTCCCCTTCGAGGACCTTCCCGCGGAGGTTTGTCGTTCCGTCGTCGAAGTGCTTGCGCGGGTGGGAGACAAATGGTCCATCCCTGGTCATTCACCTGCTCTCGCGCCGGCCGATGCGTTTTAGCGAACTCAAGCGCAGCCTCGGGTTCATCTCCCAGAAGGTGCTCACGACGACGCTCCGCGGCCTGGAACGCGACGGTTACCTCTGCTGCCTCAGAGGCAGGCGCAAAACCGGCGTTTTACCAATGACGGTTTGTCCGAACAAATCTTAGGCTGTCCAGTCAGGCTCTTTAACCGGCATCCGACCTACCTTCCTGGCCTGGCTTAGACAGATTTTCCGCGCACCTTTCCAGCAGGGCCGCGAGAGCGACAGCCTCCTTCTGGCTGAGACCGGAGAGCATGCGAGACTCGACGGCGGCCACCAATCGATGCGCACGCCCTAGCACCTCGCGTCCCCGTTTGGTCAACTCGCCACGCCGGATGCGTCCGTGTGCCGGGTCTTCCGTTCGGCGCAGCAAGCCCATGCGTTCCAAGTTTGCCACGATGCCTTGCATGGTCTGAGCCGTCACGAAGGCCGCCCGGGCCAGGGTGGCGTTGGAGATGCCGGACGCCAGCTCGACCGCAGAAAGCACCGAGTACTGGGGCGTCGTAAGCGCGAGTGGCAGCAGCGCCTCGTCCATGCGGACGCGCAAGGCGTGCTGCGCGCGCTTGAGCACGTAGCCCAGGCGCTTGCCCATCGGCACTGGCATCAGGTTGCTTGACATATCAGGGACCTTATATATTTGTTGTAAGGACACTGATATTAACACGCTCTTTGATTTATGGCCAAACTTCTCGGACCCGACTTCATCGCCCTCCAGGTGCGCGACCTGGAACGCTCGACCCGTTTCTACGTCGATCACTTGGGACTCACCCCGGTACAGCACCGTCCGCCCGGCGCCATGATCTTCGATACCACCCCGATCCCGTTTGCCTTGAGAGAACCCGTGGTGGACCTCGACGCCACTGGCCGTTTGGGCTGGGGTGTTTCGCTCTGGATCGCTTGCGACGACGCCGATGCTTTGCATGGAGCACTCTCCCTCGCCGGCGTCCCCATCGTTGCGTCCCCTGCGGACGGTCCTTTCGGCCGCTTTTTCTCCCTCCGTGACCCGGATGGTTATACGCTGACCGTGCACACCGCCGCGACGCGGCCAACGTAGTCGAGAACCTGGCCCGCAGGTGCGCCGCAATCTGCAAGCCACGCTCATCGAGCTGAACGGACGATTTCACTGGTGTCGCACCCGCTGCCCCAGGCCAGGGTTGCTCCTGATGCCGAACGAGCATCAGGGTACTCCTGCTTGTGTTGCCATAAAACGTTCTCGGGCAGCGTAACAGAAGATCGTCATCCCGGCCCGCGCCGCCAAAGCCGCCAGCCATTCGTCCACGCCGCGTTGCCGCAGGGCCAGGGCCAGCGTTTCCGTAAGAGCCGCGATCTTCGCCAGTTCCCGCTCCTGGAGCGCGGGAGTACGGTCGATCACTCGCTGGCGCGGCAGGGAAAAGAGTCGGTACTCCTCCAGCAGCTGTTCAAGCGAGCGAAACACCTGGCACATAGCCACCAATGGCTTGGGCGTCGCGGCGGCTCGGGCCATGGCGCTAGTCAGCGCCTCGCGCGTCTTTTTCGACGCGACGAAGTCGAGCGGCGACCGGGACGCCGCGTTGATGTTATTGATCCACGACCGAGTCAGCCACAATCCGCCGTCGAACTGGACGTACTATCCATCGACTGGCGCAGCCGTTGCCAATAGCTCGAACATTTCCGTCGGCATCCATGGGCTCGGCGCGGTGAACCTTTTCATCAGCATTGCGGGCTCAAGCAACACCCCACCGGGCCATCGCCGCTGGCGGCTGCATTCGTGTGGGTGCGAAGAAAGTTTGCTTTCTGCAAACCAAAGCAATCCGCCTCTTCTCTCCCGCCGAATACGGGGAACAAATTTACTCGGGCAAGCCGCGTAACAATGGGTGGTAGAAACAATGCGAGACTTGCGAAGTCATTGGTTCGCTCATTCAGCTCCTTGCAGGCCACTGCTGTCCGTCGCCCACCGAATGAAACCCGCCGGCCACCCTCCGTTCACTGCTTGATCAGCTCTCCCAGGCATCAATCCTCTCCCCATGTACAAACATTCAACCATCCGCGACAACAACGCCGGCCGTTCCGGCAATGAACCCGACACCTGCCTGGAGCCCGGCTTCAAGGTCATCACCAACCGCCTCAAGGGTCCAAAGGTGACCTTCGGCGCGGTCTGATCCGTGATCCGGCTTCAGCCTCTTTTCCAGTAAGTCACACACGCAACGCCGTCCGCTTAACTCAATAGAACACCGATGATCTTTTCCCACACTGTCCGCGACCAAACCTACGACCTGCTGCGCCGCCTCGGGTTGACCACCGTCTTCGGCAATCCAGGCTCGACCGAGGAAACTTTCCTGAAGGGTTTTCCCGAGGATTTCACCTTCGTGCTGGGGCTGCAGGAAGCCAGCGTCGTCGCCATGGCCGACGGCTACGCGCAAGGCGTTGGCAAGCCCGTGCTGGTCAACCTGCACACGGTGGCAGGCACCGGCAACGGCCTCGGCAACCTGGCCACCGCCTGGTACAACAAAACGCCGCTGATCGTCACCGCCGGCCAGCAAACCCGCGAGATGGTCCTGCTCGAGCCGTGGCTGACGAACGTGGACGCCACCACGCTGGCCAAGCCCCACGTCAAGTGGAGCTACGAGCCCTCGCGGGCGCAGGACGTACCCGGGGCCTTCCTGCGCGCCTACGCCACCGCCCTCCAACCCCCGCAGGGGCCGGTGTACCTCTCGCTACCACTGGATGATTGGGAGAAGAAAGCCGACGCGATGCCCGGCATGGACATCAGCGCGGCGCGCTCCTTCAGCCACCGCTTCGCCCCGGACCCCGAGCGTTTGCGCGCTTTTGCCCAGGCCATCGCGGGCAGTCAGAACCCGGCCTTGCTCATCGGCGCGGGGGTGGACCGCGCGGGGGCCTGGGACGATGCCTTGCGTCTGGCCGAGACCCTGCAGGCCGCCGTGTACGCGCCCCCCGGCGGCGAGCGGGTCGGCTTTCCCGAGAACCATCCGCTCTTCCAGGGATTTCTGCCGTTCGCCATCGGGCCGCTCTCCGACAAGCTCAAGGGCCACGACGTGGTCCTCATCATCGGCGCGCCGGTGTTTCGATATTACCCTTACGTGCCGGGGGATTACCTGCCCAAGGGCACGCGGCTCTTGCACATCACCGATGACCCTGCCGAGGCCGCCCGCGCGGCGGCGGGGGAAAGCCTCTTGAGCGACTCGGGGCTGGCGCTCTCCGCCCTGCTGCCGCTGGTGGCTGGCTCGCCGCCGCCCGCCGGGCGGAAGGCTCCCGCGCCGCGGCCTGCGCCGAAACCGCCCGAGTTCAGCGAGCCCTTGTCCGCCGCCGCGATTTTTCATCTCCTGGCGCAATCCAAGCCGCACGACGCCGTATTGGTGGAGGAAAGCCCCTCCAACTTGGCCGCCCTGCACGCCGCCTGGCAGGTGAACCAACCGCTCGGCTTCTTCACAATGGCCAGCGGTGGGTTAGGCTTCGGGCTGCCCGCGGCGGTGGGCGTGGCGCTGGCCGAGCGGGACACCGGGCGCAACCGGCGCGTGGCGGCCGTCATCGGCGACGGTTCCTTCCAGTACAGCGTCCAGGCACTCTGGACGGCGGTGCAACACCGGCTGCCGATCCTCTTCGTGGTGCCCGCCAACGCGGAATACGCCATCCTCAAATCCTTCGCCAAGCAGGAGGATACCCCCGGCGTGCCAGGCCTGGACATTCCCGGGTTGGACATCGTCAAGCTGGCGGAGGGCTACGGCTGCCAGGCTTTCAAGGCAGGGGATGCGGCCCATCTCGCGGAACTCTTCGCCCAGGCCTGGAAATCCGACGGTCCGACGGTGCTGGAGGTACCCGTCGACCCCGCCCTGACCCCGCTGCTCTGAGCACAGGGTGCGCTTGCCCCGCTTCCGCCCGGACCTGCTCGTTTCATCCGCATGAACGCCATCCTCAACGCCCTGCTGCCGGTGTTCGTCACCCTGCTGTTGGGCTACCTGGCCGCCTGGCATCACGACGACGACAGCCAGGCGGCCAGCGTGCTGAACAAGATGGTGATGACTTTCACCCTGCCCTTGAGCTTGTTCGCGGGCACGGTGACGATGTCGCGCGAGCAGCTCGTCTCCAACCTGCCCCTGGTGGCTGTCCTGTTCGCGGGCGTGGTCGTTCCCTTCGCGCTGGCCGTCGTGGTGGCGAGATATGTTTTTCACCGCACCCTCGGCGAGAGCACGTTGCAGGCGATGGCCATCTCCTTCCCGGCGGTGCCCTTCATCGGCCTGCCGGTGTTGGGCGCGATCATCGGCGCCCAGGGGGCGACGCTGGCCGTCGCGGTGGCCGGGCTGATCACCAACCTGGCGGTCGTGCCGGTCAGCATCGTCCTGCTCTCGGCCGCCGGTGGCGACGGGCACCAAAACGGGAACGACCGTGGTCCGCAACCCGGGAAGCAGGAGCCGGCCAAGCCCTCGGTGGGCGGCATCATCCTGTCGTCGCTGGAGGAGCCGGTGGTCTGGGCGCCGATCCTCGCCGTCGTGCTGGTGCTCGTGGGCCTGCGCATCCCGGAGCCGCTGGTCAAGTCGTTCCAGTTGCTCGGCGCGGCCACCGCCGGCGTGTCCTTGTTCGCCAGCGGCATCATCTTGCGGTCCCAGAAACCCACGGTGTCCACGCCGATCGTCGTCAGCACCCTCTGCCGTCTGGTCCTGGTGCCCGGTCTGGTGCTGCTGCCGTTGCACTTTCTCAAGCTGGACCACGCGGTGCTGCGCGAATCCGTGATCTCGCTCGCGATGCCCTGCGCGGTCATTTTGGTGATCTTTTCGCTCCGTTACAAGACGGCCCAGCAGGAGAGCGCGTCGGTCATGCTTTACAGCTACCTCTTCTCTACCCTGACGCTGGCCGCGGCCATCGTCTTGACCGGCTAGAGCCTGTAATGAACCCCACGAACCAAACTTTACCGATGGCCACCACCGTAGAAACCTGCAACCCCACGACCGGGTCGGTGATCGCCAGTTACCCGCTCGCCGACGAGTCGCAGACCGAAACCCTCTTGAACGAGGCGCAAGCGGGTTTTCACGCCTGGCGCGACACGCCCACCGCCCAGCGCGCCCACGCGCTCGCCAACCTCGCCACCTACCTGGAGGCGAACGCGGAACCGCTCGGACGCCTGATCACCACGGAGATGGGCAAGACCCTCCGGGAAGCGCGCGCCGAGGTGAACAAATGCGCCAACCTCGCCCGGTGGTTCTCCGAGCATGGCCCGGCGATGCTGGCCGACGAGCGCGCGCCGGTGGACGAGGCCGAGGTTTACGTCTCCTACCTGCCGCTCGGCGTCGTGCTCGGCGTCATGCCGTGGAACTTTCCGCTCTGGCAGGCCCTGCGGGCGGCGGTGCCCATCGTCCTGGGAGGCAATGCGTTCCTGCTCAAGCATTCCCCGAACGTGCTGGGCAGCGCCTACGCGCTCCTGGAAGCTTTCGAGAAGAGCGGCTTCCCGCGCGGGGCGTTCGGCGTGATCAACGCCCACGGCGAGGCGATAGATAAATTGTTGCATGATCCCCGCATCGCGGCCGTCACCCTGACCGGCAGCGTGGGCGCGGGCGCGGCCGTCGCCTCCCTGGCTGGCAAGGCGATCAAGAAGTCGCTCCTGGAACTCGGGGGGTCCGACCCGTTCATCGTGCTCGCCGACGCCGACCTCGACGCTGCGGTCACGAACGGCATCAAGGCGCGTTTCCAGAACGCGGGCCAGGTGTGCTTGGCAGGGAAGCGCTTCATCCTGGAAGCCTCCATCGCCGGGGAGTTCACCGAGAAATTTGTCGAGGCGGCCCGCCAACTCGTGGTCGGCGACCCGATGCAGGACGCGACGACCATCGGCCCCATCGCACGCGCCAACCTGCGCGAAGGGCTGGACAAGCAGGTGGGCGCATCCATCGAGCGCGGCGCCAAACTGCTCCTGGGCGGCAAGAAGGTCGCGGGTCCCGGCTTTTTCTACGAGCCCACCGTGCTCGCGGGGGTCGAGCCCGGCATGGCGGCCTTCGACGAGGAAACGTTCGGACCGATCGCGGCGATGATCACCGCGCGCGACGCCGAGGATGCCGTCCGGCTCGCCAACGCAAGTGACTTCGGGCTGGGCGGCGCTTTGTGGACGCGCGACCTCGCGCGGGGACGCGCCTTGGCGCGGCGACTGGAAACGGGCGGGGTGTTCATCAACGGCTACACCGCCTCCGATCCGCGCGCGCCGGTCGGCGGGATCAAGCACAGCGGCTACGGCCGCGAACTGTCGCACTTCGGCCTGCGTGAATTCGTCAACGCCCAGACCGTCTGGGTGAAGCCCTGAACGCGGGCCTCCTCCATGCAGCCATCTCTCAGAAACCGACTACCCTTATGAAAGACACCATCAGCACCACCGACGATACCTCCACCCTGCAAGGTCTTCCCCTGCTTGATCACCCCGGCCTGAACAAGGACACCGCCTTCACGCAGCAAGAGCGCGAGAAGCACGGTCTGATCGGCCTCCTGCCCGACGCGGTCGAGGATATCGACCGGCAGTTCCAGCGCGCCATGCGCCAGTTGGCGCAGAAGCCCTCGCCCATCGAGGAGTACATCTTCCTCAACGGCCTGTACGAGTACAACGAGACGCTCTTCTTCAAGGTCGTCATGAGCGACCCCAAGCGCTTTTTGCCCATCGTCTACGATCCCACCGTGGCCGAGGCGTGCACCAAGTTCGGCCACATCTACCGCCGCGCGCAGGGCATGTACCTGTCCATCAAGCACCGGGGCAAGGTCAAGGAGGTCCTGAAAAACTGGCCGATCAAGGACGTACGCTTCATCTGCGCCTCCAGCGGCGGACGCATCCTGGGCCTGGGCGACATTGGCACCAACGGCATGGGTATCCCCATCGGCAAGCTCCAGCTCTACACCGCCTGCGCGGGCGTGCCCCCGGACGGGTTGCTGCCCCTGCTGATCGACATCGGCACGACCAACCAGCCGCTGCGCGACGACCCGCTCTACCTGGGCCTGCGCCAGCCGCCGCCTTCCAGCGACGAGCTGGACAACTTCGTGGACGAGTTCATGGACGCCGTGCAGGAGGTGTTCCCCGGCTGCTGCGTGCACTTCGAGGACTGGAAGGGCACCGACGCCCTGCGTCTGCTGGCCCGCTACACCACCAAGTACCTCTGCTACAACGACGACATCCAGGGCACGGCAAGCGTGGTCATCGCCGGGTTGGTCACCGCCTTGCAGATCAAGGGTGGGAAGCTCCGGGACCAGAAGATCCTCTTCTTCGGCGCGGGATCGGCGGGCATCGGCATCGGCAACATGATCGTCACGGCCATGACCCTCGAAGGCCTGAGCAAGGAGGACGCGCACAAGCAGGTCAGCATGTTCGACGTGGACGGGCTGCTGGAACCCTCGCGCAAGGACCTCAACGAGTGGCAAAAGCCCTACGCGCACCCGCATGCGCCGACCAAGGACCTGCACGAGGCCGTGGCCTCGCTCAAGCCGAACATCCTGATCGGGGTGAGCACGGTGGGCGGCACGTTCACGCAGGCCGTGGTCAAGGAGATGAGCAAAAACAACGAGCGGCCCATCATCTTCGCGTTGTCCAATCCCACGGAGCAGGCCGAGTGCACGGCGCAGCAAGCCTACGAGTGGAGCGAAGGCAAGGCGCTGTTCGCGGCGGGCGTGCAGTTCCCGGAGGTGACGGTGCACGGCAAGAACTTCGAGCCGGGACAGGCGAACAACTTCTACGTGTTCCCGGCGGTGGCGATGGCGGTGTACCTGACCCGGCCCAAGCGCATCACCGACGAGATGTTCATCGCCGCCGCGCATGCCCTGGCCGAACAGGTCAGCAGCCAGGAACGCGAGAAGGGTCTGCTCTTCCCGCCGCAGCGCGACGTGTTCACCGTGGAGGTGATGACGGCTATGAAGGTGGCGCGGATCATCTTCGACCAGAAGCTGGCCACCGTGGAAGAGCCCGCCGACCTCGTCGCCTGGACCGAGGCGCAGGTCTACAAACCCGCGTACAAGCCGATCGGTCACGAAGCGTTGAATCAGACCCGTTGAAGTTGACCGGCAAATTTGGAAACACCGGAGCACCACCACAAAACATCCATGAGCAAAAAAACCGTTCTGATCACCGGGGCTGGCACCGGCTTCGGCAACGAGGTCGCGTTCCGTTTGGCCAAACGGGGTTTCGACGTCATCGCGGGCGTTGAGATCATCGCCCAGGTCTGGGCGCTCGAACAGGAAGCCAAGCGGCGCGGCGTCGAACTGCGCGTTGAGAAGCTGGATGTCACCGACGCCGGCGACCGCGAGAAAGCCTGGGCGTGGGACGTTGACGTGCTGCTCAATAATGCCGGCATCGCGGAAGGAGGCTCGTTGGTGGACGTTCCCGGGGAGCAACTGCGTCGTCAGTTCGAGGTGAACGTGATCGGACCCGTGCTGCTCACGCAAGGCATCGCCAAGAAAATGGTGGCCAAGAAGAAGGGCAAGATCGTCTTCATGTCGTCGGTGGCGGGTTTAATCGTGGATCCGTTCCTCGGTGCCTACTGCGCTTCCAAGCACGCGATTGAAGCCCTGGCCGACACCCTCAGCGTGGAACTCAAGGAGTTCGGGATCGAGGTGGCGACCGTCAATCCCGGCCCGTTCCTGACCGGCTTCAACGACCGGGCGTTCGACACGTGGAAATCCTGGAAGGACGATCCGTCCAAAAGGCTCTTCGACTACGAAAAGCTGGCCTTCCCGCACCCGCAATATGATCCGGAGCCGGTGTACGCCACCACCGTGGGCGTGATCGCGGGCGAGATCGAACAATACCGCAACCTCGAACCCAAGGAAATCATCCCGCAGCAACGTCAACAGATGGATGCCGTCTGGGATCGCAAGACGACCGACCAGCTTGGCAAGCGGTCCGCGGTCGTCCAGAAGGCCTACGACCTGAAGCCCGAGACGCCCGTCTCGTAAGAATCGGACGCGGGCGCTGGCCGCGCAACCATCGCCTCCGGCGACAAGCTGCCTCGACCTTAAACCTTTGTAACCATTACACCCTGTTAGATTTATCTTTATGAAATTGTTCGAAAGCAGCAAGACAGACGGCAAAAGCGCCCTCAAAAACGTGCCCATCGGCATCGACGCCAGCGGTGAACGCACGGAGACCGACTCGATGGGAAGCATCAAGGTCCCGGCGGACCGCTACTGGGGCGCGCAGACCCAGCGCAGCCTCATTCACTTCTCCATCGGCGACGACAAGATGCCCAAGCGGGTCTACCACGCCTACGGCTACGTCAAGAAAGCGGCGGCGATGATCAACAGCAAGAACGGCCGTCTGCCCGAGGACAAGGCCGCGGCGATCATCCAGGCGGCCAACGAAACCATCGCGGGCAAGCTGGACGAGCACTACCCGCTCTACGTGTGGCAGACCGGCAGCGGCACGCAGAGCAACATGAACGTCAACGAGGTGCTCTCCAACCGCGCCATCCAACTGCTCGGCGGCAAGCTCGGCACCAAGGACCCCGTGCATCCCAACGACCACGTCAACATGGGCCAGAGTAGCAACGACACGTTCCCCACGGCCATGCACATCGCCGCCGTGCAGGAGTTGAACGAGACGCTCATTCCGCAGGTGGAGGCGCTCATCAAGACCATCGAGGTCAAGGCCGAGGACTGGAAGAACGAGGTCAAGATCGGCCGCACGCACCTAGAGGACGCCGTGCCGCTGACCGTCGGCCAGGAGTGGAGCGGCTACGCGGCGCAGTTGCGCTTTGCCCTGGATGGCATTGATGCCAGCAAGAAGGGGCTCTACGAACTCGCGGCCGGCGGCACGGCCGTGGGCACGGGCCTAAACTCCTTCCCGGGCTTCAGCCGGGATATCGCCGCGACCATCGCGGAACTGACCGGCCTGCCGTTCATCACGGCGGCCAACAAGTTCTTCGCCCAGGGTTCGCTCGACCCCATCGTGGCGGTGCACGCAGCCCTGCGCGGCCTGGCGGTGGCGCTCATGAAGATCGCCAACGACATGCGCTGGCTGGCGAGCGGACCCCGGTGCGGGCTGGGCGAGTTGGTCCTGCCCGCCAACGAGCCGGGCAGTTCCATCATGCCGGGCAAGGTCAACCCGACGCAGTGCGAGGCCATCGTGATGATCGCCATCCAGGTCCTGGGCGATGACGGCGCGGTGGCGTTCGCGGGCAGCCAAGGCAACTTCGAGCTGAACGCGATGCGCCCGATCATCATCAACAACTTCCTGCATTCGGCGCGCATCTTGGGCGACGGCTGCCAGAAGTTCCGCGAGTACTCGGTGGAGGGCACCAAGATCAACAAAAAGAAGGTCGAGCAGTACGTGGGCGAAAGCATCATGCTCGTCACCGGGCTTTCGCCGGTCATCGGCTACGACAAGGCCAGCAAGATCGCCCACCAGGCGCTCGATTCGGGCAGCACGCTCAAGGAGGCGGCGCTCAAAAACGGGGTGGATGAGGGAGAGTACGACAAGGCCATCAACCCCCGCGAAATGGCCGGCCATGGCGTCGGCGGGGCCTGAGCAAGCGGTTCATCGACTTCCCGGAAACATGAAGGGTCTTACCAGATTGTCGGTCGCGGACAGCGTCTACGTGGTCGGCATGACCCTGGCGTGTTTTGTCAGCTACGAGGTGGCTACCCGACTGTTGGCGGGACGGGTGGACACCGGTGATCAATTCCTGGGAGGGATGTGGGCCGTGGTCGCCACGGTGTTCGTCTTCAAGGACTCCAGGCGTGAAAGCGTCTCGGCGGGGTTCGACCGCCTGTTGGCCACCATCGTGAGCTTCGTTCTGTGTCTGTCATATCTCTCCCTGTTTCCTTTCTCGCCGCTGGCCCTGGCCGTTTTGCTGGGAATGGGCACTGCGGTGATGATCGTGTTGGACCGGCGCGACGACATCGTCACCACGGGCATCACCACGTCCGTGGTGATGGTCGTCGCCGCGCTGAGCCCCCACCACCCCTGGCACCAACCCTTGTTGCGGCTCTTCGACACCATCGTCGGAATCGTGGTGGGCGTGGCTTTCGACTGGATGAGCCGTTCGCTGTCAAGGCGGAAGGCGGCTACAGCGGGAGCCGTAGAACCTTGAGTCCCGGCCCACTCATTCCCGTGAAACCGACTCGTTTCCGACCGATGCCAGCGTGCGCCTTTGCGCTGACCGTGGCGGCGTCGCTGCTGCCAAATACGATCCGGTCGGCGCGGGCGGTGAGCGAATCGCCGCTGGTTGGCCAGCCGCCCTCGTCCTCCGCGCCGCAGAACTTCGAGAAACGCGCCGCGCTGATCGACGACGACACGGGCACGCGCGGTGCCCTGAAGGTGGCGGGAGTGGACTTCGATGTCCTGGGCGACGGCTGCCAGAAGTTCCGCGAGTACTCGGTGGAGGGCACCAAGATCAACAAAAAGAAGGTCGAGCAGTACGTGGGCGAAAGCATCATGCTCGTCACCGGGCTTTCGCCGGTCATCGGCTACGACAAGGCCAGCAAGATCGCCCACCAGGCGCTCGATGCGGGCAGCACGCTCAAGGAGGCCGCGCTCAAAAACGGCGTGGACGAAGCGCAGTACGACAAGGCCATCAACCCGCGCGAGATGGCGGGTCACGGCGTCGGCGGAGCGTAGCGAGGGCAGCGATGGACCAACCGGGAAAAATCTGTCGCGGCCACGGCCCGCCCCGCCGACCCAGGGCGGGCGTCCGCGTCGCGTGGGTGGCGGCCGTAGGCCTGGTGATCAGCGGTGCGTTGGCCCACGCCCAGCGTCCCGGGGAAGTCGACCCGGCGGCCCGCAACCCGCCGCCGCATCCCTCCGATTTCAGGGAGTTCCTGGCCCACCCGCACCTGACAGACAACCCGGACAATTACCGTTCCGACCTGGCTGCCCGGGGTCTGACGTTCTCGCTCCTTTACACCAACGAATACTACGGCGTGGCCCGGGGCGACACGCTCCGCGGGCACGACAGCGATTTCGGGCGCGTGCGCCTGACCGTGAACGTGGACTTCGGCAAACTGGCCGGCCTGGACGGTCTGACCTTCCTTGCTTCCGGGGTGAACCAGAACGGCAGCAACGCCGCGGCCAGCATCGGCAGCTTTACCAACCCCAACATCTACTATAGCTCCCAGACCACTCGCCTGGACACCTGCTGGCTCCAGCAGAGCCTCTTCGGCGGCGTCCTCGTCCTGCGGGCCGGGCAGCTCGCCCAGCAGGACGATTACGGGGTGCAGGAATACACCGCTTCCTTCCTGTTGGAACCCCTCGGCTACGCCTACGGGAACCTGTTCACGGCCGTCACCGCCACGTTCGACCCGGCCTCCAAGCCCGGGGTGGAGGTCCGGCTCTATCCATACCGTGGTCTTTACCTGAAGTCCGAGTTTCAGGGCGGCGACCCCGATCCTGACGGCAACCACGACCATCATGGCCTCAACTTCTCCCTGGACGGCCACGGCGTGCTCGCGACGGAGGTGGGCTACCGGCAGCAGGACATCACGCAGCCAAACCCAGGGTCAGCCGACGGCGGCAAAGGCGGCGTCCATCGCCGGGCCGGACCACGCTGGTTCTGGGAAGGAAGGCTGCCGGCCGTGTATAAGCTGGGTCTCTACAACAATTTCGCTGATTTCGTGGACTTTCGCAACGGCTACCGCGTCCACGGCAACTACCTGGTTTACGGGTCGATCAACCAGGCCATCTTCCGCGAGAGCCACGAGGGTCCCGGCCGCCTCCGGGGCCTGGACGCGTTCGTCGGCGCGGACTACGCCCCGGGCAACGTCACGCTCGCGCCGGTGCAGGTGATCGGCGGCGCGCGCTACCAGGGGCTGATCCCGGGCCGCGACAAAGACACGCTGGCCGTCGGGGCCGTGTACACCCGATTTTCCAGCCGTGCCAACACGCCCGCGAGCCTGGCCCTCAACGGCCGCTACACGGAAGAAACCGCGCTGGAACTCAACTACGTCGCGCAGGTGACCGGGTGGCTGCTCGTGCAGCCCCTTTGCCAGTTCTACTTCAACCCCGGCGGCACGGGCCGGCACGCGGACGCCGTTCTCCTCGGGTTCCACTCCAAGGTCGTTTTCTGAACGCCGCCCGCACCGATGCATCGAGCGTCTCCTCACTACCTGCCATGCGCCCACTGCTGATCCTCTCGTTTCTGCTCGCTTTCGTCGGTGGCTACGCCGATGCCGCCAGCTTCGTGCTGACCCGCTCCTTCACGGGCCACCTCACCGGCAACACCGTGCTGACGATGGTTCATCTGGCCCAGGGAGAGTGGCGGGCGGCGGGCGCGAACGGTCTGGCCGTCGCGGCCTTCGCGCTGGGAACCGCCGGGGCCGACCGGCTCGACACCAACGCCGGCGTGCCGACCAGCATCCGGCAACTGCGGCTGCCCCTGCTGCTCGAAGGCTCCCTGCTCCTGGCGGCGGTCATTTGCCTTTGGCAAAGCGGGCGCATCGGCCTTGAAGCCGGCGTGGTTTGCCTGTGTCTGGGCATGGGCATCCAAAACGGTGCGCTGCGAAAAGGCGGCGGCCTGAGCTTCCACACCACCTTCCTCACGGGCATGAGCACCTCGGTGCTGGCCGCGACCATGGGAAAAGCTTCCGACCACCAAACGCCCACGGCGCCGCAGCCGCACGCGGTGCCGGTGTTAACGGGTCTCATGCTGGTCTTCGCCGTCGGCGCGCTGGCGGGAGGGCTCCTGAGCGTGCACTTTCAAACGGCAGGGTTGGCAGCCATCGTCGTGCCCTGGAGCATGGCTCTGTTCCTGGCGTGCTTCG
>CAXTBX010000028.1:0-27057 GCA_964242205.1 uncultured Chthoniobacterales bacterium
CCACGGTGACGGTCGGCGGGAAGTACGTCGTGTTGTTGATGAACGCGGTGATTTTGTCTTTGGCACCTTGGGTCATCATGCCGCCGGTCAGCACGTCACCAAGCTTGTTGACCAGCGCCGTCGCGTCGACCGTCGTGGTCGTCACGGCGGTCACCTTCGTGCCGCTGGTCGTGCTCTGGGTGCTCACGCTGACGTACGGCGCGCCCATGTACGCGCTCAGGTCCATGTTGATGGCCCCGCCCTTGAACACACTCAGTCCGTTCGTGTTGCCAGAACTCAGAATCGTCGAATTGATCGTGTTCGAAAGCGTCACGATGTTCGTATCCGTGGTCAACTGGAACTCCGGCGTCGTCACGTCGTTGGCCGACAGCGTGCCGGGGAACTGGTAGTCCGGGTAGAAGTAGTTAAACACGGTGGTCGAATCCAGCGGCGTCTGCACGATCTGGCTGTTCGTGTTACCCATGTCGAACTTGCTCGCAGGCAGCCCCACGTTGCCCGAACGCGTCAACACCGGCGGCACCAGCGGATAAATCGTGATACCAATGTTGGTCTCGGCGGTGTAAACCGCCGTGTTGGTGATCGAGAAATGCCGTTCGTCAGTCACGCTGGCAACCGTCCACGCGGCATCCTTGAGTTGGTTGGCCGTCCCGGCAACGATCCACACGCTATCGCCTACGCCCAAGTTGAAATTGGTGTTCGTAGCGATGTTGATAACGTTGGGCGTCGTACCGGTCGTTTTGATAATGTTATCGTAGCCGGAACCTTTCGGCACGATCACCGTCCCCGCCACCGCCGCCGTTGGCGTGGTCCCGCCCACCGTCACGGTGAACGAACTGCCGGATGAGGTCACGGTGGTGTAAACACCGTCTGCAAACCCGCCCGTGAGGAACTTGAGATAAACCTGCTCGCCCGCCGCCGGGCCGCTCGTGCTGACGGTCAGCGTATTCGTATTAGCTGCCTGCGTGCAACCCACGCTGGAGAGCGTCACCGCGTTGACAGCAAACGTATTCGCGGTCGGCGCGGGCGAACTGAGGACGCTGTAAGCGCCGCTGGTCGGGTTGTTAGCGGGTGCGACGGGCGGTGTGCCCGTGGCGTTGACGCTGAAGTCGAGCGAGATCACATCGCCGCTGCTGAAATGGTGCGGATTGGCGGTCGTGATCGTCGTCACCGCAGTGCCCGACTGGCTGTACGTGCCGCTATTTGCCGGGAACAAGAACGTCCGCGCCGGACCGGTGATGCGCAACAGCGGCTCGCGCTGCTTGCCGCTCGTCGTGGCCGCCGCAGCGGTAGCGGCGTCGCGCGCCTCGCTGTCGAGCAGGATGGCGTTGATGACCGCCGTCAAGTTGCCCCGGACGTGCTGCGCACTGCCATCGTCGTTGAACCGCGCCACGACGCGGCCCAAGTACGCAGGCGTCGGGTTGCTCTCCACGAGCCGCTGGATCAACTGGCGGCAGATGTACGGCCCGACGTTGGGCTGGTTGAAAATATTGTCCAACCCGCGCTCGAAGTCCGCCAGGCAATACGCGTCGTAGGCCGCCGAGGTCGTGTCGGCCTGGGAACCCGTCGGCGCGGCCACCGTCATGCTAAACCCGACCGCCGGGGGCAACACCACGTTATCCAGCACGGCCTTGGCCCCGAGTTCGTGGTAATTCTTGACCAGCGTCATCGGGTTGATCCAATCCGTCGCCGGATAGAAGTTCGTCGGCAACTGTCCGCTCGCCTGGAGGTTCTGGTGCCACGTCCAGCCGGTGAACACGCGTGCGAAACCGTTAGTGATCGTTCCCTGCGTATAGGTGGGTACGAGGTTGCCCGACGAATCGAGCACAAATGAACCATCAGCCCACTGGCGGTTCAACCCGACCGAGAAAAGCTGCAAGATCTCGCGTCCGTAGTTCTCGTTGGGATGGTAACCGGTGGTCAAATTACCCTTTTGGCTGCCCTGCATGTTGAGCCAGTAGCCCATCGCCGGATGCAACGTCGCGGTCTTGAGCAGATCACGGAAGTTGCCGAACGCGCCGTCCGCCAAGGTGTCGTAGTACGACGCCAGCGTGTCGGGCCGCCCGCCGAGCGTCGAGTTCGAGTCCGACACGACCAGAATCTCGCTCAACGCGAACGCCACGCGCTGCCGGAGTTGGTCCTGCCCCGTAATCGCCGCGCGCCACCATGCGTTGTCGAGCAGCGTGCTGCTCAGGTTGGTGTTGATCAGCGCCGCCATCTGCGCCTGCACGTCGGGCAAGATATGCGTCGCGGGCAGGCTCATCTGGTTGTTGATCCACGCTGCGTAACCGCCCGCCTTCACGGCGGCGAGGTCCGCCGGAGCCGCGCCGTAGGCCGCTTGGTTGAGGAACCGGGCTGCCCCGGCGTCCGAGGCGCTGTCGTTCGTGTAACCAAGGTCGGGCACAGGCGCAGGCGCGTTCTGCGCGCCGTTGACCAACGATAGGAACCCGCGAATTTCGCCGTTGGGATAATTGACGGTGTGAACGTTGAAGTAAGTCGTTCCATGCTGGATGGCAGTGACGATCTGCGCGGCGGTGTACGCGCCCACGTCGGTGATGTTCCAGAGGTAACCGCCGTCGGGCGAAATGAGTTCCGGGTGAAACTTGTCCACGTCGTCGAGGTCGAAGATGATCGGGCCGCTGCCCGTGCTATCCGGCGCAATGTGGATATGGTAAGCCGTGCGCGGCGACGACAAGCCGCCGTAGTTGAAGTGCAGGACCGCCTGAGTGTTGCCCGGCAGCAGCCGCACGTTGGCCGACCCCGTGGCAGCGCTGACCGCCGTACCCTGCGGCGACAGGTTGGTGACGTATAGGGCGCCCGTCGCGGCGGTCGTCGTCGGGTAGGTGTAGCGCGAGAGCAGGTAACCGGGCACGAGGCCATTGCTGGCCGCCGTGTTCCCGCCCGTGCCCGTGCCCGCGGCGACCACCGGCGTCGTCGCCGTCCCGGCCCTGTCGAGCAGATACCCGACAGACAAATTACTCGACGCGCCCGCCGCGCCGGTGTTGTGCAACACCTCGTAATAATAACGCTGCCCGGCCACCAACGCGAGCCAGGGCGACCTTTGGCCGGTCTGGTTGGCGTCGGTCCAGGCCTGCGAGGCCGTGCCGGGGGCCGTCACCCGCGCGCGGCGCAGCAAGTTGACCGGTTCGTCGTCGTTGGACACCCACAACTCGGCGGCGTTGCTCGCGGCGACCCAGAAATAGTAATTGCCCGACACCGGCGCAGTGAAATATCCCCGCAGCCGCTCGCCGGTGTTATTGCCGTAGGCGGCGTTGTCCTCGGTGGTCAGCAACGCGTTGTCGATGCTCGTCGGCGCGGTGGTGAACGGCACGTCGGCGAGCGTCACGCCCGTGACGCCGCTCGTCCACAACTCACGCGTGACGCCGTTGCCCGCGCTGAGGATCTGGATGTTGAGCACCCCCGCGCCGACGCCCGCCGAATTGCTCACGGTCAGCGCCACTTGGTAATTCCCTGCCACCGTCGGTGTGCCGCTGATGAGACCCGTCCCAGCGTTGAGCGTCAACCCCGTCGGGAGCGCCCGGCTATTCGTACCCACCGCGAAGGTCGGCGTCGTGCCGCCGGAAACGCTCGCCGCCAGCGGGAACGAGAACGGCTGGTTGACGAAGCCGTAGGCTGTCGTCGCGCTGACGAGTGCGGGCGGGGCCACGACAGTCGTGGCGGGGTAGAGCCGATTCGTCGGGATAGGCTGCCTGACCTGGCTGTCGCTGTACCAGTAAAGGATGGCCTTGCCACTGCTCCCGGCCTGGAAATACTCCATCTTGAGGTCGTACAAGACACCCGCTTGCAGGGGGATCGCCACGATGCGGTCGGCGGCCTGGTATTGCCAGCCGTCGATGACGAGCACCCCGTTGATCCAGAGCTTCACGCCATCGTCAATCGCGGTGTCGAAATAATAGGTCTCCGAGTACTGCGGCTGCACCTGCCCGACCCAACGCGCCACGAAATTTGTGGCGTTGACGCCCGTGCCGGGCGAGACGCCCGTGGCCCAGGTGAAGTTGATGACTGGGTCGAGGCGCGTCAGCACCGGATTGGCCGCAAACAGAGTTGGCGAATATGTGCTGGGCACCGAGGCCAAGTTCCAATAATAGCCGGTCAGCCCCGTGCCGTTGGCGTTGCTGGCGGGCGCGATGGCTACGCTGGCGCTGTTCGCCGGGCTGACCGCGTAGCCGCCGCCGGGCAGGGCGCGCAAAGTGACCACGCCCGGGCTGCGGCGCGCCGGGTTGTTGAGCGGGATCACCGTCAGCGTGACGCTGCTCGTTTTCGGCGGGAAAGTCACCGTCGAGGGCAGGGGTGCGTAGTCCGTTCCGGCGACCGCCGTACCGCTCCATTGCAAGGGCACCGTGACCGCCGAGAAATGCAGCGAGCCACCGCGTGTGATCGTCAGGCTGCCGGTGTCGCTGGCTGCCGTCAGGGCGTCGGCGGGTTTCGTAGCGGTGTGTTTTGCCGAGGTGACCGACACGACGTTCTCAGTGGTAAGGTCGTTCAGGAGGGCGGTGCGGTCGTCCTCGGCGGCCCCGTGGGTATGGGCGTTGTTGGGATCAAAGCCGGTGATCTTTTCGGCCCAGTCGCTCAGGCCGTCGCCGTCAGTGTCCTGATCGGAGGCCAGAACGCGGTAGTAGACGCTGTCGGCGGACTGCGTGGCGGTCAGGGTCTTGGGCGAACCGTCGCCGCTGACCTGTACGGCGGGCGAAAGATCGGTCCACGACGCAGGGTCGGACAGGCTGGCCGTGCTCTGAAGCCGGTAGAGTTTGCCCCAAGCGGTCGGGACGGTGATGGCAGTCGCCCCGGCCGCCGGGGAAGCCGCGCCAACGGCAAGGTTGCTCTTGGCGTCGAAAGGATTGGTCCCGGCGGCGAGTTCCGCGCCATTACTTAGACCGTCGCCGTCGGCATCGGCGGCCAACCATGCGGCGTCGGCCAACTGCGCGTCGGTGACGCCGTAGGTCATTTTCCACACTGCCTGATTCACGGACTGGTCGATCTCGGCGTGGAGCCGCAGGTTAGCTCCGAGCGTTAGCGCCCAAGCGACGAGGATCAAAGAGAGGCGCGTCCAGCCGCGCAGCAGAGGAGAGGGGCCGCAAAACATGAGCGTGACAGGTGAGTGACCGCGTTGTTGTGGAGGTGGGCGGCAACTCGACAGATGGCTACGCCGCACCAAGAAATTATCGGACCAAACGAATCAACCTAGCGTATCGCAACCCCTACAAAAACAAAGGTTTTGGTGAAAAAAGCCGCATCGCAGATTGCGCCGTTCCGGTACGTGCTTTAGAAAGCATCAGCGATGCCATTGGCGAACGAAGATGTTCTGATTTTCCTAACAAGACAGATTCGTCATGCCAAAAAGCGAAAAACCCGCTGGAAGCCAGCGGGTTTTTTTGGCGAGCAAACTCAGTCCTTTATGCGGTTGCCTTGCGGCGCACAAAAGCAACCAAAGTTCCCACGCCTACCAGAGCCAAGGCATAGGTCGATGGCTCAGGCACAGCGGCCAAATTATACTCGGGAAAACCGAAAGCGGAACCTGTTCCGAAGGAGCCGATAACAATGCCAGCCGTTGTGTTAGGGACATTGCTCAAATCGGTCGTGGTAATGCCTGGTGTCGGAACATCTGCCGGGAAAACCCAATTCGTGTTGCCAGGAGCAGTGAACACCCCGTATTGAGTGGAAGTTGCAAGCGTGGATGCGTTAAAGATCCAATAATAGATTTGTTGCCCGACGAATGCCGTAGCCGTTGTGTTATTGATGGTCGATGCAGACCAATACCCTGCCGTTGGCGGATTAGTGCCGAAGGGATTACCAGCACCAATGGTTGTGATTCCAAACTCGGTAAACGCCGCATTCAACGCCGTTGGATTAAATTGCAGAGCTCGAATCTGGGTTGCATTTAACCCTGTGAATGTGCCGATACGGATCAAGGACCCGACCGGATCAAGCGTGCCGTTCAACAGGCCCACGCCGTTGCCTATTGCTGCGTTGCCGTTGTTGACTTGAGCTGCATTTAAAGCCCCCGCCAACGAAAAGATGGCAATGGCCAATGCTCCGATTTTTGAACCTGAACGGAAAGATTTGATCATGGTAAGTTAAATTCAAGCAACGGGTCGTTTTGTTCAAAGTGTAAAGGGCTGCGGAGCAACCCATTCGAACGCGGAATTGTAAGTCCGACGAATCAAGATGCTGCCACCAACCGGGAGTGCCGTGCTGGAAGCATCGACCGTCGCGCTGGTGGACGTGCGCCAGCCGCTGCCCGAGCCAGGAGGGAAGGTGCCCGCCGCCTTGTAGTAGTAGGTAGTATAGGCCGCCGAGACAGGATCGTAGATCAACACCTGATCAGCAGACGAAGATGTACCGGCGTTCAAGCCCGTGGTGGGGTCGCCTGTGTAAAGGCCGCTCGTGCCCAGCGTAAAATTGCCGCTAGGATAAACGTTGCTCAGAATGTTCGTGCCCGGGTTAACCGGAAGGTCACTCGTGCCAGTCTTCACCGCGCCAACCAACGGAATGCTCAAATTCGCCGATTGATAACGGCGAATCAAAATTCCATCGTAAGGATTAAACGGCGCGCTGGAAGCATCGACCGTCGCGCTGGTGGACGTGCGCCAGCCGCTGCCCGAGCCAGGAGGGAAGGTGCCCGCCGCCTTGTAGTAGTAGGTAGTATAGGCCGCCGTGAGGGAATTATAAACTAAGATCTGGTCAGCCGATGAAGAAGTGCCAGCACCCAGACCAGCCTCATTATTAGGGCCAAAGAGCAAAGCCAAAGTCCAGTTCTTACGGATGGTGTAGGTCACCCCGTTGGTAACGTAAGCAGAGAGATCGTCCGCCAAGGTCAAACTCTTGTTGGCCGCGCTCGTCGCGGTGATCTGCGACGTGAGGCCGACACCGCTGCCACTGGTCAGTTCGACGTAGTAGCTGCCGTTTGTGCCGTTGTATTGGCCCTCGGTCCACGTTGCCTGGTTATCGAAAATGGTATTCGCAGTGACGGCTTCCAAGTTTCCTTGAAATGACGATGCCTGAACCATCCCAAGGCCGATAAAAGATGTGGCACTTGAAGCAGTGCCACCTGTACCAGTCACACCGAGGGTGATATACCCAACCGGGGTGGTGGTCGCCGTGGTCTGAGCCTGGCTGCTACCCACCGGCAGCAGGGAGAGGGAAACCGCGCCGAACAGGGCGGTCGAGAAGATGAGCCGACGGGTGTTCATAAAAGATGGGGAAATCTAGCTGCAATGTATGGATGGGCCTCGCCTGAGAAGCAAGTGTTTTTACAAATACTTTACACAGCTTATCCCATACCTAAGTGATCTGCAGGTAAATGCAGCGGATTTGCCCCCGGATTACAGAAAAAATTCGCAGCCTTTACCTGTCCAAGGATTTTTCGTGCGGCGCGATGGTTTCGGCGGTCGAATTTCGGGGTGATTTTCCCAGGCTAGGAGATTTCTGGAGTGGGGCATAGCCAGTCGTGCCGTTAGGTAGTGACAAACTCGGTGTTGCTTTTCATTGTAGGGCAACGGGCTCCGTTGCCAGGGACTCTGCCGGCAACGGAGCCCGTTGCCCTACAATTTACTCCCACCGAGCAACACCCGGTTTAGCACCACCGTGCCGCTAGCCGTTGGTTGAATCGCAGGCTTGGCGTTACCTCTGTACACCGTAGTAGTTCTATCGGCTACGACGATGACAGGACGGTTTTTTTCGATTTTCATGTCGTGGCAGGCCGCGTCAGAATGCAGGTGTGACCGATCCGCTGCCCGCCTTGGAAGTTCCCTCACCTCTGCCGGAAGGACGACCCGGCTTTGCCGGGCGGTGGTGGGCATACCAGCGGGAACGCTTTCCGGTTGTCGCCCACGGGTTGCTCATCGCCGCGTTTTCGTTTTCGGCGGTCAGTTATTCCGCCCTGTGCCGGGGAGCGGGGGGTGTCGGTTGGCAAAGCGCGCTGGTCGCGTTCGCCAACTCATTCCTGGCGTTCCTGCAACTGCGGATCGCCGACGAGTTCAAAGACGCCGAGGAGGATCGCCAACATCGGCCCTACCGCCCGGTGCCGCGCGGGTTGGTGACGCTGCGCGGCCTGGGCACCCTCGGCGCGCTGACCGCCGCCGCGCAATTGGCGCTGGCCCTCTGGCTGGAGCCGCGCCTGCTCATGCTGTTGGGGCTGGCCTGGATCTATCTGGCACTGATGAGCCGCGAATTCTTCGCCCGCGAATGGCTCAAGGCCCGTCCAGTCACTTACTTATGGACGCACATGCTCATCATGCCCCTGATCGACTTCTACGCGACGGGCTGCGACTGGCTGGTGGCTGGAGGGGCTGCGCCGCCTGCCGGGCTGGGGGCGTTCCTGGGGGTGAGCTTTTTTAACGGGGTCGTCATCGAGTTCGGGCGCAAGCTGCGTGCGCCCGCCGACGAGGAGGCCGGGGTCGGGACGTACACCGCGCTCTGGGGCCGACCGGTCGCGGTCGGTTGCTGGTGGGCGGCGTTGCTGGCGACCGCCACGATGGCCGCCCTGGCCGCCAAGCATATCCGCTTTGGTGGGGCAGTGACTACCGTGCTGCTCATCGGACTGACCGCAGCGGGGTGGGTGGGCAGCCGCTTTTTACGCGAACCGACCTCGGCGCACGCCAAGCCGTTCGAGATCGTTTCCGGGCTGTGGACGCTGACCATTTATTTGAGTCTGGGGGTATTTCCCCTGTTGGAACGCAATTTTAAACTGCGATGAACGTATTTTCTCATATTTGCGTCTCAAATGAAGAAATTTGCAAGCTTGAGAGTGTGAACGTTGGCGGGAAGGCCAAGGCATTGGCAACGCTTGGCGAGGCCGGTTTCCGGGTACCGGAGTGGTTCGTAACCCTACCAGCCGCGCAGGACTTGCCACCGGACGAATTGGCAAGTGCCTTGCGGGAGACCGTCGCCCGGCATTTCGCGCTGGACGAGCGGCTGGCGGTGCGCTCGTCGGCGGCGGACGAGGATGGCGCGAGGCATTCTTTCGCCGGGCAGTTCGAGAGCTATTTGAATGTTGCGCCGGAAGAAGTGCTAGGCCGGGTGACGGATGTCTGGCGCTCGGTCAGCAGCGAACGGGTGCGGGCGTACTGCCGGGAACATGAGCTGGCGGGCGAGACTGCGGCGGCGGTGATCGTGCAGCGGATGGTCGCGGCGGAGAGCGCCGGGGTGGCGTTCGGCATCGAACCGGCGACGGGGCGACGCGGGGTGGCCGTGGTGTCGGCGGTGCGTGGGCTGGGGGAACGACTCGTCAGCGGGGAAGCCGACGCCGACACCTGGGAGGTGGACCGGGCGGGGGCGGTCGTCAGCCGCCGGGTCGTCCACGATGCGCCGGTGCTCGATGATGCGCAGGTGGTGGCCGTGGCGGCGTTAGTCCGGGCGACGGGGAAACATTTTGGGCGTCCGCAGGACGTGGAATGGGCGTTCGACGCGGCGGGGACGCTGTGGCTGCTGCAATCGCGTCCGGTCACGGGGCTGGACCGGCTGCCGGAGGCCGACGGGGCGTATGCGCTGTGGGATAATTCCAACATCGCCGAAAGCTACGGCGGGATCACCACGCCGCTGACGTTCTCGTTCGCCCGACGGGCCTACGAGGAGGTCTACCGGCAGTTTTGCCGGTTGATGGGCGTGCCGGAAGCACGGATCGAGGCGAACGCGGGGACGTTTCGGGGGATGCTCGGGCTGGTGCGCGGGCGCGTGTATTACCACTTGGTCAACTGGCACCGGGTCTTGGCGCTGCTGCCAGGCTACCGGGTGAACCGGGGTTTTATGGAGGGGATGATGGGTGTCAAGGAGCCGCTGCCGCCGGAGGCCATGGCCGAACTGGCGCGCGACAGCGCGGGCGGGGCCGCGCCGTCGGCTTGGGCGAGGCTGACGGATGGGCTGGCGCTTGGGCGGGCGGTGGCGGGGCTGGTCTGGAACGGGTGGCGGCTGCCCCGGCAGATCGACGCGTTCTACGCGCGGCTGGGGGAGGCACTCAAGGAGCCATCGCCGCCACTGGAAACGTGGCGCGCCGACGAGCTGGCCGCACATTACCGCCTGCTGGAGACACAGTTGCTGACGCGTTGGGACGCGCCGCTGGTGAACGATTTTTTCGCCATGATCTCCTTCGGCGTGCTGCGGAAACTGGCCGCCAAATGGTACGGGGATACGGACGGAAATTTGCCCAATGTGCTGCTGGCCGGGACGGGGGGGATCGTCAGCGCGGAACCGGCGCGTTTAATCCGTGACATGTCGCGCAGGATAACGCAGATGCCGCAGATCACGCAGATCCTGCAAGAAGGATCGACGGCGGAAATCGAACGGGCGTTGCCACGTTGGCCGGAGGTTGCGGCGGAGATGCAGGCGTACTTGGAGCGGTTCGGCGACCGGTGTCTAGAAGAGTTGAAGCTGGAGACGCCGACGCTGCGGGATGATCCGCTGGCGCTGTACCGGGCGGTGGGGAGGCTTGCTGAGAACAAGGTTCAAGGTTCAAGAAACCAGGAATTCAAGGAAGATCCAGGGTCCAAGGGGGAGGGGAAGAAGGAGCCGGAGTTGCCGGGTCCGGCCTGGAAGCGAGCGGTGTTCCGCTGGGTGACGCGGCAGGCGCGGGAACGGGTGAGAGGCCGGGAGAATTTACGGTTCGAGCGGACGCGCGTGTTCGGGCGGACGCGGCGGATCTGCGTGGAACTAGGGCGGCGGCTGCACGCCGGAGGCAGGCTCGCCGCGCCGCGCGACGTGTTTTACCTGACGCTGGAGGAAGTGCTGGGGTTCGTGGACGGTACGACGGTCAGCGCGGACCTGCGCGGGTTGGTGGCGGCGCGGCGGGCCGAGTTCGATGCGTACCGGAGGGAACCGGCGCCGGCGGACCGGTTCGAGACGCGGGGGGCGGTGCACCTGGGCAACGCGTTCGTGGGGACGGCAGTGGCGGGCGGCGGGGCGGGAGCAGCGGAGGAGAACGGAGAGTTGCGGCGAGGGCTGGCGTGCTGCGCCGGGACCGTGCGCGGGCGGGCGCGGGTGGTGCTCGATCCGCGCGGGGCGGAGGTGTTGCCGGGCGAGATTCTAGTGGCGCAACGGACCGATCCCGGCTGGGTGCTGTTGTTCCCGGCGGCGGCGGGGCTGGCGGTCGAGCACGGGAGCCTGTTGTCGCATTCGGCCATCGTCGCGCGGGAACTGGGGCTGCCAGCGGTCGTGTCGGTGCCGGGGCTGACCGCCTGGCTGCGGACGGGGGATTTGGTAGAGGTGGATGGGGCGGCGGGGACTGTGAGAAGGATGAAGGAGGAAGGATGAGGGCGGAAGGGGAAGCGGGAACGCGGAAGTGGAGGCTAATGGCGGGAGGCAGGAGGCGGGAGGTATGCGGAAATTTTTCCGGGATTTAGCTGCATCTATTTATAGAGATGAAAACTGATGACGTTGAGGCCGGGCCGGGGCGGGAAGCGTTCCAGCAACTGCGCTATGCGCAGGTTTGGGAGGACGCCGACGTGCTCGTGGAGGCGCTGAACGTGCGGCCCGGCGGCACTTACCTGTCCATCGCGTCGGCGGGGGACAATGCGCTAGCGCTGCTGGCGCGCGGGGCGGGACGGGTGATTGCCCTGGACCTGAACCCGGCACAGATCGCTTGCGCGGAACTGCGCGTGGCGGCATTCCGAAAGTTGGCGCATGGGGAATTGCTCGAATTTGTTGGCTCGCGCGCGGCGTCGGCAGCGCGGCGAGCGGAGCTTTACCGGCGGTGCCGGGGGGAGTTGTCCGAGGCTGCGCGGCGGTTCTGGGACCGGCGGCCCCAGGAAGTGGCGGCGGGGGTCGGTGGCGCGGGAAAATTCGAGCGGTATTTCGCGGCGTTTCGGCGGTGGACCCTGCCGCTGATCCACGGACGCGGGACCGTGCGGGCGCTGCTGGAGCCGGGACGGGACCCAGCGGCGCGGCGGGCGTTTTATGAGGAGCGCTGGGACACCTGGCGGTGGCGGGCGTTGTTCCGGCTGTTTTTTTCGCGGACGGTGATGGGGTGGCTCGGGCGCGACCCGAGTTTCTTCCGGTACGTCGAGGGCAGCGTCGCCGAGCGCCTGCTGACGCGCGTGCGGCACGCGCTGACGACGCTCGACCCGGCGGGCAATCCGTACCTGTGCTGGATCATGACGGGCCAGCACGGGGCCGCGGCGTTGCCATTCGCGTTGCGCACGGAGAATTTCGACGCAATCCGCGCGAACGTGGACCGGCTGGAACTGCGGCTGCAATCGCTCGACGAATTTTGCGCCGCGTCGGCGGCGGAAGGCCGGACGCGGTACGTGGATGGGTTCAACCTGAGCGACGTGTTCGAGTACCTGTCGCCGGAAGCGTCGGCGGAGCTGCTGGCTCGGTTGGCGGACACCGCCGCGCCGGGCGCGCGCTTCGTCTATTGGAACATGCTCGCGCCGCGCCGCCGTCCGGCGTCGCTGGCGGACCGGTTGAGACCCTTGGAAGGGTTGAGTTCGGGACTGCACGCGCGGGACCAGGCTTTCTTTTATTCTGCGCTGGTGGTGGAGGAACGGCTGCCATGACGACGAACCTGCTCGGGATCGGGGCGGTGCTGGCGGCGCTGATGGCGCTGCTATGCGGGCTGGGTTGGTGGCAGCGGCGGTGGTCGCCGCACCCGGAACTGGTGCGCAAGGTGGCGCACGTCGGCATGGGCATGACGACGCTGGGTTTTCCGTGGTTGTTCGATCGCGCGTGGCCCGCGTGGGCACTGTGCGCCGGGTCGTTGACGTTGCTGACGGCGGTGCGCTGGTGGCGACCACTGCGGGCTCCGCTCGGGGGAGTTCTGGGCGGGGTGGGGCGCGGTGGCGCGGGGGAATTTTATTTCGCGGTGGCGGTAGCGATTGTGTTCACGGCGACGGTCGGGGAAACGTCGGCGGCGGGTGGGTTCAATTTGTTGTATTTCGTGCCGGTGCTGATCCTGACCCTGGCCGACGCTACGGGCGCGCTGGTGGGCGTGCGCTACGGCCGGGCGCGCTACACGGCGGGCGACGGGCACAAGAGCGTGGAGGGGTCGCTGGCGTTTTTCGTGGTGGCGTTTTTCAGCACGCATGTGCCGCTGTTGCTCGCCAGCGGCACGGGACGCGTGGAGTCGCTGCTGATCGGGATGTTGCTCGGGTTGCTCGTGATGCTGCTCGAAGCGGTGGGCGGTCACGGGACGGACAATCTGCTCGTGCCGCTGGCGAGCTTCGTGGCGTTGCGCATCTACCTGCACCTGAGCGTGGAGGCGCTGCTGACCCGGCTGGCGGTGTTGACTTGCCTGACGGCGCTGATGCTCGCGTGGCGCAAGCGGACGTACCTCGACGACAGCGCGCCACTGGCCGCCGCGCTCGTGTTGTACCTGAGCTGGTCTCTGGGCGGCGGGGCGTGGCTGGTCGGACCGGCAGCGCTGCTGACGGGTTACACGCTGCTGTGTCCCGGCGTATGGCGCGAGGCGACGCGGCCCGTCCGACACAACGCCGACGCCGTGGCGAGCGTGTCCGCCGCCGGGTTCGCGTGGTTGTTCGCGGCGTGGGTCTCACATCTGGGTGACCGGTTGCTGTTTCCGTTCACGCTAACGTTCGCGGCGCACCTGGGCATGGTGGCGTTGGCTCACCTGCGCGAGGCTGATCGGCGCGCCGCAGGCGCGCGCGCGGTGGCCGAGGCGGCGGGGATCGGCGTGGCGGGCGTGCTGGTGCCGTACCTCGCGCTGTGCGCGAGGCCGCTGGCCACGGCGGCGTGGGAAGCGGGGGTGGGCGTGGCAGCAGTCGCGGCGGCGACGGCCCTGTTCGGTTGGTCGCAGAAGCGCATGGAGGATTGCCCGGCAAACCCGGCGCGCTGGTGGCGGCAGGGGAGCATCGCCGCGCTGGTGTCGCTGGGAGGGTTGGGGTGAAGGGGTGGGAAAAGGAACCAAGAAATCAAGAACCCAAGAATCCAAGGAAGGTCCAAGGTTCAGGATTCAAGATCCAAGCAGATGGCAGGTGGGTTTGCCAAAGTTTTTCGTGTTATGCCAATGACAGAACGCGTTTCATCACTGGAAGATTACGCCGGGATGATGGAGGACCGTCAATTACCCAGGTTTGACCCTGATTTGTTGAGGAAACATCGCGTCGATGCGCATTGGGTCGCGCGCGCCGGTGGTTTCGTAGTGGGACGGGCGTCGCTCTGGCATCGTGCCGTGCCGAGCTTGCCGGGTGAGAAACTGGGCGTCATCGGACACTATGCTGCCGTTGACGCGGACGCCGGGGCGGCCATTTTGGCGCGGGCGTGCGGCGAGTTGGCCGCCGCCGGTTGCACACGGGCGGTCGGACCCATGGACGGGAACACTTGGAGGTCGTACCGGTTCGTCATCGAAGCCGGGGAAGAGCCGCCGTTCTTCCTGGAACCGATCAACCCGCCCGAGTGGCCTGTTCAATGGGAGGCCGCCGGTTTTACCGCGCTGGCTGGTTACCATTCGACTATCGCCGAACATCCGACCGACCTGCCGGAAGATCCCCGGCAGCGGGAGGCCGTGCGCGCCGTGGAGGCGGCGGGGATCCGGCTGCGCACGCTGGATTTCGCGCGTTGGGACGAGGAGTTGCGGCGCGTATTTACCGTGGCGGAGGTCAGCTTTCGACCGAATTTTCTCTACACGCCGCTGGCGGAGAAAGATTTTCTGGCGCTCTACGAGCCGCTGAAAAATCTGGCCCGACCCGAATTGGTATTCCTGGCGGAGGACGCGGAGGGTCAGCCGGTGGGGTTCGCGTTCGGATTGCCGGACCTGTTGAACCGGGAAACGCCGACGGCCATCGTCAAAACCGTGGCCGTACTGCCTACGCACGCGGGGGTAGGGTTGGGACGGGTGTTGGTCGGCGCGGTGGCCGAGGCCGCGCGCGGGTTGGGTTGCCGACGCGTGATCCACGCGCTGATGCACGACGGCAACGCGTCGCGCCACCTGAGCGCGCGGTTCGGCGTGCGTACCCTGCGGCGGTACACGTTGTTCGCACGGGTTTTGCCATGAACAAGCACACCGATGACGCCAACCTCGCGCACGTGTTGCTCGAACGTGCCCGGACGATGCCGGAGGCCACGGCGCTGATCCAACACGACCGGCGCGTCACGTTCGCGGAACTGGAGCAGCGGTCCGCGCGCGGGGCCTCCATCTTGCGGCGCGCCCGATTGCGCCAGGGTGACGCTGTGCTCGTGTTTCAGCCAGTGTCGGTCGAATTGTACGTCGCGCTGTTGGCGATTTTCCGGCTCGGGTTGACGGCCATGTTTGTCGATCCGTCGGCAGGGCTGGCGCATCTGGAGCGTTGTTGCGCGCTCGGGCGTCCGCGCGGGTTCATCGGACCATGGAAGGCGCAGGCGTTGCGGCTGGTGAGCGGCGCGTTGCGCGGGATCGAGCGCACGTTTTTGACCGGCGGCGGCTGGTGGCCGGGGCCGGTGACCCAAAGATGGCATAGCCTTCAGGAAAATGCGCCCGCGCACGAAGAAATTGAACCTGTGCCCGCCGATTTTCCGGCACTGTTAACGTTCACGAGCGGCAGCACGGGGCAGCCCAAGGCGGCGGTGCGCACGCACGGTTTTCTGCTGGCGCAGCACCACGCCCTGAGCGAGAGCCTCGCGCTCGCGGCGGGCGAGGTCGATTTGGCGACCTTGCCCGTTTTTGTCCTGGCCAATCTGGCTAGCGGCGTCACGAGCGTTTTGCCGGATGCGGATTTGCGCCGCCCGGCGCGTTTCAACACGGGGCCGGTGGCGCGGCAGATTGCGGCGTATCGTCCGACACGCAGCGCCGGGTCGCCCGCGTTTTTCGAGCGGTTGTTGGACGAAGTTGTGCCGTTGAATGCATTCACGAAGATTTATCTGGGCGGCGCGCCAATCTTTCCGGGTCTGCTAACCCGGTTGCGGGCGGCGACTGGTCCCGGCGCGGAAATCGTGGTGGTGTACGGTTCGACCGAGGCCGAACCGATGGCGGAGTTTTCCGCGCGGGAACTGACCGACGCCGACCTCGCCACGATGCGCACGGGCGGCGGTTTGTTGGTGGGCGCGCCGGTGCCGTCCGTGCGGTTGCGTGTCGTGCGCGACCGTTGGGGCGAGCCATTGGGCGCGATGAGCGCGGATGAGTTCGCGGCGGTCAGTTGCGCGACGGGCGAGGCGGGCGAGATCGTGGTCAGCGGCGGGCACGTGCTACCGGGTTATCTGCACGGCCACGGCGACGAGGAAACCAAGTTCCGTGTGGACGGCGTGACGTGGCACCGCACGGGCGACGCCGGACGGCTGGACGCGGCGGGAAAGTTGTGGCTGCTGGGGCGTTGCGCCGCGAAGGTCGCGGACGCGCGGGGCGTCCAGTATCCGCTCGCCGTGGAGTGCGCCGCGGTGCTGCTGTTAGACACAGCGCGGCGGTGCGCGTTCGTGGGGGCAGCGGACCGACGGACTTTGTTGATCGAAGCAAAAACGCCCCGACGTGGAGCGGTGTCGGCGGACGATCTTGCACGGTTAAAAACGCTGTTGCCCTGGGCTGGGTTGGACGAGGTACGGCTCGTCCGCACGGTGCCGGTGGATCGTCGGCACAACGCCAAGGTCGATTACATCGCACTGGCCAAACTGCGGTGCTGACGCTTCACTTTAACCCGGCCAGATTCAGCAGCACCTCTTCGCAACGCTGTCGCTGTGTTTCCATTTCCTCGGGCGTTCCGTCGCGCGGCACGAGGAAAGGCTCACCCAAGCGTAGCGTCACCCGGGCAAACGGCTTCGGGATGATCAGCCGGTCCCAGCTTCTCACCCGCCAGGCGCGCGAGCAATCCCAGGAGATCGGCTGGATCGGCTGCCCGGAGATGCGAGCGAGCACCAGCAGGCCGCCCTTGACCTCGTAGATCGGCCCCCGCGAGCCATCGGGCGTGACGGCCACGACGTGACCGAGCTTGAGCCAACCCGCCAGCTCGCGCAAGGCCGCCGCACCGCGCCGCGTCGCCGAACCGCGCGCGGAGCCGATGCCGAAACGGTCGAGAAACTGCGCGATGAGTTCGCCGTCGCGGCTGGTGCTGGTCAGGGGCACGGTGCGCCGGGCGTGGTCGCGAGCGAGGTAACGGTTCCAGAGCACCGGGATGAGCAATAGCCGGTTGTGCCAGAAGGTGAGGATGCAGGGTTTTCCTGCCATCATTTGACGCAGGCGCTCGGGGTCCGCGACGCGATAACGCCAGGTACAGGCCAGCAGCCTCAGGAGGAGGGAGCCGACAAGGGTGAGGTAAAATTCGCGTCGACCGCCGGTGGGCGAAGGGGCATCCGTGGGCATGTGGCAAACGTCAGAGCAGGAGCGTCGCCGATTTTGGATGCCCCGCAAACGCTGGTTTGCGCGGAGACGGCGGATTTTGCCGTCCGGCGATCAGAAAAAGTGCTCACGAGAGGACTCGAACCTCCACGGGTTACCCCATACGGTCCTGAGCCGTACGCGTCTGCCAATTCCGCCACGAGAGCTTTGGGGAGGGCTACGGTAAAAGCTCCGAGTCGTTTGTAAAGGTGAAATCGCGCGGGTGGTGGAGATTTTTCGGGGCGACCGGGCGGGTGGGTACGTGACAGCGGGTGACACTGCTGCGGCGAACGGTGGCGCTTGCTGGCCTTGTGCCGGGCCGAACACTGGAAAAGTTTTGACGCTAACAATGTCAATCTCTACAAAGGGCGCATGGCTGCCGGGTCGTTGTTATCCATCGGAGAATTGGCCGAGTCCATCAACCGCTGGTGCGTCGAACACGGCATCACCCCGGCCAACGGGCAGGCGGGAGAGCGCATCACGGAGCGCAACATCCGGTTCTACCGCACGCGCGGGCTGCTCGATGCGCCTGGGTCCGAGTCCGGCGAGCACAAGCGGGGTTTCTCCGACAAGCACGCTGCGCAGTTGCGCGCGATCCGGCTGCTCCAGGCACGGCCCCTGCCGTTGGAGGAGATCCAGGCGCAAATCCAGGGGAGGTCACTGGAGGAATTGCAGGAACTCGAACGCCAGGAGTTGCGCAAGATCAACGGCGCGGCGGCGGCGATCATGGGCGGCGCACCGCAGGAGAACTGGCAGGTAACGGTCATCGGCGGGGAGTACCTGCTAGTGTCGCGCCGGGGGCGGGCGATCAGCGAGGAGCAGCGGCGGCAGGTGGCGGCGGTTTTGGGCGTAGTGGCGGTGGCGGGCGGGTAGATTGTGCGCTTTGTTGCGCGCGTCATGGAGCAGTTTCCTCTGGTTGTCGTGCGCCGCTACTGTCGAACGGGCGGGGGGCGGGTCGCGTGCGTGGTGTTGGCCGTCAGCGTATGGCTGGCGAACGGAGGGATGCGCACGTGGGCGGCGAGCGGTCCGTATTCCAGCGCGCCGGGCGTCGAGGTGGCCACCTTTCCGCCGCGCGGCAAAAAGCTGGTCGCGGCGCTGGCCCGCGCGGAATCGGCGTGGCACGCGCTGGCCGGGAAATCGCTTTCGCCCGGCGCGCTGGCCGAAGCCGAGGCCCGCTACGCCGAGGCTACCGGCGAGGTGATCGCCAACCTCAACGGGGCGTCCAAGGCCGTGCTGCCCGACGGCGTGCCACCCTGGGATTGGCACCGGGCGGGATGCACGCTCGTGCTCGGCGGCTACCGGCTCGTGCTCGCCACGGAGAAGAACACGCCCGGAGCGTGGTCCAGCGGTACTTTCGACGAGGCGTGGTGGGTCAATAAACCGACCAAAAATCCCACGGTGCCCAGCGCCCTGCGGCCCGGCATCGGCGCAACGCTGCTGGCCGTGCGCGAGGGCACCGCCGAACGGCGCGCCACGGAACCGGGATTGCCCCGCAGAGGGTATTATCTGCCCGCCACGGCCATTTTGGAGTTTGGCCCGCACGGGCACGGCGGCCCGGGTGCGCCGACCGACGTGCGGGTCAAAATCCTCGATCCACGCGCGGTGGCGACCATCCACGTCGGCGCGCGGCGCGATCTGCCGCTGGCCGCCGACCTCGCCACGCCCGCGCGGCAGGAGGTCGGTGTGCGCAACTTCGGCTGGCTGTCGCTGGCCGGATTTTTTCGCCCCGAGCGCGCGCTGGAATACAGCGGCATGTTTTTCTTCGAGCCGTACCGGGCGGACAAGATCCCGGTGGTGTTCATCCACGGGCTGAATTCCGATCCTTCCATCTGGGAAAACGCCACCGCCGAGCTGATGGCCGACCCGGAAATCGCCTGCCGCTGCCAGTTCTGGTACTTCTTTTATCCCACCGGCAGCCCGGTGCCGAGCAGCGCCGAACGGCTGCGTGATTCGCTCAACAAGATCCACGCGCAGTACGATCCCGCCGGAACCAACCCGAACATGAACCGCATGGTCCTCGTCGGGCACAGCATGGGCGGTCTGCTCGCCCACCTGCAAGTGATCGACCCCGGCACGCAGATTTACGATGCTTACTTTGCCGTGCCGCCGGAGCGGTTGCGCGTGCCGCCCGATTTCGAGGCGTTGCTGCGGCGCAACCTGCTCTTTGTGCCGCGCCGGGATGTGGGGCAGGTGGTGTTCGTGTGCACGCCGCACCGGGGCAGCCGGTTGGCGGATTGGGGCATTGTACGGCTGTTGGCGAAGCTGGTTTCCGTCCCGCAACAGGTGTTGAGTGCGGCCACACAGATCTTGACGCTCAACACCGATCTGCTCTCGCCGGAGATGCGGCGTTCGGGGCTGCGCGGGTTGTCCAGCCTCGATTCGCTGTCGCCACGTAATCCATATTACGCCGTGTTGGAAAAATTACCCATCCAGCGGCCTTTCGACACGATCCTCGGTGACCGCGGGCGCGGGGATTCGCCGCACAGCAGCGACGGCGTGGTCGGCTACGAAAGCGCGCATTGGGACGGCGCGCGCAGCGAAACCATTGTGCCGTACGGGCACCAATGCGCGATGACCCCGTTGGTTTGCGGGAAGTTGCACGAGATCGTGCGGCGGGACGTGGTGCAAGACCCGGCGGGGGAGGAAAGGGTCAAGATTCAGGAACCCAAGAATCCAAGGAAGGTTCAAGGAGCAAGGTTCAAGGTCCAAACAGACCGGCAGAGGTGATTGGGCGGACATGTTCCTCGTTTCCAAGTCGTAATGACCTGTGCCTCGCTCCCAAGTCGGACGTAGGAGCGGGGAAAATGGAGGGAATCGCCGCCACGCGAATCCGTCTTGAACCTTAAACCTTCCTTGGACTCTTGGGTTCTTGGGTTCTTGAATCTTCCCCGCCTATCTAGGCGGCCCGGAAATCCGCACCAACTGCTTCTTGGTCATCTCGATCCCCGTCTTCCGGTAGTGGCCGGTTTCCTCGACCATCTCGGCGTACGGCTGGATGAACTCCTGATATTGCGCAAAAGCGTTACTTTGCCGGAAGCCGATCAGGTGCCCGTCCGGCGAATCCCAATAAACGGACATCATGTAGCGGTTCCGCTCGCGGGTTGCCCGGGTCAGCGTGTAGCCCAGGCAATGGCCGGACGCTTCCAGCAGCGGCGCGGCTTTGCGAAAGGCGTCCTCGAACGTCGATTCTTCGCCCGGACGGATGTTGTAGCGGATGACTTCGATGACCAAAATGAGATTCTCGTTAAAGGAAAGGGGCGCGTCCCGCCGCCACCGCGTTTGGTACGACCACGGAGGCACCGACGGGCCTTTGCCGCCAGGTGCGGCGTCGCAGGAAGATGTCTAATGGCAGCAGCAGCAGGGCCATGGCAAGGAAATAATTGGATAAATCCCGGCTGCGAACGGCTTTCCCGGCGGGTGCCGCGAAGATTTCGGCCTCGGCGGGCGCGTACCGTCCGTGCCCGGCGCGGGCGATGGCGCGCAGGGTTGCCTCGTCGGTGTCCGCGTGCAGGAACTCGCGCGGATACGGGCGCGTGTGGCCGAAGACGTAGGGCCGGTCGAGCAGGTCGGGCGAAGAAACCGAGAACATCGTCGTCGCGCCCGCCACGGCGGCCTCGGCCCCGCTGCCGACGCTTCCCGGCGCGGTGCCGTTGGCCAGCGCAAATTCCGCCCGGTAGCTCCCGGGGCCGACCTGCTCAGCGTGCGCCTGACGCGTTTCGCCCGTGACCGTGTCCAGCGCCGTGATGTCGATGGGCAGCCGGTCGCGGAACGTACCCTCGGGCGTCAGCGCGTCGATGTCCAGCCGAACGCGGCTACCGTCGCCCAATTCGGTCGCGCGCACCTGCCAGGCCGCCTGATCGCTGCGGCGCAGCAACCCCCGGACGACCTGCGCCCAGAACTTGCCGTAGCCGTCCCAGCCGAGCCACTCCCCGGCCCAGCGTGCCGTGGCATCGCTGGTGAACGCCGCCGTCTGCCCCAGCCCGTAGCGCCACGACGCCAACAGCGGCTCGCCGAGTTCCGTCGCCAACGCCACGTCCGCGCTCGGCTTGGGCTTGGTCGAATTGTAGCCCAGCAGCGGCGGGCAGTTCGTCCAGTCCAACCCCCGGACCAGCGGCGACGGCGCGGCGGGCACCGGCACGAACGGCTCCTCCACGAGGCTCGATTGCGCGACCTTCATTGTCTCCGTGCTGAAGATTTGCGGCAGGTTGCGCGCGTCGTCCGTTTGGTAAAAGCGGCCGTTACCGCGCTCGGCCAGTTCGCGCAGGAAGTTAGTGTCCTTATCCTTCTCGCTACCTAGGCCGACGACGCTCAGCGTGATCCGCTCGGCCAGCATCGCGCTGGCGAGGTCGAGCGACGAGCCGCCGCCCGCCGGAGCGCCGTCGCGCAGTTCGCCCGACGCTTTTTCCTCGGCGTCGTCGGTGTCGGAGAACAGGATGACGTGCTTGATCTTGGCGTTGGCGTCGCGCATGACGCGGAACGCGTCGGCCAGCGCCGTGAACACGTAGATGCCGCCGCCGCCCGCCGTGATGGAAGCGATCTTTTCCTCCGCCGCGCCCTTTGACCCGGAGGCGGGTCCGAGCGGCACAACGGTGTGGACAACCGTATCCACCGCCGTCAGGCCGAACAGGTCGCGGTTACCCAGCACTTTGAGCGCGAGCACGGCCCCCTGGTCGGCGAGCGAAATCTTGGTCTGCCCGGCGATGGGCGCGCTCATGGAACCGGAACTGTCCAGCACGACGTACATCGCCACGGTCGGCGTTTCCTGCCGGTCGTCGTGGTCCGTGCGCACGGGCAGCATCGTCTCGATGGGCGTACGGAAGTAGCCACCGACGCCGAATGAGTTTTCGCCGCCGAGCATCAGGAAGCCGCCGCCGAACTGCTGGACCCACGTCCGGTAGAGTTCCATCTGCTCGCGGGTCATTTTGAACGCCGACACGTCGCCGAGCGCGAACAGGTCGAAGCGTTGCAACTCGGCGAGCGTGCGCGGCAGGCCCTCGGGGCCACGCGTTTCCACGTCGATCTTGGCCGCGCGGAGCGCCCCGGCGAGCGGCGCGGCCTTGGCCTCGTCGCCCTGCACGAGCAAGACCCGCGGCTGGCCGGTCAACGCGGCGGTGACGCTGGCGCGATTGTTCTCCACGCGCGTGTCGGCGGCGGGCAGGATTTCGACCTCGTAGGCGGTGAAACCGTCGCCCGCGCGCAGATCGCGGAACCGGATTTCGTTCGTGCCGGGCCGGAGTGTGGCGTCCTGCTGATCTGCGAGGAACTGGTTCTGGTAGAGGTTGACCTTGGCGGTCGTAGCGACATTGCTTTGCACGGTCGCGCGGAGGTTGAACGGCTCGCCCGCGCGCAGGCCGCCGGGTAGTTTCACGTCGGCGACGAGGACCTCCGGCGCGCGGGCGTTGCGCAGCGGCACGGCGTCCACCTGTACGCCGGAGGCCGCGAGGCGCGCGGCGGTAGACGCGGCGTCGTCGGTGGTGTCGTTGCCATCGCTCAGGAGGACGACGCGCCGGGTGTGGCCCGCCGGGGCTAGCGCGGCGGCGAGACGGAGCGCGCCGCCGATGTCGGTGCCCGCGCGGAGGTTGTCCAGCGTGGCAGGCCAGTGGTCGGCGAGGTAGCTCGTCGCCTCGGGCGGCTGCCAGACGGTCGCAGCTTGTGCGAAACCGACGACGCCCGCCACGTCGTGCGCGCGACGGTGTTTTAAACTGTCCTCCACAAATTTTCGCGCCACCATCCGCGCGTCCGCCGAGACGCTGGCGGAATCATCCACGACGAACAGCACGGCCAGGTCATCCCCGTGCCACAGGAACCGCACCCCGGCCAGCGCGAGCAGGATGCACGCGAGCAACAGGACGCGCACCGCGAGGCAAGCACGGCGTTGCGCGGGCGTCAGGTCGGCTAGCGAACGCCGCATGACCAGCAGCAACCCCGGCACGACGGCCACGGCGACGATCAGAAACCAGGGATGAGTGAGTTCGACGGGCAACGCCGGGGAAGGTGCGCCGACACCGCAGCAGGGTCAAGCTGCGGCGCGTAGAGAATGGTTCACAGATTCGGAGTGCCCCGCGCTCCGTGCCAGAAGCGGAGTACATCCACCCGGCAATCAGGATGATTAACGCGGTAGATCACCCGGTACGTGCGAACTACGATTTCCCGAATGGCAACGTTCTTGAATTCAGGCACCACTCGACCCAAATCTGGAAAATCGGCCAGCCGCTTCGTGGCAGCGATCAGAAATTGACCAAACGAGACCGCCCGCTCGGGCGCATCCAAGGAAACGTAACGGACAATATCCCGCAAATCACGCCGCGCCGAGGGAGTGAGGGCTACCTGATAACCCATGTCGGCAACTCCTTTTCGATTTGCTCGATGGGAATACGCTCGTTGCGCTCAATTTCGGAGAGCCCTTGTCTGACCGCCGCCACGAACTCAATTTCTTGGGCGACATCATGGAGAGAGACATCCTCGGGCAGTTTTTGCAGTAGATCCCGCACGATTTCCTTGGTGCTCATCGTTGGAGTGTGCGCTTGCCGGGACTGTGAGGCAAGCGCGGCGTTGCGCGGGCGTCAGGTCGGCCAGCGAGCGCCGCATGGCCAGCCACAGCAGTGACACGACGGCCACGGCGAGCAGCAGGAACCAGAGATAAATGGGTTCGACGAGCAACGCTGGAGAAGGCGCGCCGACGCCGCAGGGTCAAGCAAAGGTCGAGGCGATGGTGCCTGCCGATTCGTCTCACATATTGCTGGACGCCGGGCTGCCCGGCTGGTTGCGTGCCTGGATGAGCGCACAGGAGGATCTGGAAGCTTTTCTAACCCCGCCGAGGAGCCCGGAATTCTCGCGCGAAACCCAACTGCTTTCGCGGGCGACCCTTTCGCGGGTCCAACTCGGTCCAAGCGGTTTTGCGCGGGGTGGCGACGCCACGGTACAGGTTTATTCCTGGGGCGAAGGCCCCACGATCCTGTTTGTCCACGGTTGGGGTGGCAACGCTGGCAACCACTACGCCGCCATTGAGGCCGTTCTGCAAGCGGGCGGCAGGGCGGTGGCGTTCGATGCTCCCGGCCACGGTCGGTCGGAAGGAACTTTTTCCTGCGCTCCCGGCTTCGCCTGGGCCATCGAGGGGGTGGCGGAGCACGTCGGCCCACTGCACGGCATCGTGGCGCATTCGCTCGGGGGAGCAGCCACCTGCATTGCCCTACGCCGGGGCGTGCAGTCCCGGTTAGCCGTGCTGATGGCCAGCGCTTGCTGGGTGGCCCCGGTCCTGACCCAATACACCGAGAAATATGGCTATTCCCCGGCCCGCACGGCAGCCGTGCTCGACCTCGCCCGGCAGGTGTTCGCATCGGACGAATCTTCCGCCGCAGACAACGCCCGCAACTTGCACGACACCCAGGCCTTGTTGATGCACGACCCCGAGGACCGTGAAATGCCATATGCTCACTCGGCAGCCATCGCCGCTGCTTGGCCCGGCGCTAAATTATTAGACACGCCCAAGACCGGCCACCGGAGCATCCTGCGTTCGCGGAGTGTGGTCGCCGCAATCTGCCAGCACGTTTTGTCGGTTCAAGCGTCGGGGGCGGATGTTTGAAGCGAGAGTTCCCACCGTCACTCCGTTCTGCGGCGATGGAAGCCCCACCATTCCAACGCGCACAACGCGAACGCCAATAGCGCGCAGTACACCCACGGCGGCCATGTCCCCGCTGCGGTTCTCCACCCACCCGCCGCGTCCGGCAAAATATTGCCCTGACTTGTAGCTGGCGTTTGCGCGGCTGCTCTTGCTGCGTTTACCGTCGACATCTCCCGCTCGCCCGTGTTGACCGCCAGCCACCGCTCCGCGCCATCTGCCCCGCGCCGCAGGTAAAAGCCGTTCCGCTCCGGCACGAACACCCCCGGACCCACCGCCTTCTCGGCCTCGGGAACCGTGTTCACCGGCAAATATTCGCGCTGCGGTTTTGTCCACACGGTTTCGCCCTCCGCCAGCGTCACCGCGTCCCCGGCGCGGATGCCCGCCTCGCCCGCGCTGCCCTCCGCCGCGTCGCGCCCCGCGAGCCAGCCGAGCGTGTCGCGCACGAACAGCGGAAACGCCACCCGCAACGGCAAATCCGAATCCGCCGCGCCGAACGCTAGCGCCACCAGTCGCTGCCCGCCGCGCCCCAACGCACCGCGTTCGCCCGTGACCACTAGCGGATGCTCCAGCGACCGCACCGGCGCGCCCAGCCGCCAACCGCCCGCCGCGTCGCCCTCCGGCAGCGCCCAATCCTGCGCGCGCAGCACCGTCACGTCGCGCAGGTTCACCAGCCGCAAGAGCGGGCTGCCTGCATCGAGATCCGTGAGCGGCGGCCGCGCCAGTTCTGCCGCACCGCCGCCCGCCGATGAGGGCAGGGGAGCGCGCCCCAGGAAGAGAAAATTCCCTGGCGGCAATACCGATAATTGTTGTCCAAATGCTGCCGGCAACACGTCGTCGAGGATCGTCACGTCAAATCCCGCCGCCTGCGCCGGTTGGAACGCATCCGGTGCTAACTGCTCGTATGACACCTGGTTGTCCGCGCGCAGCAGACTTTCCAAGAACCAGTTCCCCGCCGACACTAGCAACACGCGGATGGGTCGGGGCGGCGGGACCACGGCGAAAGCCGCGTTGTCTATGTCCAGCGCGTCGCCCGCTTGATCCGTGAACGCGAGGCGCGCCGTCAGCCAGCCGCGCGCGTTCGCCACGCCGCTGCGCACCGCCAGCGCGGGATAAACCTCCGCGCGTCGCTCGCCGGGCGCGAGATCGAACGGCTTCACGTCCACCAACCCGCCCTCGAACGACAGTTCGACGTTGCCCGCACGCTGTCCCGCGCCGAAATTTTCGATCTCCACGAACACCTCACCCGTTTCCGGGCTGGCGGGCAACGTGCGCGCGGCGAGCCGCGTGATGCCCACGTTCTCGCGCGGCGTTTCGCCCTCGCCGACGATCCGTGTTTCTACGTCCCCCGCGCGCACGCCCGGCGGAAGCTCCACCGCGCGATCCGTTACCACGACGATCCGCTTGCTCCCGGCGCGTCCCGCCAGCAGTTCACCCGCGAGCGCCAAGGCGTCCTCAATCCGCCCGCCCGCGTCCGTTGCCTGCACGCTACCCAGACCCGCGAGCAGCGTTTTCTCCTCGTCGGTCAGGCCTACAACCACGCGCGCCGCGCCGTCGTTGGTCAGCAGCGCCACGGGCCGCCCCGCCGCCGCCCGGCGCAAGTAGCTTTCCGCCACGCCGCGCGCCGCCGCGAACCGGCTTCCGCCGCCTGCCAGCCGCGTCTGCATCCGCGCGCGCGCGTCCAGCACGACGACCGTGCTCTGTCCGCCCTCCGCGCCGCGAAATCCGTGCCACTCGGGCCGCGCCAGCGCGAAAATCAGCAGCGCGAAAATCAGCAGGTGCAGCAACAGCGAAAGCACCTGCCGCAACCGTTGAAAAAGTGCCCGCCGTCGGGTATCCGCCGTCACGCGCTGCCAGAACATCAGCGTCGAGACCCGCGCGGGCTGCCGCCGCAGCTTGAGCAAATATAGCGCGACGATCAACGGCGCGAGCACCAGAAAACCGAGCGCGAGCGGGTTCAGCAGGAACATTTGTGAAAAAAGTCTGTCATCCTGAGCGGAGCGAGCTTGCGAGCGCAGCCGAAGGACCTTCCGGCCCGCGGCAGCGAATCGTTGCAGTTAGATCAACGCACACGTCAAAGCTCATCGCACCAACCCCCCACCGTCCCGCAGCATCCGCAGCACGAAATCCTCGAACGGCACGTCGGTCGTCGCGCGCCGCTGCGACACGGCCAGCTCCAGGTCGCCGCCCAGCA
>CAXTBX010000028.1:27067-42449 GCA_964242205.1 uncultured Chthoniobacterales bacterium
TCGCGCGCCGATACCCGACGCCGCGCCGTTGGCAAAACCGCTCCAACCCGCTCAGGAACGCCCCGAACTCCCGCTCGTACGCGCGCACCAAACCCTCGTTGACCGTCACCTCGTACATCCCACCCGTTTCCGTATCGGTCAGCCGCAGATCGCCCAGCAAGCTTGGCTTCTGTTCCGCCGGATCGAGCAACTGGATGAGTTGAACCTCGAACCGCTGGTACGATAAGAAATTCAGCGCCTCCTCATAACCATTGGGATCGAAAAAATCGCTCAGCACGATCACTAACCCGCGCCGCTTGGTCTGTTGTCCGAACGCCCGTAGGCTGCGCGCCAGGTTCGTCTCCCCGGCGCTGCCGTCCGGCAATCGTTCCAGAAAGCGCACCACCTGGTGAAAATGGCTCTTGCCGCGTCCCAGGCCGAGGTCGTCGCCCAGCCTCTCCGCGAAAAACTGCACGTTCACGCGGTCCAGGTTGGCCAGGCCGATGTACGCCAGCGTGGCTGCCAGCCGCCGCGCGAGGTCCAGCTTCGACGCCCGCAGCGGCGCGTCAGTGCGCGGGTCGAGGGCTGTCCAGCGCATCGACGCACTCGTGTCCACGAGCAGATAGATGTACAAATCTTCCTCCTCCTCGAACAGCTTGAGAAACAACTTATCAGACCGTCCGTAGATGTTCCAATCAATCGACCGCAGGTCGTCCCCGGGCACGTAGTTGCGGTAGTCGGCAAACTCCAGCGAACTGCCCATCTTGTGCGAGCGCCGCTCCGCCCGGCTCTGCCCGCCGAACGTCCGGCGCGAGAGCAGGTGCAGGCGTTCGAGCTTGGCGAGAAAGGAGGAATCGAAAGTAGAATCCAAGAATCCAAGAATCCAAGAATCCAGGGAAGATTCAAGGCACAAGGTTTAAACTCCCGCCGTGAACGTCCCTGGGCGCTGCCCTGTTAAAATTTCGGTTCCCTGGATTCTTCAATTCTTGGTTCCTTGAATTCTTGGTTCCTTGGCTTCTTGAATCTTCCTCCCCCCCGTGCTACTTCCCAGCCCGCCCAAAATCCTCCCATGTTCACCGTTCCCGCTTCCTCCAAAATCCTCCTTGTCGTCTGGGAAGGCGCCGATTGGCGGATGCTCCATCCCCTGCTCGACGCTGGGCACATGCCCAACCTCAATCGCCTGGTGGACCGCGGCGTCATGGCCGAGCCCGCCCAGGCTCAGTCCAGCCAAGCGCTCGCCGCCGGTCAGCCCGGCGAGAATCCCGCTGCCGACCCCCGCTTTCGCCCCGTCTGGCAGGAACTCGCCGAGCATGGACGCCGCTGCATTGTGGTCCGCTGGCCCGGTTCGCATCCGGCGACGATGCTACCCAACGGCGGCATCGTCGTCAGCGACCAGTTCCGCACCGAGAGCCTCCCGCTCAACCCCGCTGCCGAGGGCAGCGTCGAGCCGACGCGCTTGCGCGAAACGCTCGAACGGCTGCGCGTGCATTCCAGCGACCTCGGCCAGGAAGACATTCGCGGTTTCGTCCCCGACCTGGACAAGTTGAAACCCGAGGAAGGCCAACCCGTGCAATGGCTCACCGGGGCGCTGGCGGACGCCGCCACGACCAATAATCTCGCCGTCCACCTGCTGTCCACGGAGCCGTGGGATTTTGCGGTGGTGCCCTACACGGCGCTCAGCGCGATTTGCTCGCAGTTTCTCCAGTTCGCGCGGGTGGAGATCGCGGAAAACTCACCCTTCCGGCAGGTGTCGGTGACTTCCTGGGTGCTGGCGGATCAGATCCTGGGCCGCCTGTTGGGGATCGCGGGCGAGGACGCGACGGTGTTCGTCGTTTCCACGCAGGGCGTCCTGGGCACGCCGGTGACGGTGATCGCGGGGCCAGGCGTCAAGGAAGACGAGCGGCTGGACGTTTCCGGCGGCCCGGCGAGCGCGCTGGACCTCGTGCCGACGTTCCGCTGGCTGGCGGGTCTGCCGGACGACGACAAATTTTCCGGCAAACCGTGGAAACAGGCGTGGAAGTGAAGACGGAAGGATGCAGGATGACAGAAAGCTAAATCGAGGCATCAACTTCTGCCTTCTGCCTTCCGCCTCCTCTACAACGGCCCCGCCGCCGCGACGTTGTTCGCCTCGTCGCTTTCGATTACCGCGCCAGCCGGATCGACTACCAGCAGCAGATACTTCCCACCGGCATCCACGCCACCCGATGGCTTGAACTTCAACGCCAACGGCTCGCTCGACGCACCCTTGAGCAACTTCCCGTAGCCCAGCGCCGCCAGATCGACCGCTTGCAAAAACGTGTCCTCCGCGACGCTGAACTTGTTGTCCGCCGAGAGGTACGCCGCCGCCGTCACGCCCTTGGCCGTTTTCTTGCCGCCGTTGGCTACGGTCAGCGTCGCCTTGATCACCGGTTTGCCCGCCTTGTTGGTCTTGAGCTTCACGCCCCCCAGCGCCGCCGACAGGTCGGGCAGCTTGTCGCCCGTGGGCGGCTGGACGCTGCCGCTGTCGTCGTTGAGCAAACGCACCAGGCCGTAGACCACCGTCGCGGATGACGCGGGACTGACCCGCTCCGAATACAGCAGGCCGCCGACGAGCAGCTTGCCGTCCGCCTGCTCTGCTAGGTCGAGCACCTGCGCCTGGATCACGTTGGCAAACTGGCTCGGCGACCCGAACGTTTGATCCACCGAGCCGTCGGCGTTGAGCCGCGCGATGTTCGTGCGCGCCACGCCATTGACCGCGCCGAACTTGCCCGCCACGATGATCTTGCCGTTACGCTGCGCCAGCACGCAGCGCACCGTCGCGCCACCGGGCGAGACGCTGCTGTCGAGGGTGAAAACCGGCTCGAAACCGCTCGCGCGCGTGCCGTCGGCATTGAAGCGATACAACCGCGAAACCGTGTTCTGGAACGCCGGATCGTACTTGCCGCCGCTGACGAGCAGCTTGCCGTCGCCCTGGATCGCCACTGCGGTCAGCAGCGCCTGGGAAAAATCTTCGGCGGCGGCGCGCCGGAAACCGGTGTCATAGGTGCCGTCGGCGTTAAACCGCACCGTGGCGAAGCTGGCGAACGCCGCGCCGGAGAAGTCGCTGAACGTGCCGACCATCACGACCTTGCCGTCGGGCTGGGCGGCGAAATCCGTCGGTACGCTGGAAACGAGGCTGTCGGGCGTGTCGAAGGAGCGGTCCACGCTACCGTCGAGGTTCACGCGCGTGAGCATGGTGTGAAAACTGGCGTCCACGAAAGCCTGTGCGTTCGAGAGAATTTTACCGTCCTTCTGGACCCGGATGTCCACGCCACCACTCGCCGCCGCCGCGAGGTTGAAGCCGGGGTCGAGCGCCCCGTTGCTTTGCAACCGGGTGAGGGTCTGGTTGGAGGTCTGCCCGTTGAAGATTCCGCCCGCCACGACGAGTTTGCCGTCCGGTCCGACCCGGAAGTGGCGGCTGTTCTGGCTGAACTCCCGGTAAGGCGCGGTGAAGGACCCATCGACGCTGCCGTCGGCGTTGTAGCGCACGAGCGTGACTCCGGAGCCATCAGCTCCCCCGGTGTAATCGCCCAGCCCGAGCACCTTGCCGCCGCTGACCTCGGTCACCTGGGCGGTGATGCCCGGCACGGGGCTGAAAGAAGCATCTAATTCGCCGGAAGCGGCCCGGAGCACACCGGGCGCGACGGTGAGCAGCGGCAGGCAACTGACAGCGAGAAAAGCGCGGGAGGATCGTGGGACGAGAAATTTCATGGCAAGAAAGCGCTGTTTGTCTCTGAAGACGTAAAAATTGCTCGGTGATTCCAGATAAACCGCAATTTTGACGAAACCCGTTCGGTAGCCGACGACTCGCACCAGAAAGAACATGAGAAACGTCCGGTTTTCCGGCTAATGTACCGTTCCGCTTTCCGCGCTCCCACTTCCGCCTTTCCCGATGATCGCCCTCCGCGAAGACTACGACCCCGCCGACAGCCTCCGCGCGCAGGTCAAGGAAATGTTCTCGCCGGACGGCGTGCTCGGGCAGGCGCGCAACTTCGAGTTCCGCGCCGAACAACAAACCCTCGCCACCGCCGTCGCCCGCGCGCTCGACGACGGCCGCCACCTGCTCGCCGAGGCCGGCACGGGCGTCGGCAAATCGCTTGCCTACCTCGCGCCCGCCGTGCTCCACGCGCTCGGCACGAAGCAAAAAGCGGTGATCTCCACGCACACGATCAACCTCCAGGAACAGCTCATCTACAAGGACATACCGATCCTGCAAAAAATCCTGGATCAGGACTTCACCGCCGCCCTGTTCAAGGGCCGTCAGAATTACCTTTGCCCGCGCCGCCTGCAACGCGCGCTGCAACAGTCCGGCGACCTATTTACCGGCCCGGAGCAATCCACGCTCGAAGCCATCCACTACTGGAGCCAGCGCACGAAGGACGGCACGCTCAGCGACCTGCCGCGCGAACCCGAACACAATGTCTGGTCGCAGGTGTGCAGCGAGGCCCACGTCTGCACGCCCAAGACCTGCGGCAGCGACAGCGGTTGCTTCTACCAGGCCGCCCGCCGCGAGGTCGCCGCCGCCAACGTCGTCGTGCTCAACCACGCGCTCTTTTTTGTCCTCCTCAACGCCGCGCTGGCCGACCAGCAAGCCCGCGCCGCCGCCGACGTGGAGAACGAGCAATCCGACTCCGACGAACAGGAAAGCGGCGGCTACCTGTTCGAGGACGATTTTGTGATCTTCGACGAGGCGCACACCGTCGAGGGCGTCGCTGCGCGCCAGATCGGCCTCGCGGTTTCGCAGTACGGCCTGCGCCAAAATTTGCAGCGCCTTTACAACCCCCGGACAAAAAAGGGTCTGTGGACCGTCCTGCGCCACGCGGAAGGAGTCCGCCTGACCGCCGAACTGCTCGAAGACGTGGAAGGCTTCTTCGATAAAATCGGCCAACAGGTCGATTTCGGGCGCGGCGGGCGTGAGTGCCGTATCCGCGAGCCCGGCCTCGTCGCCGACACGCTCGGCACCAGCTTGGACCACGTCTGCGGCCTCATCGGCGAGGCCGCCCTGCGCGTGCAGGACGACGAGATCACCCGCGCCGAACTCGCCGACCTGGGCCGCCGCCTCTCCGATGCGCGCGACAACGTCGCCACGTTCATCGACCAGAGCACCGCCAACCACGTTTACTGGGTCGAGCGCACCGGCAAGACCGAAACCAACCTCGGCCTCCACGCCGCGCCCATCGACCTCTCGGAGATCCTCGGCCCCATGCTCTTCCGGCCCGACCGGACGGTCGTCATGACCAGCGCGACGCTCTCGGTCGGCGGTACGGAACTGGGTTATTTTCGCCAACGCGTCGGCGCGCTCGGTCCCGGCATCGACGCGCTCCAGGTCGGCAGCCCGTTCGACTACCAGAAGCAGATGAAGCTCTACCTCACGCCGACCATGCCCGAGACGCCCCGCACGCCCGGCTACGAGGACGCGTTGGTCAAATGGATCACACACTTCGTCGGCGAATCGCAGGGACGCGCCTTTGTCCTGTTCACGAACTATCGCATGATGCAGACGGTCGCCGACCGCACGCGCGATTTCTTTCTGGATAACAACTGGCCCTTGCTGGTGCAAGGGGAGGGGATGAGCCGCCGCCGGATGCTGGAAACTTTCAAGGCCCAACCTGGCAGCGTGTTGTTCGGCACGGAGAGTTTCTGGAGCGGCGTCGATGTGCCCGGCGAGGCGCTGAGCAACGTCATCATCACGCAGCTCCCCTTCGCGCCGCCCGACAGCCCGGCAACCGAGGCCCGCTGCGAACTCATCAAGGAGCGCGGCGGCGACCCGTTCAGCGAATACTCGCTGCCCGAAGCCATCCTGAAACTCCGTCAAGGGGTGGGCCGCCTGATCCGTACGAAGAGCGATCACGGCAGCGTGGCGATCCTCGACAGCCGCCTGCTCCGCAAGCCCTACGGGCGCGCCTTCCTCAACGCCCTGCCGAAATGCCCGGTGGAGAAAGTAGGTTGACCCAATATCAAAACGAAATCGCACCCATGCCTGATCAAGCAACTCTGCAGTCTAACGCGCAAGAACGCCTGGAAGATGCGCGAGCACTCTTTGCCCAAGGAAGATACCACGGTGCGGCGTACATCTGCGGCTACGCGGTCGAGTTTGCCCTGAAGGCAAGAATCTGCGTCACATTGGACGTTGATCCTTACCCCGATAAAGAGCGAGATTTTAGAGTTCACGAGCTTGAAAAACTTTTGCTGTTCTCGGGTCGAAAGAAGTTTATTCTTGATGACAAGAATCGTTCTGTAATTTGGCGCGTTGTCACCAGCCGTTGGACGCCGGAGATGCGCTACCAGGCATCGAATAGTTTCGCCCCGGCTGATGCGGAGACTTTGATCAACGCCGTTTCGGCCCTTTTGCCTCTTTTATGACCCCTCTAGCCACCAAAATCGTCAGCATTTTGTCAACGCTGGAAGAACGCGGCCAAGTGTATCTCTTCGCTCTGGCTGAGCGTGAAGATATCGACGCGTGGGACATTGTCTTGTCTTCTGACTGGTCAGACAAGAATTGGACCGAGGCAATCGGGATTATAACCGACTTGCTTTATCCACTGCTGACCTCGCAGGAGCGGGTTGCCATTGCCCGGATTGCAGTGGTTCCATCAAGCGACCCTAGAGTACAAGAGATGCCAAGCAGCCTGGATGGCGTGACGCCGAAAGATCAGAAGATAATCTATGTTAACCTTCTCGGATCGGATGTGCGCCGCGCTTTTATCTTCAAAGCCCAGCACCCGCCGGCGGTTACGTCCGCGACATTGGAACTGGCTGTGGCCCATGCTTGAAATATCGTTCCAAGCGCAGGCCGATTCAGCCCTGCGTGGATGATCGGCTGTCGCGCAACAAATCCCGGATCTCCGTCAGTAGCTTCTCCTCCATGGAAAGCGGCTTGGCTTCCTCGGGCTTGGCGGCTTCTTTGCGTTTGAGTTTATTGAGCGCCTGCACGATCAAAAAAATCGCCACCGCCACGACCAGAAAATCGAACGACGCCTGCAAGAAATTCCCGTAATTGATCGTCACCGGCTTGGCGCTGCCGACCGCGCTGCCGATGTCGAACTTCAGGTCGGTAAAGTTCACCTTGCCCATCAGCAAGCCCAGCGGCGGCATCACCACGTCGGCCACCAGCGAACTGACGATCTTGCCGAACGCCGCGCCGATGATGACGCCGACGGCCAAGTCCATGACGTTGCCCCGACTGATGAACGTTTTGAATTCCTTGAATAATCCCATGCGCAACAGCTTATGAACAACCCCCCGCCCGGGAAAAGCTGAATTTTCCGCCCCGCGCCGCGTCCATGCTTGGGGTGGATGTCGACCTCTGGGCGCCATGGGTTGACGCTGCGGCGAAGCCGCCTGACCATTGGGCGCGGACGCCCCCTGCGACCGACCGTCACCCTCTAACCATGACCCCTCGCAGCCCCAGTTCCCACGGCACCATTTTTCTCGGCAGCGGTTTCGCGGCCAAATACCGGCTCGGCGGCGGCAACTTCTCCGTGCCGCTGCAATGGGCGCTCGCCCTGCAACGCCTCGGCCTCGACTTCGTCTGGCTCGAACACCTGCCCGCTTCTCAGGACCCCGCGCAGGACCAGCTCTGCATCGACTCCTTCCGCGCCCGCCTCGTCGAGCACGGCCTCGGCGACAACTTTTGCCTGCTCCATCAGGACCCGGCGACCGACGCGCACGACCTCGCCGCGATGACCGCCCACGGCCTCACCAAACAACAACTGGAAGACCGCCTCGCCGGGCCCAACACGCTGCTCAATCTCAGTTATTCCTTCCACCCGCCCTTCCTGCTCCGCTTCGAGCGCCGCCTTTTCTGTGACCTCGACCCTACGGAAATCAGTTTCTGGATGGACCGCGTGGAGATGGGCCAATCCTTCCACCACGAGTTCTGGAGCATCGGCCTCAACTACCACGCGCCCGACTGCCAACTCCCCACCAACGGCCTGACTTGGAAAACGTTCTTCCCGCTCGTGGACACCACCCTCAACGCCGTCGCGCCGCGCCCGCCGGAGAACCTGTTCACCACCATCGGCCAATGGTACTGGGCGAACAACATCGAGGTGAACGGCGAGTTCCCCGACCTCTCGAAAAAAGCCAAATTCGAGCAATTTCTGATGCTGCCGACGCTCGTCCCCGCCGCCACGATGGAACTGGCCATGAATCTCGGCCCCGGCAACCCCGAGCGCACTCGCCTGGAGTCTCACGGCTGGCGCATGGTCGAGCCGCACGACGTGGCGTCCTCGCCCGCCGTTTACCGCAACTATCTGCGCGGCGCACTGGGCGAGTTCACGACGATCAAAGGCGTTGATACGCTCTGGAAAAGCGGCTGGGTCAGCGACCGCGCGGCGGCCTTCCTTTCGACGGGCCGTCCGGTCATCACGGAGGACGCCGGGGTCAGCCGCTACCTGCCCGAGGACAGCGGCTTCATGGAGATCAACGACCTGAAAAGTGCCCGCGAAGCGATCCAGCGCACGATCAGCGATTGGCCGCGCCTATCGCAGCGCGCCCGCGCCACGGCGGAGGAGTGTTTCGAGGGCACGCGAACCCTCTGCCGCATGTTGCAAATCGGGTAGAGGAGCCTCTTCCGGGCAAACCTCCCGAGGCAATCCGCAACCCTCCCCGCGCTGTCCGACCCCTTTTCACCACCGCGGCCACATAAACCCCGTCCGCTGCGCGTACCTTCGATACTCCGCGCTTTCCTCGCCCAACTTCGCCTCTTCCAGCGCGGCCCGCTGCACCTGGAACATCACGAACCCCAGCGCCAGCAACCCCATCCCCAGCGAACCGTTCGCCAGCACCAGCCCGCCCTGGTCCAGAAAGTATCCCAAATAAATCGGATGCCGCACGAACTGGTACGGCCCGCCCAAAACCACCTCCCGCACCGACACCAGCAGCGCGAACGACCGTCGCAGGTGCCACATCGCCCACAGGCACCCCGCGTACCCCGCCGCGCTCAGCACCAGCCCCGCCAGCGCGCACGCGGGCTGCCAGGCGTCGGGAAACAGGTTGATCCGCAGCGCATCCGGCAGGTAATCCACCCCGGCGTAGAACACGAAGTAAAAACTCGCGGCGAGCGGCACCAGGACCTCGGCCAACCGGGTCGGCAGCGAGCGCGGCGCGCGGTTGAGCAGCAGCGCCAACCCGATGAAGATCATCATCGCCAGTAACAACCCTTGCCCGATGGTCCTGGCGAAGTAAATCTCCCGCAAATGAGCGGGCGGATGCGGTGCGTGCGCCAACCGCTCGACCATTCCCGGCAGTTCCCGCAGGGTCCGCCACCGCTGCCACGCGAGCCACCCGTACACTAGGGGTAGGGCGTACTTCTCGATCAGCACGAACGACCGCGCGGTGCCGGGCGTGATGGCGGTGTCCGACGAGGAAGCCATAAAAAAAAGAAGCCAAGAAGCCAAGAACCCAAGGAAGATCCAAAGGTCAAACTGGTCGCTGCAATCGGTTTGAACCTCGAACTTTGAAACTTCCTTGGCTTCTTGGCTTCTTGAATTCTTCCGCCGCAGGCGGCTATGCCGCCACTCCCGGCTCGTTCCGCGCCCACTGGATCGCCCGCTGGATCAACTCGCTCCCGTCCTTCAACCCGAGCTTGGTCTTGATGTGCTCGCGGTGGCTTTCGATGGTCTTGCGGCTCAGGTGCAACGCCTCGGCGATCAACCGCGTGCCCAGCCCCTGTCCGATGAGCCGGAACACCTGTAATTCGCGGTCCGTCAGCCGCTCGACGTAAACGTCCCCGGGCTTCTCCGGGCCACCCTCGACGCGCGCCATGCGCTGCACGGCGTGGGCTGTCACCTTGTCGCTGACGTAGATCCCCCCGGCCAGCACCCGGTGGATGGCCAGTAGCAGCCGCTCCATCTTCTCGGTTTTCATGACGTAGCCGCGCCCGCCCGCGCGCAACGTCCGCTCGGCGTAGAGCGCTTCGTCGTGCATGGAGAGCACCATCGTGAACATCCGGGGCTGCCGCGCGCGCAGATCCTTGAGCAGTTCGATGCCGTCGCCACCGCGCAGCGACAGGTCCACTAGCGCCAGGTCGGGCTGCAGCCGTTCGGCGGCGTCCAGCGCCTCCTGTGGGCTACTCGCCTCGCCGCAGACCATCAGCGTCGGCTGCTGGTTGATCACCTGGACCAGACCCTGCCGCATGATGGAATGATCATCGACCAACAGGACGCGTTTCTTCTCGGTCGGCTCGGGTGGGACGGGAGCGGCGGCAGGCATTGGGGAAAGCGCCGTGACGCCGCTGGCCTAGCCGTTCCAACCGGGCGAAACCCGCAGGGAACCTTGCTTTCCATCGGCGTGAACGCAGATCGTTTATGACACGGCGCACGGCTGCTTGCAACCCTTTCGTGTCACGAGAATGAGGGTTTTCCCCGGTCGATGCGTGGGGCGGCCAGACCACGGTGAAAAGGGAACCCGGCCCGATGGTGCGGCCCCGCGGCAGATGATTGACTGGTGGCTCGACCATCTAGCCCTAGTTTCATCATGTCAACTTTGTCTGATCCGACCTTCCATCTTACGTCCACCCAGCCGGAACGCACCGACGAGGAACTGATGCAGGGCATCCTCGCGCGGGAGCAGCGTTCGCTCGACCAACTCTATGCGCGCTACCGTCCGCTCATCAGCAAGATCGTCACGGAAATCCTGCCCAACGAGGCCGACGCCGAGGAGGCCTTGCAGGATGTGTTCATGGAAATCTGGACCCGCGCGGCCAATTTTGACGTGCGCAAGGGCAAGCCCCTGGGCTGGATCATCTGCATGGCGCGCCGCCGGGCCATCGACCACTACCGCAAGATCCGCCGCCGCGCGGAGGCGAGCGAAAAGCTGCGCTTGAGCGTCGACGACACCGCCGGCACGGCGGTGGCCGGGCAGATGGCGACCGCCCATCACGAGGACCACGCCGGGGCGAGTGACCTGCGCCGTTTCCTGACGGGCATCATGGCCAGCCTGCCGGTGGAGCAGAGCCGGGTGGTGCACCTGAGTTATTTCAAGGAGATGAGCCAGCGCGAGATCGCGTCGGCGACGGGCATCCCGCTGGGCACGATCAAGACGCGGCTCGACCTGGCGTTGCGCAAGCTCACGCAGAAATCCATGCCCTTCCGGCAGGAGCTGTTCTACGCGAACTGAACCCGAGGTAGGAACGGCGGGCTCTCGCCGTAAGGTAAGGGGGGCGCAGCATATTTCCTGCTCTTCGTTTTGCGGCTTGGCGGCTTTGCGTGAGATTAAGCCGCGCCACCCCAAAATTCTCAAAATTGATCCGGCTTCACGCAGGGTCTGTTCCGATAGATGACAAAACGGTCACGGTGATGTCTCCCCCGACCTTGCCCCGTTTTCCATCCGTACCAAACCTTACCTCAATCGTCCTATGCTCTACACCCTCGTTGTCGTCCTGCTCGTGCTCTGGCTGCTTGGCTTCTCCTTCCATGTCGGTGCGGGCCTGATCCACATCCTGCTTGTGGTCGCCCTGGTGGTATTGGTGATCCAGTTGGTCACGGGGCGCCGTGGCGTCTAGCGTCGGTGCAGAGGGCAGAAGGCAGAAACGGGACGCAGGAGTGCGCGCGGTCATGGTTTGGTAGCCGTACTGCCCGCTGACTTTCGCGGCCACTAAACTTCCGTTTTCCGCCCTTCCGCGCGTGCGCAGTTCCCTGCCGGCACCTTCCTCCCGCCGACTGCCCTATGGGGCGTTGGTGGGCACGGTGGCTATTCTCTACCTGGCCAAGGATGTCCTGATCCCCTTGGCTTTGGCGGTCCTGTTCAGTTTCCTGCTCGCACCACTTGTCCGCCGCCTGGAGCGGTTGCACGTCTGGCGTGCCCCGGCGGTGTTGGCCGTGACGCTGGCTTTCTTTAGCCTGTTCGGCCTCTTCGCCTACGTCACCGTCCACCAGCTTAACGACCTGGCCGGGCAACTCCCCGCCTATCAGGAGAACATCCAACGCAAGCTCAAGAGCCTGCGCGGCCACGGCGGCAGCTTCAAGGTCGCCGAGCGCGTGCTCTCCAACATCCAGGCCAAGGCCGCCGCCGATTCTCCGGACGCCTCCCCTTCGCCCGCTCCCTCCGCTTCCTCGTCACCTGCGCTCCCTGTGTCGCCGGGCCATCCCGAGGCCGATGCCCTCGCCAAAAGACTGTCGGCGCTGACCGAGCCTGACAAACCGCCCGTGCCCGTGCGCGTGGTCGAGCCACCCGCCTCTGCGCCGACTTTCTTGCGCAACCTTTTCGGTCCGTTGCTTGGACCTCTGGGCACGGTCTTCGTGGTGGTCATTTTCACGATCTTCATGCTCATCCAGCGCGAGGACCTGCGCGACCGCCTCCTGCACCTCGTCGGCCCCGAGCGCCTGCCCATCACTACTCAGGCCGTGGACGAGGCGGGCCAGCGTGTCGGCAAATACTTGCTCATGCAAGCCACGGTCAACGTCTGCTTCGGCTCGCTCGTTTCCCTGGGTTTGTTTTACATCGGTGTCCCGGCGGCGGCCCTGTGGGGCTTTCTGGCGGCGGCCTTCCGCTTCGTGCCCTACATCGGTGCGCCGCTGGCTGCCCTCGGGCCGCTCGCGCTGTCGATGGGCGCTTTCAGCTCCTCCTGGCCGGTGCTCGAAACCCTCGGCTTGTTTGCGACGCTCGAACTGGTCACGGCCAACGTCGCTGAACCCCTCGTCTACGGCCACAGCGCGGGCCTCTCGCCCGTGGCGATCCTGGTGGCCGCGACGTTCTGGACGTGGCTCTGGGGTGGGGTGGGGCTGCTGCTGTCCACGCCGCTGACGGTCTGCATCGTGGTTCTGGGCCGCTACGTGCCTCAACTGGAGTTTGTCCACACTCTCTTGGGCGACGAACCCGTGCTGCCCCAGGACGCCCGCCTCTACCAGCGCCTCCTCGCCTCCGATCAAGAGCAGGTTTCCGACGTGGTTGACGAATACCTCCAGGACCACCCGCTCGCCGAGTTCTACGATCAGGTCCTCATTCCCGCGCTAAACCAGGCCCAGAGCGATGCCCAGGCGGGCAGTCTGGGCGAGGACCGGCAGGACTTCATCCTGCAAACCGTGCACACCCTGGTCGACGACCTGCGTGACCGTCCGCCCGAGAAACTGGTCCCCGCCGCCGTGGCCGAAACCGCCGCGGCTCCTGCGTTATCTGCGTCATCTGCGTTATCTGGTCTGGATATTCGAGTATTAATCGTGCCGGTAAAGACCGACTTGGACGAGGTCGCGGCCCACCTGCTCGCGCACCTATTGGCGCTGGGCAAGGTCGGCAGCGAAGTCCTTTCCTCCAAGGCGCTTGTCAACGAGGCGCTCGACGCCGTCGAGCGCCTCCAGGTGGAGGTGGTCTGTCTTTCGGCCCTGCGTCCATTCCAGGTGATGCAGGCCCGGCACTTGGCCAAGCGCCTCCGCGTTCGTTTTCCCAATCTGCACATCCTCATCGGCTTATGGGATTCGAAGCGTCCCGCCGTGGGTGCCCGCCGCAACCTCCAGACGGTCCACGCCGACTGGGTGGTGGACACTCTGACCGACGCCATCGCCGAGGTCTGCCCGGTAGTACACTGCAAGGCCTCCCCCGCGTTGGAACCCACGCTGGAAGCTTCTATGGCGGAAGCAAATAATTCCTCGGATAGACCATCAAAAATTACTGAATCCTAGGCAAAGGCCTCCTGAACCAACGGCTTAGGGATCTTGAAACTTGGATGAAATCCACGGACACGCCCTTCGCTCGGTGACCGCCAATCACGCGATGGTGATCTCCTTGATTTTTGTTCTCGCCCGAGCGTGCATCCTGCTATAGGCCAAGCGCAGTAGTTCTCTGCCGCCGTGGATGGCACGGCAGGTGACCCGGAAAACTCTGCCCTGCCCCTCAAGCGGACGTTCTTCTTCCGAGTGGCGGGTGACATCGCACTGCCCGAGACACACTCCAAAACCCAACCCAATGCCAGACCCATCAGACGACTCGACATCCCAAGCCATGCCCAGCGGTAATGCCGCCGTCCCCGCCGGAGGCTACAAGCCTCTGAAGGCCCAGCCCGACGCGGAGAAATACACGCCTGCCCCGGAGGTCGCCAACGCGAAGCTCCCCCCCAAGGTGGACTTGCGCCCTTTCATGACGCCCGTGGAAGACCAGGGGCAAACCAGCTCTTGCGTGGCCAACGCGGTCGCCGGTGCCTACGAGTACGGCGTCAAGCGCGTCACCAAAAAAGACACCGACGTGAGCCGCCTCTTCGTTTATTACAACGCCCGCTGGCGGGACAAGGATCAGGACAACGACGGCGGCTGCCACATCCAGTACGCCATGGAAGGGTTGCAGCGTTTCGGCACCTGCGCGGAAAAGACGTGGCCCTTCAAAACGCCGATGGTCCTGACGAAACCCAACCAGTCCTCTTACAAAGAGGGGGTCAAGGGCAAGGTCAGCACGATGAAGCAGGTTCCCGTGGAACTCAAAGCTTGGAAGCAGTGTCTGGCCGAAGGGTCGCCCATCGTCTTCGGAACCGTGCTTTTTGATTCTTTTGACCAGTGCAATGAGAACCACGGCATCGTGCCGATGCCTAGCCCGGATGACGTTGGCCGGTCGGAACATGGCGGCCATTCCATGCTCTGCGTGGGCTATTCGGACGTGGAAGAAGTGTTCATCGTGCGGAACTCGTGGGGCAAGGGCTGGGGCGATAAAGGGTATTGCTACATGCCGTACAACTACCTGATGAACCCCAAGTTCAACGACGGCGACTGCTGGATCTTCACCCCGCCGACGAACCTCGTTCCCACGCCTCCCACCCCGCCGACGCCCACGCCGCACCACCCGCCTGCGCCGCATCGTCCTCCCGCCCCCGGACCGCACCGCCCGCCGTACCGTCCGCCGCACCCCGTGCCGTACGTGCCGCTGCCCGCACCCATGGAGTTCTGGATCTGGGACGACACGCCGGTCGTGGATGCAATTTTCTGGTCCACGTACAGCATGGTGACCTATAACTTTGAAGCGTACGAATCGGTCGAGTTCAACTTCTTCGAGGAATACACGTCGGAGTGGAGTTCCGTGGTGGATGAAGAGTACTCGGAGTATTCGGAGTGGTCCTACGAGGAGCGTTTCGAGCAGATGGAGGAGTACAGCGTCGAGGAGGTGACCGAGGAGTACACCAGCCAAACCGGCGAGACGAATTACTCTACCGGCAAAGTTGCGACGGCGATTGCCGCCGTGGCGGCGGGCGCGGTGGGGCTGGAAGCCGTCCAAGCGTTCAGTCGTGAGCAAAGCTCGGAATTAGAACAGACTCTCACCGACGAGAGTGCTGCCGAAGTTTCCTCGGAGTCCACCGCCGAGAGCGAAACGGAGGAATCCGAGGAAGGTGACGACGCCAAGGAGGAAAGCGACGACGCCAAGGAGGAAAGCGACGACGCCAAGGAGGAAAGCGACGACGCCAAGG
>CAXTBX010000028.1:42549-45226 GCA_964242205.1 uncultured Chthoniobacterales bacterium
AAGAAGGTGACGACGCCGACGACGCCGAAGAAGAAGGCGACGACGCCAAGGAAGAGGTGGAAGGCGATGACGCTGAAGAAGGCGGCGATGACGCTAAGGAAGGCGGCGATGAAGAGGAGAGTGACGACGCCGCAGAGGAGAGTGACGACGCCGCAGAGGAGAGTGACGACGCCGAGGAGGGCGATGATGCCGAAGAAGGCAGCGATGACGCTGAGGAAGGCGGCGATGACGCTGAGGAAGGCGGCGATGACGCTGAGGAAGGCGGCGATGAAGAGGAGAGTGACGACGCCGAGGAAGGCGACGACGAAGAGGAAGAGTAAATCACCCAACCTCGACGCGGGCTTCTCTTGAAGATGCCTGTGCTATGGATCGCTGTTGGCGGTTGACCGCCGTCAACAGCAAGGTGCTCAATGACGCTGGGAAAGAGGTCAAGCAATCGGGTCATATTGAGCTTGCGATATTTTGAGCCTTCCCGTCATCATCTGTAACCACCCCAAACCAACCAAGGAGCAAACGATGGCCGATATCACCAAATTTTTGGACAAGAAATACGAGCAGCAAGAGTTCAGCGCACTGGCGGATGCGCCCGTGGACGCCCTTTCCGGCGTGAGCGAAGCTGATGCCGTCGCGTTGAAAAGCGCGCTGAACATCAAAACAATCCGCGATCTGGCGCAGAACAAATATGTGCTGATCGCGCAGGCCATCGTCGGCCTGTCCAAGTAGAAAAAACTGGCCCAAATCTTCGGGTTTCAACCGAAAGAGGGGTCTTGCGGAAGCAGGGCTCCTCTTTTTGCTTTGCAACCGTCTCCAGAGCAGCAGGGTAAGCCACCCTCTAACACACCGGGTTAGTCTTGCCATCGAACTACCCGTAGTGGTAAACTTTGAAATCTGTGCGGCAGGCACCACTGCTGCTGGTGGTAGACATTGGTCAATGCTGTCAGGAATTCTCTCCCTGCGGCAAACCGATCTGAATGTTTCAGAAAGCACTTGCTGCGGGAGCCGAAAGCAATATACTACATTTACTACAAATGCCCGCCGCTGCTTCCAACGCCGTTTACGACGAGAGCAAGATCAAGACGCTCTCCTCGCTCGAACACATCCGTGCCCGTACCGGCATGTACATCGGGCGCATCGGTGACGGCAGCCATTACGACGACGGCGTTTACGTGCTGCTCAAGGAGGTCATTGATAACTCGATTGACGAGTTCATCATGGGCCACGGCAACGAGGTCTTGCTGACCATCGACGGCCTGGACGTGGCCGTGCGCGACCACGGGCGCGGCATCCCGCTGGGCAAGGTGGTGGAATGCGTCTCGCGCATCAACACCGGCGCGAAGTACAACGACGACGTGTTCCAGTTCAGCGTCGGCCTCAACGGCGTGGGCACCAAGGCCGTCAACGCGCTCTCCAGCGAGTTCACCGTGGCCAGCTTCCGCGACGGCCAGTTCGCCCGCGCCAGTTTCAAGCAGGGCGTCCTGCTCCAGAACAAAAAGGGCGCGGACAAGGAGGGCGAGCGCAACGGCACGTTCATTTCGTTCTCGCCCGATCCGGCCATCTTCAAGAAATCGGAGTTCAAGGAGGAGCACGTCACGCGGCGGCTGCGGATGTACACCTACCTCAACGCCGGGCTGAAGATCCGCTACAACGGCACGCTCTACCAGGCCAAGAACGGTCTCCTTGATCTGCTCGACGAGGATACCGACGATCAGCAGGACGCGCTCTACGCGCCGCTGCATTTCCGCGACAAAACGCTCGAAATCGCGCTGACCCACACCCAGCGTTTCAACGAAACGCACTACAGCTTCGTCAACGGCCAGTTCACCAGCGACGGCGGCACGCACCTGAGCGCCTTCCGCGAGGGCATCCTCAAGGCGGTCAACGATTTCACCAAGAAGAAGTATGAGGGCGACGACGTACGCGAAGGTCTGGTCGGCGCGATTGCTATCCGACTGAAGGAGCCGATCTTCGAGTCGCAGACCAAAAACAAACTCGGCAACACGGAAATCCGGGGCGATTTGGTCAAGCGCGTGCAGGACATCGTCGGCGACCTGCTGCACCGCAACCCCGAGGCCGCCGAGAAGATCGCCGCCAAGGTGGAGGACACCGCACGGCTGCGCCGGGAACTGGCCAGCGTAAAGAAACTGGCGCGCGAACGCAGCGGGGCTATCACGTTACGCATCCCGCAGCTCAAGGATTGCAAGGTGCACCTCAACCAGAAGAAGGGTGGGGGTGGTGGGTCGATGGTGTTCCTGACGGAAGGGCAGTCGGCGGCGGGGTCGCTCGTGAGTTGCCGCGACGTGATGACACAGGCGATTTTCGTGCTCAAGGGCAAGCCGCTCAACGTCAACGATCTCAAGCGGGCCGCGCTGTACAAGAACGACGAGCTTTACAACCTGATGCGCGCCTTGAACATCGAGGAAAGCATCGACGGATTACGCTACGAGAAAGTGATCCTGGCGACCGATGCCGACGTGGACGGGTTGCACATCCGCAATTTGTTGATTACGTTTTTCCTGCGGTTCTTCCCGGATTTGATCACGTGCGGGCACCTGTACATCCTGGAGACGCCGTTGTTCCGGGTGCGCAACAAGAAGAAGACGGTTTATTGCTACGAGGAGAGCGAGCGGGTGGCGGCTTTGAAGGCGATTGCGAACCCGGAGATCACGCGGTTTAAAGG
>CAXTBX010000029.1:0-45006 GCA_964242205.1 uncultured Chthoniobacterales bacterium
CCGTACCCGGTCGAACCGTGCGGATTCACCGCCACCACGACGTACCCGGTCGCGCCAAAAAGCTCCGGGTTCCACCGGTACGACCACGAGTCACTCCAGGCCCCCTGCGGCCCGCCGTGAATCAAAAACTTCACCGGATACCGTTTCTTCTCGTCAAATCCCGGCGGCTTCAGCAAAAACCCCTGCACATGGACGGCACCCGCGCCGGTAAAAGTGAATGGCTCCCAGGGCGGGAGGTCGAGTTGCGCCAGCAGCGCCTCGTTAACGTGCGTGACTGCTTTGGCGACGAGCGGCGCGAAAACTTCTTCCTCCTGTGTTTGCGGCGTGGCCCGATGGGCTACCGCCTGGACCTTCGCTTGCACCTCCAACCACCCGGAAACATCTACCTTGGCGATCTCGCTCGGCAAGTTCACCGCCGTCCGAGAACAGTACAGACTTTTACTGTCCCGAGAGAAGGCGAGGTCACCCGCGTGAATCCGTAGCAACTCTATCGGACGGGCGGCTTGGTCATTGATCAGCAACCCCGCAATCGGCGCCTCACCGCCCTCTTCGTAGGTGAAAAACACCGTCGTCGAATCCGGCGACCACGCGAAGCTGTCCACCGCCCGGTCGAAATCCTTCGTCGCATCCCGCAAGGTCGTGCTGGCCCGGTCATAGACCGTCAGCGCGAACTTGTCGCTCTCGAACCCCGCCCGCGCCTGCGTACGCCACGCGATGAACTTCCCGTCCGGCGAATACCGGGGCGTCGAATCGCTCCCCGGACTCACCGACAGCTTCTTCGGCGTCCCGCCCGCCAGCGGCACCACGAAAATCTCGTTGTTCGTGCTGGTCGCCTCGACCTCGTCCACGTTCGACGTGTACGCCAACTCGGTCCCGTCGGGCGAAACATCATAGTCGTCCGCCCCGCCCAGCGAGAACGGCGGCACGGCGTGGTCGCCCGGCGTCAGGTCCTTCGGCGTCCCGCCCTCGACCGGCACGACGAACAAGTGGCTCCGCTTGAAATCTGTGTACTCGGTCCAATGCCGGTAGAACAACCGGGTAAAGAGCTTCGCCTTCACCTTGGACTTCTCCATCGCCTCGTCCCGGGCTTTGTTCTCAGCGTCGTCTTTGGCTTCCGGGTACACGGACGACACGAACACCACGTTCTTGCCATCCGGCGACCAGATCCCCCCGTCTGCCCCGGTGGAAAGCGCCGTCAATTGCCGCGCCGTCCCGCCGAGCTTCCCCGCCGCCGGATCAAAGGGCACGACCCAAAGCTGCGTTTCCTCCCCCGCCTTGGCCGTGAACAGCAACGCCTTTCCGTCCGGCGAGAACCGGGGCCGCGACTCGACATGGTCCGAACCCGGATTGAGCCGCCGCGCCTCGCCGCCGTCCGCTGCTACGACCCAAAGATGCGCCCGCTTCGTGTTGGCCTCCAGGTCCACGTCGGTCTGCTCGAACGCCACCCACTTGCCGTCGGGCGAGGGCACCGGCTCTCCCACCCGCTTCATGGCTATCAGGTCCGGGAAGGTCATGGGCCGTTTGGCTTGAACGGCGGGACCAACCGCTAGCAGCGCGACGGCAAGCAAGAGAAATGAACGGTGCATTGGAAAAGAAGCGTGTCTCGGTGTAAACTTGGCCGGGCCGGGCTCGTGCGCAAGGCCGGGTGCGTGATCTGCTTTATCTGCGTTATCTGCGACGAAAATGCCGATGAAAACCGCCTTATTCCTAATTTTCCTGACGTTGGCTCTCATCAAGCCCTCTCACGCCGTAATTCTCTTGGAGTCAGCTGATTCCACCTTCCACACCACCACCCCCGGTGACAACAGCGGTTGGCAGTATGAAGGCCAGTTCGGCGGCTTCCTGGGCACCCCCATCGCGCCCTTTTATTTCCTGTCCGCCGCCCATGTTGGCGGTCCCTCGACGTTTACCTTCCACGGCGAAACCTACACGACCGTAGCTTCCTACGCCGACCCCACCGGCAGCGACCTGCTCCTCTGGCAGGTCGATCACCCTTTCCCCGCCTATGCCCCCCTGTTCACAGCCTCCGCCGGGAACGAAAATGGCCGCCCTCTCCGCGTGATCGGACGCGGCACCGAACGCGGTTCCGAACGTCTCTACGGCAGCGACTTACGCGGCTGGGACTGGGGCGCGGGCACCGGCGTCCAACGCTGGGGCAGCAACGTCGTCACGGACATCCTCGCCTTTGGCAACGAACCGGTTCTCCGTGTCGCCTTCGACAACCCCGGCGTCCCCGGCGAGTGCCACCTGTCCAGCGGAGACTCCGGCGGAGGCATGTTTATCCAGGAGAACGGGTTATGGAAGCTCGCCGCGATTAACTACGGCGTCGACGATCTCTACACGGTCCCGGATAACACCGGCTACATCGTCTCCGCCGTGTTCGACGCCCGCGGCTTCTACGTCAGGGAAGACAATGGCAGCTTCACGCTCCTCGGCGGCGACACCCCCGTGCCCACGGCATTTTACGGCACGCGCGTAGCCGCGCGCCTCGCTTGGCTTCAGGATACCACGGGCGTGAACCCAAACGTCCTGCCGACAGAAAGTTACGCCGCCTGGTCCACCCTCTATTTCACCCCCGCCGAGCGCGTCGCCGCCGCTACCGGCGGTCCCGCCGCCGATCCCGACCGTGATGGCGTCCCCAACCTGCTTGAATACGCCTTCAATCTCGACCCGACTTGCCCCGAACCGGCCACGTTGACCGCCGGGACCGGCCTGCGCGGCTTGCCACTCATCCGGGTGGAAACCCTTGGTGCTGAACAACGTCTGACGGTCGAATTTGTCCGCCGCACCGCCGCCAGCGGCGCGGGTCTAACCTACGCCGCGCAGTTTGCCACCGACCCTGCCGCCGCCAACTGGCAGCCGGGCGGCACGGAGTCCGTCACGCCCATCAACGCGCGTTGGGAACGTGTGAAGGTCACGGATTCGGTGGCGGTCGGAGGGTCTCCACGGCGGTTTGCGCGGGTGGCAGTGACTCAGAGCTGACCGGTCCCGAGACGCTTGCGCCGCAAGGCTTCCGCACGACGAAACGACACTCCAGCAGCATGGCGCGCGCCAGAAAAAACCGCGTCCACGGCGTCTTCGTTGCCAGTTACACGCATGTCTTCCATCACGTGCAACCCCATCGCCAGCGGGTGATTGACACGATTCACGACGATTCAGCGGGACTTTTACACGACACAACTGGTCCTCGACGCCATGCACCAACGGACCACCGATCAGGCTGCCCCCACCCCGCTCCCCGCGACACCCCGCCCACCCACGGCGGCGCGGCTTTCAGTAGCCGCGCTGTTTTTCTTCAACGGCGCGCTGGTCGGCAGTTGGGTGGCGCGCATCCCGGCGATCAAAGCCGGACTGGGCCTCGCCGACGGCGTGTTCGGGCTGGCGCTGCTGGCGATGGCGGGCGGCGCGCTCGTGGCGATGCCGGTGGCGGGCGGCCTGAGCGCACGTTTCGGCAGCCACCGCGTTTCCCAGGTCCTGGCGCTGGCCTACGCGGGCCTCCTGCCCACGCTGGCCCTCGCGCCGAACCTGTGGACACTGCTCGGTGCGCTGTTCCTCTTTGGCGTCGGCCACGGCGGGTTGGACATCGGCATGAACGCGCAGGCCGTCGCGGTGCAGCGGCGTTACCCGGGGTCGATCATGTCGTCGTTCCACGCGTTGTTCAGCACGGGCGGCCTCGCGGGTGCGGCGCTGGGCGGCTGGCTGGCGGCGCGCGGACTGCCGCCCTGGGCGCACTTTGCGCTGCTCGGCGGCGGCCTCGGCGCGCTGGCGCTGCTGACGTTCCCCCATCTCATCGACGACCGCGGAGAGAGGGCGGGACGCAACCGCAACACCCAGGACAAATCCAGCCACGTCCATCCACTGTTCGTCCTGCCGACGCGCGCGCTGGCGGCGCTGGGCGTGCTGGCGTTCTGCGCCATGGTCGGCGAGGGCGCGATGGCCGATTGGAGCGCGCTGTATCTCCGGCGCGTCCTGGGTACCACCGAGGGCCTCGCGGCGGCGGGCTATGCGGCGTTTTCGATCACGATGGCCACGGCGCGTTTCTCTGGCGATTGGCTGGCCACGCGGTTCGGGCCGCTCCGGTTGGTGCGCCTCGGCGGAACGGTGGCGATGACTGGCTTTGCGCTGGCACTGGGCGTGCCGTCGCCGTGGGCGGCGTTCGTGGGGTTTGCGGGCGTGGGGGCGGGGTTTGCGACGGTGGTGCCGATGGCGTTCAACGCGGCGGGCCGCACGCCTGGCATGGCGGCGGGCTTGGCGCTGGCGTCGGTGACGACGCTCGGCTACCTGGGTTTCCTGCTCGGCCCACCGGCCATCGGGTTCGCGGCGGAGGCGCTGGGGCTGCGCAATGCCTTGCTGATCCTGATCGGCACGAGCGCGCTGGTGGTGGCGCTCGCACCAAGCGTGCGGGAAGATTAGGCCGGGTAGGGCAGGCTTCCCGCACTGTCCCTGGTCATGCGCCTCGGACAACCGGGGACAGCCATCCCCATCTGTTCTGCGTGCGCTCCAAACCACGATTACATAAAATTCACCACCCTCTACCTTCCATCACCCCTTAGCTAACCCACCGCTTGACCCATCCCCTTCACGGAAAAACACCACAATTTTCCATTTAGCCCCTTGACAAATCTTCGCCCTGTGCTATCTTCGACTCAGTTCTTTATCTGATGCCTCTTGCGCTGGTCATTCGACCTGCCCATTTAGCTTACGCGCTTGGATATCATCTAGGCACGCCGCATTGCTCCTAGCACGAACCGTTTTCTCTTGGACGAGTTGCATCCACGAATTTGCTTGTCCCGCGCGCAACATTTTTGCTTCCAACCCCACCCTTTTGATGGTAATTATCGCCGCCCGTCGTCTCTGCTCCCGCCCACTCTCCCCCTCTATGATTGCCGGACTCACTTTTGCCCTGTCCCGTCTCCGTCTGATCCTGCTGCCCCTGCTGGTCAGCGGGGTTTTCGCCGCCACTGCGTTCGGCCAGTCCCCTGCCCCGCTCTATCGGACGGTGGGTCGCACTACCGGCAAAGCGTTGGGCCTGAAAGCCGCCGCGACCACTCCCGCCGGGCAAGTCGCGCCCTCCGGCCGCGTCACCACGCTTGACCGTGCCTCGCTCGCCTCGTTTTCTTCTCTGCGCAAGGGGCTGCGCGTCGTTCTCCCGCTGACCGACGCCGTTGCTGTCTCCGGCACGGTTAATCTGGTCGGCAGCCGCGCCGGCTGGACCGATTCGGGTGGTTCGCTTGACGAGGCCACGCCCGGCTCGTTTTATTTTAACACGGACGGCGTCAAGGTCGAAGGTTACATCCTCCGGCCCGATCTCCAGGTGGCTTACCGTTTCGAGACGCTTCCCTCCGGCGAAACCATGCTGCGTGAGGTGTCGATCAACACGGTCGTTTGCGGCTTCTTGCCGCCCTTTCTGAATGATCCCACGGCCAAAGCGCAGACGAACGCTGGTCCGCAGGCGAACATTGTCCCGCCCATCCTCAACAGCCGCCCGGGTGCCGTGGCCCAGATCTACCTCGACTTTGACGGTGAAACGATCACCGATCCTTATTGGAACGGCGGCAACACCATCGTCGCCGCGCCCGCCCAGGTGAACGCCACCGACATCAACGCGATCTTCCAGCGCGTGAAGGAGGATTACTGGCCTTTCGACATCAACGTCACCACCGATCCCGCCAAGTACTTCGGCGCACCCGTGGGCCAGCGGACGCGCTGCATCATCACGCCTACCAACACCGCCGCGCCCGGCGCGGGCGGCGTGGCCATCATCGGCGGCTTCAATCATCCGTCCAGCACCGGCACGACGCCCTGCTGGGTGTTCAACCCCGGCATCGTCGGCATCGCCGAGGCCATCTCGCACGAATGTGGCCACACCTTCGGCCTCTACCACGACGGGCGCGAGTTGCCCGACACCGGTCATGAGGAATACTTCCAGGGCCAGGGTTCCGGCGACACGAGCTGGTGCCCAATCATGGGCGCGGCTTACTACGTCGCCGTCAGCCAGTTCAGCATCGGCGAGTATCAGTATGCCAACAACCGGCAGGACGACTTGGCTATCATCGCGAGTAATACCGGCGTCGGCTACGCGCCGGACGACGGCAACCACACGACCAACACCGCCTTTCAACTCGGCGGCACCACCAACGGCAACGTCAGTCAGGAAGGCACCATCGAAAAGGCCGGTGAGTCCGACTATTACTACTTCACGACGACGGGCGGCCGGGTCAGCTTTTCTGCCGTCGGCGCGCCTGATCCGAACCTGGACATCGTGCTCGAACTCCAGTCCGGCGACGGCGCGACCCTTGTTTCCAGTAACCCGCCCGGCGGCCTGAGCGCGTCGCTGACCGCCACGCTGGAGCGTGGCACCTATTTCTTGCACATCACCGATTCGGGTGCTTTCGACAAGTTCACGAATGGCTACAGCACCTATGGGTCCATCGGTCTGTATGCCCTTACCGGCACGGTGCCCGGCCTGGGCACGCCGTTCCTGCCCAATCTCGGTTTCACCACTCCGCAGGGTGCCAACGACCGGTTGATCGTCTCGAACACGCCGGGCAGCAACGTCGACGCGCCCACCTATTACGCCACGGACGAACTCTACCTCGATTTCTCGGTCAAGAACGACGGCGACGGCATCGTCACCAAGGATTCCACGACCGCGATCTTCGTGGACGGCGTGCTCAAGGGTAGCCTGACCCTGCCCGCCGGGCTGGCCAACGGGGGCAAGGTAGACACGAACGATTATGACATCGGCATGCTGTCCGTCGGCCAACACACCATCCGTATCCAGGCCGACAACGGCATGGTCGTGGACGAAACCAGCGAAAACGACAATTCGGTCAGTCGGACCATCGTGGTGACGCTGCCCGGGCCGCCGACCATCATCAGCCCGAGCACGGCCAACGGCCAGGTCAACGCCCTGTTCTTCTACGCCATCCAGGCGACCAATCAGCCCGATTCTTACCAGGCCGACGGCCTGCCTAGTGGGCTGTATATCAAACAGGGCACCAACGTTATCACCGGCGCGCCGACGACGGCGGGCACGTATAACGTCACCCTGCGGGCTTCCAACGTGGTGGGCACAGGCCAGTCATCCCTGACGATCACCATCCTCCCGGCGGTGCCCGTCATCACCAGCGCCGCCAACGCGACCGCCGAGGTGGGTACGCCGTTTACCTTCCAGGTGACCGCCGCCAACAGTTCGGCAGGCTACAGCGCGCTCGGGCTGCCGCCCGGCCTTGTGCTGGACCGCGCCAGCGGCATCATCAGCGGCACGCCAACGGCGCCGGGCACCTACACCGTCTCGCTCCAGGCTAGCAACGCGGGTGGCACGGGCATAAGCAATCTCACGATTAGCGTTCTCGTCGCTCCGCCGGTGTTCACCAGCGCGACGACGGCCCAAGGCCGCGTCGGCGCGCCGTTCGTGTTCCAGGTCACGGCGAACGGCAATCCGACGGAGTTCGGTGCCGCCGGCCTGCCCGACGGGTTGACGATTGACCCCGTTACCGGCAAGATCAGCGGCACGCCGCGCCAGGAAGGCACCTTCCCGGTCACGCTGTTCGCAACGAATTCTAACCGCACCGTCACGTTCACCCTGACGCTGACGATCACCGACGCCCCGCCCGTCCAGGCTTGGGGCACGCCGGAAAACGCGGCGGTCCCCGCCGATCTGGAGGACGGCACGGTCGTCGCCTTGGCGGCGGGCGCGCAGCACTCCGTGGCATTGCGCAACAACGGCAAGGTGGAAGCCTGGGGCGTGAATAACGTCGGCCAGCTCAACGTGCCGGCAGACCTGACCGACGTGGTTAGCGTGTCGGCGGGTGCGTACCATAACCTTGCGCTCCGGCGCGACGGCACCGTGGTGGCTTGGGGGTCGAACGACCTCGGTCAGACCAACGTGCCAGCCGGTTTGAAGGACGTGGTGGCTGTGGCCGCTGGAACGACTCACAGCCTCGCGTTGCGCTCGGACGGCACGGTGATCGGCTGGGGTAACAACACCTACGGCCAGATCACGCCGCCCGGCGACTTGAAGAACGTCGTCGGCATCGCGGCGGGTGGGTTCCACAGCCTCGCGTTGCGCGCCGACGGCACGGTGGTCGGCTTCGGCTCGAACACCTCGGGCCAGATCAACATCCCTACGACGCTGACCGGCGTGATCCAGATTGCCGCCGGGACGGATTTCAGCGTCCTGCTGCGCGGCACCGGCAGCGTGGTGGCTATCGGCAGCAACAGCGCCGGTCAGTTGGTGTTGCCCGCGAACCTGTTGGACGCCGTGAAGGTCGCCGCCGGGGGTCAGCACGCGCTGGCCGTGCGCCAGAACGGGACGGTCGTCACCTGGGGGAGCAACAGCCGGGGTGAGTCCACCCCGCCCGATGTCCTGCTGAACGTGGCGACGATTGCCGCCGGTGTAAATCACAGCGTGGCATTGGTGCAGCGTGGCGCGCCGCGCGCCATCGTCGCACTGCCGTCCAACGGCACGGCAGCCCTGACGAGTTCGGTTTCACTTCTCGCTTACGCGGTGGGCACGGGTCCCCTGGCATACCAGTGGACCCGCAACGGAACCGACCTGCCGAACGCCACCCTGCCTTACCTGGAGTTTGGCTACCTGACGACGGCCCAAGAGGGGACGTATGCCTTCCGCGTGACCAACGCCACGGGCAGCGCTACCTCCGCGCCGACGAAGCTGACCCTGACGGCAGCTCAGCCGACGATTACGGCTGCAGTCTCAAATCCCAACACCTCGCCGGGCAGCGCGGTCCCGGGTGAAATCACCCTGACCCGGACCGGCGATACCAACACGGAGTTGGTCGTGAACTATGTCGTCAAGGGTAGCGCCGTAAATGGTCAGGATTACCAGACCCTCAAGGGCACCAAGAAGTTCAAGGCGGGCAAGGCCAGCGTGAAGATCCGCGTCATCCCGACCGGTGGTTTCACCGGCACGACGAAGGCCGTGAAGTTCACGCTCCAGCCCGGCAGCGGGTACACCGTGGGGACGACCGAGACGCTGAAGGTGAAGATCATCAACGTGCAGGAGTAGGCGGTGCCGGGGTTTCGGGTGATAGGTGAGACAGGTGGATCGCGACCTCCGGGCGCGATGGTAAAGCTATGCAGCGAAGCTGCCTGACTCTCTGGATAAACGCGCACATAAAATAGGCGGCTGCGCTGCCATGGTACCCATCGCGCCCGGAGGTCGCGATCCACCTTCGATTTATCCTCAATCGAGCCGCTCGGGCAGGACGTTCTCCCGGTAAGCGCGCAGCAGCGTTTCCAGAGCGTTGATCTCGTGGCGGATCGTGTCGCCCGCTTGCGTGTCGGCCACGCGCCGGGGCGGATCGAATACTGCCACGTCCTGTATCGTCGGCACGATGTCCGCTCCTTGAGTAATGGCGTCGGCCACGGACTCGAAGTGGTGGTGCTGTGCGAGGTAGGTGCGGTCGGCGTCGAGGACCAGCGTGAAACCGTTGTCGCCGTACACCTCGGAAAACGCGCCGTCGATGGTGATGGCCTGACCGCTCGCCTTGATGGGTGATTCGCCCTGCTCGATCTTGACCGGGACGTGGCCGTTGACGATCAAGCCGTGTTCCTCGTCCACGCCGAAGTCGCGCAGGACACGTCGGCAAAAAGCCTTGTCGTGGATCAACTTGAAGTACGGATTTTTCGTCTCGTGATGGGTGGCCTTGTCAGCGATGAAGTAGCTTTCGAACGTGGCGATCTTATCTTTGCCGAACAGCGGCGAAAGCGGGCCGCACCAGAGGTACCAGAGCAGGTCGAGGTCGCGCGGTTGACGGTCGCGGAAGGCGTGGTGGACGGCGCTGTCCACGGCGTCGAACAGGGCGCGCCCACGGTGTTCGACGCCGTCGATGCGGAAAGATAAGAATTCGCCGTTTGCGTCCACGGGCACGCAGCCGTGGAAGATGAGGTTGTAATCTCGGATGAGGTGCATCCGGCCTTTGCGTTCGAGGTAGCGCATCTGCTCCCAGAGCGTCTGGCTTTGCAGGAAGGAGGCGCGCAGTTGGTCCAGACACTCCTGTTCGTCGGAGGTCAACGTGTAGGGATCGTGCCAGGCGACGGTGGGTAGGTAGAGATCGCGCAACGGATAGACATTGCCGTCGAGGTTGATCGTGCCTTCCTCCGGGTGGATGCGATGAAGCAGGCGGCGGTGGTCGAGCTGGAAATCGGGGTTGCGCTCAATGGTCTGGCTTTCGAGTTTGAACTGCATGACGGCCATCGCCTTCTGCATCCGCGACATGGTCAGGGCGTCGCGGATGCCGCTGCCCAGGCAGGGGAAAAATTCCGCGCGGTCGTCGTAGTAAACCTTGCGCACGAGCTTTTCGAGCGGGGCCATCGGGATGCCGTAACCCATCTCCAGTTGGAAAAGCCGCTGGTAGCGCAGGCTCATGCGCAGGACCGTGGCGATGCAGGCGTCCTGCCCGAGACATGCGCCCATCCACGAAACGTCGTGGTTACCCCAGGTGATCGCCACGTTGGGCTGGCGCATGACATGGTCGATGGCCTTGTCGATGCGTGGTCCGCGGTCGCCGAAATCGCCCGCAACGATGAGTTCCGAAAAGAGCAGGTTACGGATCACGCGCGCCAAGATGCGCAGAAAGGGGAGTTCCTCGCCGTGGGCGACGAACTGGTCGAGCAGGGCGTCGGTGTAGGCGTCGCTGCGTTCGAGGTACGCGCCGAAGAGAAGTTCGCGCAGGAGGGGCTTGAAGTTCGGCGGAAAAACGTGCTCGATCCCCTCCAGGCTGTAGGGGCGCGAGATGCGGCGCAGGAGTTCGATTTCCAGGCGCGCTTGGCGGCGCAGAAAGGCGCGCTTGGCCGCGTCGTCCGGGAGGCGTTCCGAGAGGATCGGATACGTCTCGCGCGGGTAATAAATCATGTTGAGCAGGTCGAGTTTTTCGCCGGCGGTGAGGCGCTTGCCGAAGGTTTGCTCGACAAGCGGGCGGAGACTGCCCGAAGCATTGTTGATGACGTGGAGGAGTTTCTTAAATTCGCCGTGCACATCGCTGATGACGTGGATCGTGCCCTTGGGGAGCGTCAGGGAGGCGTGGAGGCTGGCGATGGCGACGAGAGTAGCGTCGATATTGGGGTAGCGGACGCCGAGCGCGCGGAGGTAGGTGAGGGTCTGGTCGTCCGGGGTAAAACGCGACGCGGGCGGGGGTTGGCTCTGGATCGTCACACCGGGAGTATACACCGTTCAGAAGGATGAAGGATGAAAGCAGAGAGAAAGCGGAAGGTCTGGACGAACGGGGTCAACCGATGTTCGTTGTGTCCCCGCCATGATCGTCCAGACCCACCAGCCGCCAACGCCCCCGGCCACCGTCGCCGCCGACCCGCCGCCTGCCGCCGCGACGCGGGGGCAGATCGTGCTCGCGCTGTTGGCGGTTTACATCGTGTGGGGATCGACGTACCTCGGCATCCGGGTGGCCATCGAATCCATCCCGCCGTTGTTGATGGCGGGCGTGCGGTCCATGATCGCGGGTGTCATCATGATCACGTTCGCCAAGGCGTGGCTCAGAACACCCTGGCCCACTCGCACGCAGTGGCGCGATGCGGCCATCGTCGGCGCGTGTTTGTTGCTCGGCGGCAACGGCGGCGTGACCCTGTCCGAACTCTACCTGCCCACCGGGCTGGCCGCGTTGCTCGTGACCACCGTGCCGATGTTTTTGCTACTGTTTGGTTGGTGGGCGGGCATGTCGTCGCGTCCGGGCTGGATCATGTTGGCTGCGCTGGCCCTGGGCTGGGTCGGCGTGGGGATGCTGGTGCATCCCACGGCGACACCGATGGCCGACCGGGCGGCAGTGCCGACCTCCACGCAGTTTTACGGTGCCGTGGTCCTGATCTTGGGCGCAGCGGCGATCTGGGCGGCGGGGTCGCTGTACACGCGGCGCGCCGCAAAGCCCGCGTCGGCAGCGTTGGGCGTCGGCGCGCAGATGCTGCTCGGAGGTAGTTTCCTGGTCGTCGCGGGGAGCATCCACGGCGAATGGGCGGCGCTCGATCTGCACGCGATCACCGCGCGCAGCGGTTGGGCGTTCGTTTATCTGGTGTTGATCGGGTCGCTAGTCGGATTCAGCGCCTACGTGTGGTTGCTGGGCGTGTGTTCGCCCGCGCTGGTGGGTACGTATGCGTTTGTGAATCCGGCGGTGGCCGTGGCGCTGGGTTGGGCGATCTTGGGCGAGGCCGTCACGCCGACGATGTTTCTCGGGATGGGCGTGACCCTGGCCGCCGTCGCGTTGATCGTGCTTTTTCCGGCCAAGCCGGTATTGATTCCCGGGCGACGATGAGATTCACGTTAATTTATGCCTGATCCATCTGCCTCGCTGCCGTATCCCCGCAGCGCCTACGACCGCGTCGACGGCATCGTCTATTTTGCGCGGATGGTGCATAAAATGCGGCTGCGTAGCGCGGGAGAATTGAGGCCCGATTACGAAGAAAACCTCGGCGGCGGTTTCGACGGGCGCATGTGCCGGTATCTGGGGGTGGATTACCCGGCGTTGTGTGAGGCCGTCGGGCGGGGAGGCGATGATCGGGAGATTTTGGAGTGGTGCTACACGCGTGGCATTCGGCTGAGTGAGGAGCAGAAATTGGTGTGGAACAAGTTCATCACCAAACGCGGACTGCGCGACGAGGACGACGGTTCGACGCAGGAGTTGGAAGAATACAAGACCGGGAGCGGGCTGGGGCACCGGACGGATCTGGTGACGTATTTCGATTATTACGAAGTGGACGAGGGGCGCAGGGAATAAGGCGGAAGGCAGAAGGCAGAAGGCAGAAGGCAGAAGGCAGAAGGCAGAAGGCAGAAGGCAGAAGGAGGAATGGGGGCGGGATTGACATGAGCAGGGAGCGTCGGAAGTTGAGGACGCGTACGGAGAGATGCAGAGGCACCTGCGGCGCGAGTCAGGGAAGGGCTCGAAGATCCCTCCCTACCTTGGGGGTTTTTCTGCCAGGATGACCACCGAGAGGCCAAACGGCAGCCGCCCCGCCGCGACCCAGCGTCCTTCGCTCGCCAACAAGGCGCGCAACATTTTGGCGGTCGGACTGTCGCCCGCGCCGATTTGCAAGTCGCTGGTCTGCGCCTTGGGCGGGAAAAGGTTTTCGGCCCAGCGTTTGCCCACCGCGATGGGAAACAACAGCGTGTTCGCGTAACTGGCCACCCGCGCCGTCAGGCCTGCGCCGACGATTTTTCGCCGGAGGTCCGCGCGCCGGTAACGCCGTCCGATGTTCCATTCGGCGTCGTGCCGACCGCGCAGAAAATGGTAGGCTGCCACGCGCAAGAGGAGTTGTCCGCCGGGGCGAAGGACCCGCGCGAACTCGTGCAACGCGGACGCATCGTCGACGCTGCTCGCCGTGAGCACATCGAAGTTTGTCACGAGATCAAACGACGCGTCCGCGAACGGCAACGCATCCACCGAACCCCGCGCCAAACGGTCCAGCCCACGCGTCCGGCAATGGTGCAACGCCACCGCCGAAAAATCCAGGCCGGTCACGCTCGCCTCCAGATAGCGGCGGCGCAGGAAGCCAAGATTGCGTCCCGTGCCGCAACCGGCGTCGAGCACGGCACATACCTGGTTCGCTGGAGGGTAACTTTCCAGGATACGGGCGCTGATGGATTCCATCGCGTCGAACCACCAGTGGGCATCCTCGACGGCGCGCATGACGCCGTAGGCGTGGGGTGTCACGCCGCTGAAAGCGGTGGGCGCGGACATGCGGCGGTCGGATCAGGGATGCGCCGCACTGCCGACGGTACCAGTGGGACGCAAGCGGAAGCCGTAGAGCGCAGCCAACAGGGCGCGGGAGTCGCCCGGCAGGCTATCAGGCGCCGTGGGCGACGCGAAACGCAGCCGCGTTTCGCCGGGCGGCAGGTGCAGTGATACGGGAGGATACTCTTGTGGGTCGGCATTGCTCGTTCCCTCCCACACGAGAGTATCCCCCGCGTAGAGAGCTACTTTTCTGGTCCCGATGCTGCGCAGATTCAAGCTCAACTCTACGTCGAGCGCCGCCGGGTGCGGGTTGAGCACGGAGATGACCGGTGTTGCGTTCGCCCAGCACCAGCGGCTGCCGCGGTAGCGTTCTGGTTCGTACCAACCGCTCAGCAACGTGGTTTCCACGAAACCGGGAGCGGTACGGTCCACGAGCGTAAATTCGCCGTTGGCGGACAACGGGTTGGGCGTGTCCGTGGAGGGTTGGGCCGCCGTGTAACGTTCTTCCAGGTTCCAGCGTCCGTAAGGCGGGGTGACGGTCCGGCCCTCGTAAATGGGATAAACAAAATAGTGTCGTTTATGCAGTAAAAACTGGTCTGCCCACAGGGAATCCCAGAGCGACTGCAGGCGGATGTTGATGCCACCGTCGATGGCGGGATTCGCCTCCACGGCAGCAAGTTCGCTCATGCCCGACCCAATGGTGTAAGGGCTTTGGCGCAAGGCCGTGTTGTAGTACAACGCTCCCCGCACGTTCACCACGAGGAGCAACACAGCCAGGGCCAGGGTGAAGAAGCGTGTCGACAGCCGGGACGGCCTTTGCAGACCCGCGGGCAGCCAGAGACAGAGGCTCAGCAACAGCACGGGATAGAACACCGTGAAAAGCTTGTAGGCGTCGTAGGAAGCGTTCAGGCGAATGTGCGCTGCTTCCTCCCAAATCAGGATGCCGTAGCCGCCAAAGATCGGCAACGCGCAGGCGGCTGCCAGCGCGACCAGGCGTCCCCGGCCCGTGCGCAGCAACCACCACAGTGCCGCGCCCAGGGCCAGCAGGCAGAGAATGCCCAACCAGAGCGACAGCGCAGACGCCGGTTGCAAGTAGGCGTCGCCGAACGCGCCGTACCAGCCGTCAGGCCGGAACGCGGGGATCTTCCAGCCAAAAGGAGTTTTGTTGAACAACAGAAACCGTTCGCCCAGGCCGATCACGCGCTCCGGCAGGAGCAGCGCGCACGCGAGCAAGTTCACCGCGATGAACGCCGCCAACCGACCCACCGCCCGCCAGCCGCGCCGCTGCCACAGGAGCCGCGCGCCGACGAACGTCGCCAACGGCACGTAGGCGAACACGACGAAAAAGTTGTAGCCGCCGAGGATCAGCACGTTACCCGCCAGCAGCAGGCCGGAGTACGTCCACAGCGGGCGTGGGTTGGCGCGGTGCGCGGCCCGGTTCGCCTGGTAGCCGGTCCAGAGGATCAGCGCCACCGCCGGAGCGGCCAGGAGTTGGCCCAGCGCCACCTGGGCCATCGCGTACAGCGGCACCGGGCTACAACCGTAAAGCAGCGTGACGGCGGCGGCGGCCATGGGCCGGAACCGGAACAGCGCCCGACCCAGCCAGAACACCAGTGGCAAGGTCAATCCGATAAAAACGATGCCCAACAGGCTCGTCAATTCGTAGGGTTGGCGGCGCAGGAGCGTAGCGTTGAGCGCGAGCAGCGCCGAGGGCGTGAAGTGGTTGATGCGCAACCAGAAATCGTAAAAATTATCTACCGACAAGCCGCGCACCTGTTCGGATTGACCGAGGAAACCGGAGCGGTCGCGGCTGGAGAATTCTTTGAACACCCGCGCCCCGGCGGCGTAGTCGGCGGCGTCGCAACTGCCCAACGACAGGACCGTCAGACGCGCGGGCGGCCTGGTGAAGGGCGCGATCTGTAGCACGAACGAAATCGACAGGATCGGCACCAGGACCCACCATTGGGTAATGACCCTTAGCAGGGTCACCACTCCGCGTGCGCCGAAGTGCCAGCACGCGCCCGCGAGCAAGCCCAGTGGAAGGACGAGCGACGCGAGCGCGTAGCTGTCCGTCCCCGGCAGCGACGTGTGCGCACCCGCCCAGACCACGACAGATTGCAGCGCCAGACCCACCGGCGCGACGAACGCGGGCCAGAACCGCCGCCAGCGCGCGGGCAGGATCAACAGCGTCAGACCCAGGCCCCAGAACGCCGCGTGGAGCGCGATGGTCCAGGCCGCGAGAAACCAGTTCATCGCAGGGTTTCCCGGCTGGCGAGGGTGGGGTTCATCGCGGCGGGTGGGACGGGCGGGAGCGTCTGTGGCGGTGCGTTTTTCGGGACGCGCCAAACGAGTTCACGCCACAGCCCGAACAGCTGGACCAGCGTGCGCAGCAGGCGCCGGAAGTTGAAGAACTGCGATTGGCCGAACGCGCGGTGATAGTGGTGCACCGGCACCTCGGCGAAACGGCAACCGGCGTCCTGGAATTTTTTCACGAGTTCGAGGCAGATCGTGCCGCTATCGGAGCGCAGTGTGACAGTGTCGAACATCGCGCGGCGGATGAGGCGAAAATCGCAGTCCACGTCGCGCAGTTTAAAGCCAAACAACCACTTGACGAAGTGATGGTACATCCGCCCGATGATCAGGCGATACCACGGGTCGTTGCGACTGATTTTGTAGCCGTTGACGACCTCCACCTGCTCGCCCCGCGCGATGCATTCCGCGACGAGGCGGCGCAGCTCGCGCGGGTCGTACTGCGCGTCGCCATCGGTGTAGAAAAGCCATTCCTTGCGCGCGGTGGCGAAGCCCGTGCGCAGGGCCGCGCCGTAGCCGCGATTGCGCGGGTGATGGACAATGCGGACGTGGGGGGCGTGGATGCGCGCGAGTTCGTCGAGCAGTTCGCCGGTGTAATCGGCGCTGCCGTCGTTGACGACGATGACCTCGTAGTCGTCCGCGCAGTCCCGCAGGGTCATGAGCGCCGTGACGACCATCGACGCGATGGTGCCACCGTCATTGTAGGCGGGAAAGAAGGCGGAAACCGAGGCCAGCTTGCGACCGGCCACCGGGGACGGCATTTCAGGGGTATTCAATCCGTCTCTATGTAAAAGAAAGTGGTACGCGGGTCAAACGACAAAAGGCGACAGAGGGCGCGACTATACCATTGCAGACAGCGAGAGGCCGTCGTTGCTACTTCGCAAAAGCCGATGCAACGCGCCCAACGGCCTCCGGCGCGAGTTGCGGATACATGGGTAGGGAGAGGACCTCGCGGGCGGCGCGTTCGGTTTCACGCAGGTCTCCAACGGCGAGTTGCCGACGGGCGTAGGCGGGCTGCTGATGGATCGGTACCGGGTAGTGGACGAGCGTGTGGATGCCCGCCGCGCGCAGGCCATCCGCCACGGCGTCGCGGGTGCCATCGGCGCAGCGCACAACGTATTGGTGCCAGACGTGGCGGCGACCGGGCAGTTCCGCCGGGCGAGTGAGGCTGCCGATTTCCGCCAGGGCCACATCGTAGCTCGTGGCGAGTACGCGTCGGCGGTCGTTATCGGCGTCGAGGGCGCGCAGTTTGACGCGCAGGATCGCGGCTTGAATTTCATCCAGCCGACCGTTCCAACCAGATTCCTCGCTGACGTACCGCTGCTTGCGCCACCCGTACTGGCGCAGGGCGCGCATCGTGTCACCTAACGCAGGATCATTCGTCACCGCTGCGCCGCCGTCGCCCAGCGCGCCGAGGTTTTTCGTGGGGTAGAATGAAAACGCCGCCGCGTCGCCGAACGTGCCGACCTGCTGGCCGCCGTACAGCGCGCCATGCGCCTGCGAGCAATCCTCGATTAGCCAGAGATCGTGTTGCTGGCAGAATTTTACGATTGGCCCGAGGTCCGCCGCCTGGCCATACAGATGCACTGGCACCACGGCGCGCGTGCGGTCGGTACGCGCTGCCGCCAGCGCGGCGGGTTGCAGCGTGAAACTGTCCGCTTCGATGTCTACCAGCACGGGCCGCGCGCCGCACAACTCGACGGCGGCGACCGTCGCCACCGCCGTGTGCGACACCGTGACGACCTCGTCCCCCTCGCCCACCCCGCAGGCGCGCAATGCGAGGTGGAGCGCTTCCGTGCCGCTGGCTGCGCTAACGCATTCGCGCACGCCCACCCACGCCGCGAACTCCGCCTCAAACGACTCTGTCTCGGGGCCGAGCAGGTAGCGCCCGCTGGCGAGCACGCGAGCGATGGCCGCGTCGATTTCCGCTGCCTGCGCGAGGTAGGCCGCGTGCGGGTCGGTCTGAGGGATGACACCGGGCGGGTTCATGCCACGGTGACGACGGCGGTTTCCGGCGCGTTCCAATAGTGCCGCCGATGCGCGTCGAAATATTCCAACGTGCGCGCAATCCCCTCGCGCAGCGGCACGCGCGGCTGCCAGCCCAGGATTTTGCCGATGCGTTGGTGGTCGCTGTAATAGCTGCCGATGTCGATGGCCTTGCGCTCGGGCGGGAAGGGCACGATCTCGTACTCGCCGCGCCCGTACACCTCCACCATCAGCGCGGCTAGGTCGCGCAGGTTGATCCAATCCGGGGCACCCAGGTTGAACGTCTGTCCGTCGGCGCGCTCGTCCGTGGCGCAGAGCAGCAGCGCGTCTACCACGTCGTCCACGTAGTTAAAATCGCGGATTTGCAGGCCGTCGCCGAACACGCGCAACGGCTCGTCATCGAGCAGGCGCTTGAACCAAATGCCCAGGAACGTCTGGCGGTCGTCCTTCACGCGCATCCGGGGGCCGTAGGTGTTGGTCAGCCGCAGGACGCTCGCGCGGACGCCGTGGATACGGTGGTAAAAGAGGTGGTAACTCTCCCCGGCGACCTTGTTGATGCCGTTGATGTCCACGGGCGCGAGCGGGTGGTCCTCGTCCACGGGCAGGTAGCGTGGCACGCCGTAGATCTGGCGCGTGCTGGTGAAGACGACGCGGATGGCCGGATTGCGCTTGCGGCAGGCTTCCAGGATGGAAAGCTGCGCGCGGCAATTGATTTCCAGGTCGGTCTGCGGGTCGCGGACGCTGTCGAGGTGGCAGGTCTGCCCGGCGAGGTTGAAGAGGTAATCCTGGCCGGTGACAAGATGGTTGATGCTGTGCGGGTCGCGCACGTCGGTGACGTTGACCTGCACCCGCCCGCGCAGGTCTTCGACGTTAAAAGGGTTGCCGCCGTACTCGGGGATGAGGCTATCCACCAGTGTGACGTTCGCACCCGCTGCGACGAGCCGCCGCGCGAGGTTGGAGCCGATGAAACCCAGGCCGCCGGTGACGAGCACGTTTTTACCGTGCAGGTCGGCGGTGGGAAGGACGACGGGGGAAAGCGGCATGGAAGCGGTGGACGGATGAACAGGGAAGCGTGGCACCCAAACCGTGTTTGCTCAACTTTTATCCGCCGGGGCGCGGGTGAAAGGCCAAGGTGGATGGCGACCTCCGGGCGCGATGGATCCACTCGCGGCGCTGACGCCTGAATCAATAAACGTTCAATCCAGACAGATGGGCCGCTACGCGGCAGTGTGTTGCCATCGCGCCCGGAGGTCGCCATTCACCTGCCGAAGTCAGGGCTGGCCCCGGACCCTCCTCCCTACCTGCTCCAGTTCGAAGTGCAATCCACCCACGTTGTCGCGCGACGCGTGCATGATCCAGTCCGCCTGCGTCACGGGCAGGTTCCGTTCGTCCTCGGGCAGGAGGTGGGCGAGCAATCCCGGGTCGGCGGCCCAGTTCCCGGCCAGACGGCGGTCGGACAGGAAGTAAACCGGCAGTTCCCGGGTTTTAAGCGATTCAAAATCGTCGCCCTGAAAATCGAGATAAACCACGTCATCCTTCGGCACGGCAGCCAACACGTCCCGCAGGGTTAGCAGCTTGGCAAAGGGATCGGCGCTCACCCCCACCGCGTGCCGGAACGCCCGCGTCGGATGCCCCAAGCCGTGCACGCTCCAGGCCAACTCCGTGACGGCCCAGACCAACAGCAGCCCCGTCGCCAAGACCTGCCAACGGCGGGCGACCGCGAGCAGTCCGCCCACCGTCAGCGCGACGGCGGCGAGGCTCGCCCAGGTGCTGAGTTTGAACTGGCTCCACGTTTGCCCGAGGCCCGGCGGGTGGCCGTCCAGGCCTTGCGGCCAGGGGTTGGCCACGGCGTAGCGAAACCAGGCGAACGCCGCCGCGAAACCCGCCAGTTGCAGCGCCAGCGGCAGGAGGGCTTGCGGCTGAGAACGAAGGGTTTTCACCGCATTTTTCTGGGGGCAGAGCAGCCACGCGAATCCGGCGACGAAGGGCAGCGTCAACAGGCAATGGAACCAACGGACGTGCCAGAGCCAGGCGCGGGCGGCGAAGTACGGCGCGCGCAGTCCCAGGGAATGCGCGGCGAACTCCCAGGGCGGCCAGTCCACGGGAAAACCGGCCACGACGTGCGCCTGGATCCGCAACGCCTCCCAGACGCGGACCCATTCGACGTTGACCAGCGACACCACCAGCAGCGCCGTGGGCCACGTCCGGGCAAAGCACACGCGCCATTCCGCGAAACTACGCGGGAACGTGGGATGCAAAGTGTGCGACGCGAGCCAGGCCGCCACGAGGAACGGAAACGCCTCCGGGTAGCAGAAAACGACCGCCGCCGCCAGCAGCGCCAGCGGGAACCCCGCGCGCAGCCGTTGGCGGATCGGACCGAGAGTAGGAGGCACGGGTGACGCCATTTCTAGTCCACGCAAGGCCAGGGTCCCGGCGGCGAACGCGAGGCCGCAGGTTTGCGGAAGGAAGCCGAAGGTCGGCCCATAGGCAAATCCGTTGCGGCCCACGGCGGCGATCAACGCCGCCAGCCACGCCGCGCGTCGCCAGCCCGGACAAACGGCCAGCACCGCCCCGCCGACGGCCAGGCCGCCCATGACGAGCATGAGCGAAGCCGCCGCCGGATAAGCCTGGTACGACCACGGCACCCCGGCTGCCGCCTGCCACCAGCCGAGCAGAAACGACGGCCCCATCCGCAGACTGGTCTGCTGAAAGGTGGCCACCTGCGCCCAGGCCGGGTAAAAACCGCTCGGCTGAACGGTCTCGGCGAAGCCGTGGCCCTGGAGCCACTGGGCCTGGACGAGGTAGAAAAACGCGTCGTTAAACGGGTCGAACGCCCGGCAGAGGAAGATTTGACCCAAAAGTGGAAAAGAAGCGAGTGCGCAGAAGGCGGCGAGCGTAGCCGCCTGCCGGATGCTGCCGTGGCGCGACAGAGTGCGTCGCCAGCGGCCTGCCGAGACGAGGCCCAGCGTGAGCGGCAGGCAGATCCACCAGCGAAAACCGCCGCCGAACCAGCCCAGCAGCGTCGCGGGCAGCAGAAGCAGGGCAAGGCCGAGCAACGGCGACAGAAACAGCCGCGCCGCCGGGCGCTGCCGGAAGGGCAGGCAGGCGTCAACGACGAGCGAGCCCGGGCCGGTCAGGCCCGCGACGACTGCGCAAACACTGAGGAGCGAGAGCAGGAACCACATGGAAAAAGGCAGAAGGCAAAAGTTGTGAGAGGCGGATGTGAGTTGTGGGAGTGGTTTGTGAAATGACGCTTTTCTTCAGAGGTCTGTCATCCTGCATCACCACCCACCACCCGTCACTCGCATCTTCCGCCTTGCCTCAAATGATTCGATAGCCGCTCGCCAGCAACACCGTCAACAGCACCATGATCCCGACCGAACTGCCGACGATTACCGTCTCCAACAGCCGCGAACGCCGCGCCGCCTGCGCCAACACCAGGTACACCGGCGCGGCGGTGGATAGGTAGCGCAACAGGCTGTCACCGTTCGTGCTGACCAGGTAAAGCGTGGACAGCGTCAGCACCAGCGCGGGATAACCCCAGCGGCGCAGCGTCCAGAAGCTCGCCACACCTGCCGCCAAGACCACGGCCAGCAACGGATCGGCCAACAGCGTGTAGATCGGGTCCAACCAGCGCCATTCCTGGATTAGCGCGGTCCACGGCCAGCGCGGGCCGCCCGCGAACCACCCGGCGGTCATCGTGCGCTGCTGGGCGTGCCAATCGCCGAACCGCACCTGCAGAAAGATCAGGAAAGTCAGTTGCCCGAGCACGGGTCCAGTCCCGGCCAGCGCCAGGCGCGCGAACAGCGACGGCCACGCGCGGCGGGGGGCCACCATCCCTGCCTGTGGTGAATCCGCCGCCAGTGGGACCTGGCTGCGGCGCGCCTCCCACCACTGCTGCGCCGCTTCCAACACGAGGAAGCCCGCCAGCAGCAGCCCCGGCGTGCGCGTAATCGCTGCGGCGTAGCCCCACAGCGTCGCCTCCACCCAGCGGCCCCGGCGCGCGGCGAACAGGCAGGCAACGGTCGTCAATAGAAACAGCGACTCCGTGTAGATCATCCCGAACCACATTGCCCCCGGGCTAAGCACCAGAAACGTCACCGCGAGGTTGGCCACGGTCGTCGAACGGGTTTCCAGCGCGGCGAGCCGCCACAGGTACAGGCAGGCTCCGAACAGCGCTGCGTGCGAGACGGCGTAGCCCGCGACCTGCGGCGGCAGCCCCGCCCACCACAGCACGCGGATGAGGTACGGATACAGCGGGTAAAACGCGACGCTCGAGGCGCCGTGCGGATCGAACTTGTAGCCGTCGGTGACGATCTCCAGATACCAGTTGGAATCCCACTGTACCAGTCGTTCGACCCACGACCGGCTCGCCGCGGCGAAGGGTCCCGGCAATATTACCTGATGCGCGAGCACCACCGCGCCGACGACCAGCAGCCGCGAGAAAAAGTAGAGACCGCAGATCTGGGCCAGGTCCCGCCCCGTCAAGCGCGGCACGGGTGCGGGCGGCAGGTTTTCGCCGCGGGCGGCCGCCGCCGGATCAGGGAGAACTGCCGTGCTCATTCAAGGAGATCGAGGCCGAAAAACGTCACCGCGATGGCGCGGGGCTCACCGGCGTTTTCGTTCACGCCGTCGTGGTTGTATTTTTTGAATGTGAACGTCACCACGTTGCTGCCGGGGTGGAGGTCCAGCGCGAGCGAGCGCACGAGGTTGCCCGGCGCAAGGTGGTCGATCTTTTCCACGACCTGCCCGTTGCAGGTGACGACCATCTCCTGATCAGGAAAGCCGTTGCCAATCCCGTAGCCTAGTTTCGCGTGCGCTGATTTGCAGACGATTTCCAGCGTGCAGACCGGTCCGAGGCCGTGCCGGTAAGAGGAGTTGCCGTAGGTTTCAAGCGCGGCGAAGTTCTCCAACCGCACGTAATCGTCCGTGAAGTTGCGGTAAAATTCCAGCGACGCGCCCACCCGCACCCCGCCGGGACGCGCCGTCATCGCAAAGGTCAGCGGCGGTTTGCGGGCGCTGGCGAGAAACGCGCGCACGTCGTACCAACCGAACGCCAGCAGCCCCGCGCCCAGCGCGAGCGCAAGCACGTAATCCCAGCGGGAGGCGCGCCGGTCCTCGGCGGGAGCGGCTCGGTGGAGGGCGGGTTCAACGGCGGGAGACACAGATCGAGAGAAATCGGCGGTGGCGGCGGGCGTGGACAGGTCGGCAAAAGTAACAGAAACCTATCTGGCGGCAAGGGCACAGGCAGCTCGTGACCCTCCAGGCGCGATCCCGCCTGCGCGGTTCAATCGTGGGGCGGCGGCATCTGGCGGATACGCTGCCAGAACGGCTCCAGCTCGCGCGACAAAAACGCCTGCACATCCTCGGCGCGGTACGGCAAATCCCCCGCTACGGCGTCCAGATACAGCGTGCGCGCGCCGTAAAGCTCGGCGGTCATGTTGTCGTCCAGCTCGATCAGGTCGAAAAACGAGCGTTTCGCCGTTGCCACCTCTTCCGCGATGGCCCAACGCTCGCCAGGAATCGCCGCCTGCTCGGGCGTGCGGAAAAACACCGCCTTGTCGCGGCCCGGCGCGCAGACCGTCCGCGCCTCGGCCAGGATCGCGCGCCAGCGTTTCCAGTTGTCGCCCGGCTCGAAACCCAGGAACACCTTGACCCGGTTGCCGCCCCGCCCGCTCCACACCACGGGCAAATACCCGCGCGGGCTGGCCGCGTTGATGGCAGGCTTGAAATCCTCGCGCCCCCGGGCGGCCTCCTCGACGAGCCAGCGCAACGCGTCCGGGTTGTAGCCGAGGCGCTGCGGCTTGCCCAGGGCGTCTTCGGCGTAGCGGTCGAGCAGTTCGGTAAGCGTCGGCAACTCCGGGGCGGCGGACACCCCGGCGGGCCGCGCCAGCGACGCTTTCCACCACCCTTCCGGCTGGTTCCAGCGCCCGCTGCACACCTGGAGAAACTGGCGCGTGCCCATGCGGTTGCGTCCGGTGGGAAAACGTTCTTCCAGCCAGCGGCGGTCGCCGAAAAAGGCGTCCGTGATCTCGTCCGAAATGCCGCGCTGGCGGCAGCGCAGGCCGATCAGTTCCTCGCCCTGCGCGCGGTTGAGGCCTTCGAGCGGCAGCGGCGCGAAGCGGTCCTTGTCGGCGTTTTCGAGGTAGCGCGCCACGGTTTCCTCCCAGGGCTGCTGGTTGGCCGTAACGACGATCATCTGGTGCGCGGCGGAAAGGTGCAGCTGCGCCACGGCGGTGCCGAACGCGCGCGCCAGCACGGGCGAATGGCCGTAGGCTTCCGTCTGGTCGAAACAAAAGACGAAAGGCCGGTAAAAACCCGCGAGTTCGCAGAAGTCGAGCAGCCGCCGCCAGCAGAGTTCGTTGATCTGGTCGGGCAGGTCGGCGGGCGTGGATTCCCCGGCGCGCAGGCCAATGCGTGCGGCCTCGGCGGGTTCGAGCGTCTGGCCGCCCAGCCACGCCAGGCACAGCGCACGCACGTCGTCCCCGACGCGCGACGACGCGTAGGCAAAGAGCACGCGCAGCCACCCGGGCGATTGCAGCACGACCCCGGCGCGGCGCAGTTGCGCTTCGAGTTCGTGGTGGAACGTCTCGAACACCGTGCGCAGCCAGTGGGACCACGGGTGGGCGGGATCGGCGAGGGCGAAGGATTCCAGCGGACGCTCGCGCAGCCAGGCGGCGGCCCCGGCGGGGTCGGGGTGTTCGGCCTTGCCGGATTCGATCAACGCGGCGACGAGGTGCGCCAGGACGCCGTGCGCGAAGGCGTCGAGCTGCGTGGCGGGTTCGCCCAGAATGGTGTTGGCGGGGTCGGCGCGGTCGGGGAAGGAGAGTTCCTGGATGGTGCGTATCAGGATGGACTGCCAGCACAGGCCGGGACTCTGGAACGGCGCGACGTAGATCAGGGTCGCGCGGCCTTCGAGCGCGGCGAAGAGGCGGCCCAGGAGGTGCGACTTGCCGTAGCCCGGCTGCGGCGAGACGACCAGCGGCGCGGGTTCGGACAAGCGCCGGACGCCGGGGACGCTCAGGCGCTTGAACTGCGTCAGGAGGCGGCCCAGGGCGCGGTCGTTCAGGCCCGCGACGCTGGCGTGGGGCTGGCGCGGTTCGTGGAAAACCCAGTCCGCGAAGGGGTCGAGCGCGAGGCTCGCATCGTCGTCTGGAAGGGGTTGCGACATGGCAGGAAAGGCAAAAGGTAGAAGGCGGCGGACAGAAGTTCCAGCACAGAAAAGGAGCAGGTTTCGCGCTGACAGCGAGCTGGATCGGCGACGTGGATCGCGTCCGGGCGCGATGGCAAAACCCCGCAGCGAAGCTGCCTGTCTGTCTGGGATGCGCTGCTATGAGCCAGGCGGCTGCGCCGCAGTTGAACCCCATCGCGCCCGGAGGTCGCAATCCACCTTGCGCCCTCTTATTCCAGCCGCACCAGCAGATACCGCTCGCCGTTCAGTTCCACCGCCGCCTCGCGCGACACCTCGTCCGCCAGCGACCAATCCCCCTGACTGAACGTCGCCCGGCCTTCCCGCCAAAGCGCCACCAACTGCTCGCCGCGCTTCCCCTCAGCCGACCCTAACGCGGCGATCCGCACGTCCGGGAATCCGCCCGATTGCCGCACCAGCCGCGCGTAAATCTCAAAAATGTCTTCCTCCTTGGTCGGCGTGCCGCTCTCCCGGCCCGCCGCCCCGGCCACCCCGTCCCCCAACCACTCGCGCAGCGGCTTGGCGAACAGGTACAGCGTCGTCTTCCCCTGGGTCAGCGCAAGCACCTGCCGCTCGTCGCGCAGCCGCGCCAGCGCCGCCGAAACCAGGAGCCGCTCCTTGGCCTGAAGCTGGCATTTTAGCTCCGCCTCTTTCCAGAGCTGGCACCTTGCGCCAACCGTAGGCAGGGCCGCCAACCGCGCCGCCACGGCCTCGGCGGTCGGCGGCGGGGTCTTCGGTGCCTTGGGCGCCTTGGGCGGACGGGTTGCCATGCGTCAGACGGCGGGCGGCCTGCTCCCCTCGCCCCCGCCGGGCAGTTGGGCGTCCGCCAGCGTCGCAGGCTGGTGCGAACCGTTGCGCCGCACGTAGTGGATGAGGAACCACAGGATGCCCACGTTGATCACCAACGCCGATATCTTCAGGATCATCAGTTTATCGAAAACGAACAGGTGGCGCTGATCCTCCGGCACCAACTTGGCCACCCCGGAACTGGCGTGGTTGGTCCGGTGAAAAATCTCGTACAACTCGATGGGAATCCCCGTCGCGGTCATGATGACCGTGAAATATTCGGCCCATCGTTTGCGCGCCAGCAAACCGAATCCCTCGATGGCGAACAGCACCCCATAGAGCGCCAGCAGGCCGCTGATGATCCGCATGTGCGAGCTGTCGATCACGTTGGCCTTGAGCAGGATTTCGCGGGCGATCTTGCCGTCGTCGTGCATCCGGAACATGTGCAGGATCTTCTTCACCTCGACCTGGGTATCCTTGTTGCCCATGCGCATCACGCCGAACGCGACGGCGAAGAACAACAGCGCCTTGCCCAACTTGAACAGCGCGATCAGGAGCAGCCCGCGGTTGCCCGCCTGCGCCTTGCCGCGGCGGGCAACGGGAACGGCGACGGGACGGGAAGAGGTTGCCGGGGTGGTCGTGGTATCCATGGGCGACGGTGGGCGGCTTTCATCATCGCACCGCGCCGAAAAAATGCCAACGCGGACACTTCATGACAAAAAACTTGCAAAAGGACCGCGTCGGACCGTGGGTTGGACCATGCAAAAATTAGGTCTGCTCGGTTGCGTGGGTGTGCTGGTGCTGGTCGCCATCGTGGCGGCCGTCGTCGGAGCCGGTGGCTACAATAATCTCAACGGCAAGTCGCAGGGCGTGGACGGCAAGTGGGCGCAGGTGCAGACCCAGTACCAGCGCCGCGCCGACCTGATCCCCAACCTCGTCAGCACGGTCAAGGGCGCGGCCAATTTCGAGCAATCGACGCTCGAAGGCGTCGTCCAGGCCCGCGCCAGCGCCACGCAGGTCAAGATCGACCCGAGCCACGCGCCGACCGATCCCGCCCAGCTCGCCGCCTACCAGAAGGCGCAGGACACGCTCTCCGGCTCGCTCTCGCGGTTGCTGGTTACCGTGGAGAAATATCCCGAGTTAAAGGCCACCCAGAGCTTCCGCGACCTCCAGGCGCAGATCGAGGGGACGGAAAACCGCATCGCCGTCGCGCGCAACGATTTCAACACCGCCGCCGTCGATTACAACACCGCGCGCACCAACTTTCCCGCCGTGCTCTACGCCGGCCTGATGGGCTTCAAGGAAAAGCCGCCGTTCAAGGCCGACGAGGGCGCGCAGAATGCGCCGAAGGTTGATTTCGGGTCGTTCGGCGCCACCCCGGCCCCGGCGGCGGCCACGCCCGTCCCCGCGCATCCGTAACCTGTCAGCGTGGGGCAGGTCGCTTGCCTCGCATTTGCAGCCGTTCCATTTCGAGCCATGCACCAGGGAATTTCCCGCCCGTGGCAGTGGTTGCTTCCCCTGCTGTTGGGCAGCACACTGCTTTTGGCGGCGACCTGCGCCCTGCGCGCGGCGGAGGTGATTCCCACCCGGCCCACGCGTTATTTCAACGACTACGCGCTGGCGGTAAAACCCGAAACGGCGGCCAAACTCAACGCCGAACTGGAGGACTTCGAGAAGCAGACCTCCAACCAGTTGCTCGTCGTAATCTACCCGACGATGCAGTCGGAATCCGACGTGGCGGAATATTGTCACCGGATCTTCGCCACCTGGGGCGTCGGCCAGAAAGACAAGGACAACGGCGCGGTCCTCTTTGTCTTTTTGCAGGAACATCACACCTGGATCGAGGTCAACCGGGGGTTGGAGGGCAGTTTGCCGGATGCCACCTGCAAGGACATCACCGCCGACGTGATTACCCCGCGCTTCAAGGCGGGCGACTTTGACGGCGGCCTGACGGCGGGCGTGGAGGCGATGATCGCCGCCACGAAAGGTGAGTATAAAGGCAGCGGGCAGACCGCCCACCAACGCAATCACCCCAACGATGGCCAGGACGGCGCAACGGGGGGCGGCCTGAGCATCGGCACAATCATTTTCCTGATCGTCCTGTTCCTGATCGTTTCGCGCTTCTTCCGAGGCGGGAGGGGCGGCACGATGTTCACCGGCGCGGGCCCGATTTTCATGGGCGGTGGGCTCGGGGGAGGCCTCGGCGGTGGCGGGTTCGGCGGCGGTTCGTCCGGCGGTGGCGGCGGTTCGTCCGGCGGTGGATTCTTCGACAGCGGCGGCGGCGGCGGCGGCGCGGGCGGCGGCGCGGGCAGCGATTGGTGACGGCAGGTCAATCTTCCCGATGAAACCCAAGCACTTTATCCAGGCGCTCGACAAAGCACGGATTACCGCCGGGATCGCCGCGGCGGAGCGCACGACGAGCGGGCAAATTCGCGTGTTCATCACTCATCACGGCGTGGACGACGTGCTGGCGATGGCGCGCGCCTGCTTCACGAAGTTGGGCATGGAGAAAACCGCCGCGCGCAACGGCGTGCTGTTATATTTCGCACCCGAGGCGCGGACGTACGCGGTGGTCGGCGACCAGGGGATTCATGATCGTTGCGGCGGGGATGAATTTTGGAAAGGCATCGTCGGCTCGACCATGCGGCCCTTGCTCAAGGACGAACGGTACACGGAGGCCATCGTGGCGGCGGTGGGAATCATCGGCGATGAATTGGCCGCGCATTTCCCCCGGCAGGTGGGAGCGCAGGTCAACGAGTTGCCGGACGCCGTGGAGGAGGATTGAGGTGGATCGCGACCTCCGGGCGCGATGGCAGAACACTCCGCAGCGAAGCTGCCTAGCTGTCCGGTTGTAGGGCGACCGTCCCGGTTGCCAACAGATCACGCTTTCCTCCCATATGGTCAGGGGGAGAGGGTGCAAAGAGCAGTCGGCGCAACCGGTGTCGGCAACGGGGCCCGTTGCCCTACAAAGCAAGGCGGCTGCGCCGCAAGTGATTGCCATCGCGCCCGGAGGTCGCGATCCACCCTTTACAATACGCCCTCGTCCGTCAGCACGAAATCCATCAACACATCGTGCGGCGCGAGCGGCAAATCCTCTCCCGAGCGCTGGAACGCGAAGCAACATCCGACGAGGATCGTCCGCTTCCCGCGACCCGCCAACAGCCGGTCGTAGAATCCCCCGCCCCGGCCCAGCCGCCCGCCGCGCGCGTCGAACGCCAGCCCCGGCACCAGCACCACGTCAAGATCCGCCAGGTCCGCCTCGCGCGCCGCCAGCATCAGCGGCTCGCGCAGCCCCCAGCGCGTCGGCTCCAGTTCGTTCAATCCGTGGACGTAATACAGCCGCGTTGCCACGCCCTCGACGCGCGGGTAGGCGCACTGCTTGTCTGCCACCGATCCCATCATCCACAGCGGGTCGATGTCCGGCTCGGTCGGCAGCGGTGCGTACAACAGCGCCCGCCGCGCCAGCCGGAACGCGGGCAAATCCCGCAGCCGCGCGATGAATTGTCGGCTGCGTTCGGCGCGCTCGGCGGGGGCCAGCGCGGCCAACGCAGCACGGGCGTTGGCGCGCAGAGCATTCTTGCGCTCCAGCCAGGCCCAATCCTGGTTCTTTTCGGTTTCCTCGCCCACGCTCAAACCGTGTAAGGCCCGTGCTCCAATCCGAAACCCGCATGCGTCAGATTGGCGGCTTCCGCCACGCTCGCTTCGTCGATGATGACCGCGATCTTGATTTCGCTCGTGCTGATCATCTGGATGTTGATCCCGCCGCGCCCCAGGCACTCGAAGAGCTTCGCCGCCACGCCCGAGTGCGAGCGCATCCCGATGCCCACCACGCTGAGCTTGGCGATGCCCTCGCGCGCCAGGAGTTCCGCCGCGCCCACGGCGTCCACCACGGGCCGCAGCGTCGTTTCGGCGGCGGGCAGGTCGGCCTTATTGAGCGTGAACGAGATGTCCGTCGTGCCGTGGATGCTCACGTTTTGCACGATCATGTCGATGACGACGCGCGCCTCGCTCAACGCCGTGAACACCTTCGCCGCCGCGCCGGGTCGGTCGGGCACACCGGTGATCGTCACCTTGGCCTGGTTTTTCTCCACGCTGATGCCGCGGATGACGACGTTCTCCATGCTGGCGTTTTCTTCGATGATCATGGTGCCGGGGTTGTCGTTAAATGAACTGCGGACCTCGAATTTCACACCGAATTTCTTGGCAAATTCGACGGAGCGCGACTGCATTACTTTGCTGCCGAGGCTGGCCATTTCCAGCATCTCCTCGTAGGACAATTCGTCCAGCCGCCGGGCGGTGGGCACGAGGCGCGGGTCGCAGGTATAAACGCCGTCCACGTCGGTAAAGATCTGGCACAGGTCCGCGCCGACCGCCGAGGCGATAGCGATGGCCGTCAGGTCCGAGCCGCCGCGCCCGAGCGTCGTTACCTGCCCCTCCATCGTCTGTCCCTGGAACCCGGCGACGATGACCACCTGGGGTTCGGCGAGGTGTTGCGAGAATTTCTTGGGCGGGATGTTGGCGATCTTGGCCTTGGTGTGAACGCCATCGGTGACGATGCCCGCCTGCGCGCCGGTCAGCGACACGGCGCGCGCCCCGAGGGCGTCGATGGCCATGGCGAGTAAGGCGATGGTGGTCTGCTCGCCGGTGGCCAGGAGCACGTCCAACTCGCGCTCCGTGGGCGACGGGCTGACCTCATGCGCCAATTTGATCAGGCCATCCGTCACGCCAGACATGGCCGAGACGACCGTGACGACACGGTGCCCGGCGCGCTGGGTTTCGATGACGCGGCGGGCGACGTTGCGGATGCGTTCGGGGTTGCCGACGCTGGTGCCGCCGTATTTCTGGACGAGCAGGCTCACAGCAAGGAAAAAAGACGCAGCGGCAAGCCCAGCATGACGCAGGGGATCGTTTTCATAGCGCCGGGTTCTTCACGTAGTCCTGCCACAATTCATCCACGCTCTTGCCGGTCTGCTGCTTCCAGGTATCCGCCGAATAGGTCCCCTGCCGCAGGGAATCGTCCATCGCCACGGCGATCCCCGGCTTGACGTGTTTCTCCAGCCACAGCAGGAACCGCGCGGTGACGCGGTAAGCGTCCGTGTAGTTTTGCTTCGGGTTGTAGTCCGGCAGCGACCACTTGGCGGCGGGATTGTTCACGCCGAACCTGGCGCGCGCGTAGTCCGCCAGCCCCTCGCGCAGCCACCCCGGGTCCCACTGCTTGTACGCCTGCACGACATGCATCCCCTCGTGGGTCACCACGTCGATATCCTCGGGATTCTGGTGAAACCAACGTGGGTTGACGTGGATCGTCGTACCCGCCGTGGCGGCCACCCCACGGTATCTATTCTCGATGGAAATTTTCACGCGCTTGGAGGCGTTCGGATTGAACTCTTTCAGCATCAACGGGTAAACGGCGAAAAACGCCTTGACCATACGGTCCTGCACGGCGGGATCGAGCGTCGCGTCGTCGTTCGTGAAGACGAGTTGGAGTCCGTTTTCGTCGTAGGTGCGGCTGGTCTTCGTGGGAGCCAGCAGCGCGGTCGGCACCACGTCGCGGTCGACCACGGCGATCTCGCTGAAGAATGTGTTGCCGAAGGGGTCACCGGATTCCGTGCGCGTCACGTCGAAAAGCAGGTAGCGGTAATTGCCGAGGAGGTCCGGGTCCGTCACGCCGACCCCGTACTGTCCGCCTTTCATGGCGAACTGCGGGCGGGTATCAGCGGTGGCAATGAGCTTCCAGCCCGCCGTGGCGGGGTCCTGCGGGCGTTTGGGCTGTGCGTTGAATCCCGGGCCGCTTCCGTCGCTGCCATAGAGCTTGTAGACCTGCGGGGCGCGGGTGTCCGTGTGCCAGGAATACGTGTCCACCTCCTTGACCGGGATCGTCTTGCCGAAGTCCACCAACAGCCGTCCGCCTTCCCCGCTAAAGAAAAAGTTCGCCTCCGGCTGATCGTCCGAATCGGGCAACTGGCCGTCGTGCAGAACATCGGGTGCAGGACTGTTCGGGTCCCGGACGCCGTCCACGATGGAAAATTTCGCGTCGATGGCCGCCGTCCGGCGCGGTGCGGGAACCGTCTTGAAGTGAAACTCCTGCCCCGTCGCATCGTCCTCGTTGTGGTTGACGGTGACGCTAACCTCCGCCTGGGCGGTGGCGGACCACAGGCAGGCGGCGGCAAGGATCGGTATCGCCACGGATTTGAAGCAGACGCCCGGGAAGGAGGAATTCATGAAAAATGAGCGAACGGTTTGGTCGGAACTAAAACAGCGGCGGCAAATGCTTGCAAGCCTGCCTCTGATGACGTTTAGCCTGCCAGGTCGCGCGGCAGCGCTGGTGCCTGGTCCCTACTTCACCGCTGCCCAGACACGGGCTACGTCGTCGTAGTCGTCGAGCTTTTGCAGGAACGCGCCCGTCTCGGCTTTCTGCTCGTCGGTCAACTCGGGGTAACTCTTTGCCACGTAGCCGATCTCGCTCGTCACCACCGTCCAGCCGTGCGCGCTGAGCCACTGGGAAACGCTGTGAACCGCCGTGCCGTCCGCCAGCAGGCGTACCCCGGCGGCACCCTCGGGGATGTCGTCGTTCTGCTCGTGGGTCAGTCCCTCGAAGTCGTTCGCTCCGGCTTCGATGGCAGCCCCTTCGAGGTCGGCCCCGGCGTCGGCATGGTGCGCCTCGATGATGCCGACGTGGTCAAACAAAAACTTGTTGCTGCCCGCGTTGCCGAGCTGACCCTGCTTGAACAACACGCGCATGTCGGGCGCGGTGCGGTTCTTGTTGTCGGTCATGACCTCGACGATCACCGGCACCTTGTTGGGCGCGTAGCCCTCGAAAACGACGTGTTCGAGCACGAGTTTCTCGTCGCCGGTACCCGAACCTTTCTTGATGGCGCGTTCGATCACGTCGCGCGTGACGTTTTCGCGGCGCGCCTTTTCAACGGCGGTGAACAAGCGCGCGTTGCCCGCCGGGTCCGGCCCGCCGAGCTTGGCGGCAACCATGATTTCTTTCACGAGCCGACCGACGACCTGACCTTTTTTGAGGTTGGCAACCTCGCGTTTTGCCTGAAGCCACTGACGACCCATAGGGAGAAAGGATGAAGGATGATTCGAGTCTGCGAGAAATCGCCCGCAGGGTGATAACGATGAAGGGTGAAGGCAGAGAGGAACCGGCCTCCGCCTTCTTTAGCGGCAACGCGGCAATTGTTCAACTGGCGCGTTGCGGCTGCGCTTGTGGCTGGGTTTGAGTCGAGAACCCTGCCGGACGCCTCAAGCGCGCAGTGGATCGAACATCACCCGGGAACGCCGCTCGATCTTCGCACCACGCCGCAGGAAAAACTCGCGCAACTCCCGCGTCGTGAACGTCCCGTCGCGCGAGGGATTCAGATCGAAATAAACCCGGCCCCCGGGTGCCAGGAAGCGGTCGCGCAGGTCGTTGAGCAGAAAATCCCATTCCGCCGGTCCCCACGGGGTCGGCGACCTGTGCCCGTGAAACGCGGTGGCAAACGCGGTGATCAGATCGAACTTCCCGCCCGCCAGTAATGCGTCAGGCAGGGATTCGTAAGCCTGAATGTGAGCCACGATGCGTTTCAAACCCAACTGCGCGAAGACCTCGCCGTAAAACGCGGGTTCCGGCACGTCCAGCCCCATAATGTCCGGGTGCCCGAGGTGCTTGCAGACCAACAGGAAGTACCCTGCCCCGCTGCCCAGATCGAGGATACGCTGCCCCAGTGTCGCCCGGTCGAGCCCCAGATCCTGCGCTCGCCGGATGTTGGACGGGAGCCAGCGCGCCGCGTCGATGAACTTGGTCCAGTTGTTCCCCGGCTGCTGCGTGGGCGCGTGGCGCGCGCCGAGGGCCGTCAGCGCGGGCTGGTCGATGTGGCGCAGGAACTTGCGCACGGGCTGGGGGTGGATCACGCGCCGGAGGCCGCGCCACGCGCTGCGGTAGGCCGCGGGGTCCGCCAACTTGGCAATTTTCTCGGTCCAGCGCATCGGGTTCGTCTCCTCTGTTAGCAGTGAACTTGCGCGCCCCTTACCCCGGCACCGCTCGGGTCTCGATCAGCGCTTCCTCGACGTTCGTCATGCCGCCGCTGACCGCGCATTCCACCACCGTCCGCCGGACCCGCTTGCCCGCGACGGTTTCTGTGATTTGAAAGTCCGCGATGCTCTTGAACGTGTCCCGGCCCCGCCGCACCGCCCAGCGCCGCGAATACCCCGAGTTGATCGTCGAAAGCGTCGTCCGCGCCGCGTGGCGCGCCATCACCTTGGCCGTGTCGAGCACCAGCACGAGGTTGTCCCGGTGACGGTAGGCCGAGAGCAGCCCGCGCAGCCGTTCCTCGCTCACCCAGAAGAACACGCGCTCGTTGAGCAGCGCGTACCACTCGGCGGGCGTCATGTCGACCAGCACCGGCGCGAGCGTGGCGTCGCTCATGGGTTTCTGGTCGCGGATGAGCACTTGGCCGTGCGTCGCGTGGTCCACGGCGATAAAATCCGCCCGGCGCTGCCGTTCGATGGCGGCCCGGCGCTCGCCCGTGACACCGTACAGGTCGAGCAGCGCGCTGGTGCTCAACAGGCCGTGGCGCTGGATGCTCGGCCACATGGCAGCTTCGGCCATGTGGTAGAGGCGCGGGTACGTCGCGCAGAATTCATCGACCGTCATAAAGACCCGCTACCTCGGCGCGAACTGGTGCCACAACGCGCTCAGGATGTAGAAGCCGAGGCCGATGAAAATGCCCATCACCACCAGCACGACCGCCAACAGCCCGAATACGAACAGGTAATGCCCGGCACCCGCCCGGCGCGGCTGGACGGCGGCGGTACCGTCCTGCGGCGCGTGCTTGAGCAAAAGCTGGTAGTTGCGCGACGAGGGCCGGTACCACCACGCGAACGCCTCGCCCACGGCGGGGATCGTGCCCACCGCACCGTTGAGCAGGATGTTCAGACCCATGCGCGCCAGGACGATTTTGGGCACTCCGCGCCGCGCGCCTTCGAGGATCGTAAGCATCTGGATGATCGTCGCCGCGCCGTCGCCGAGCACGGGGATCAGGTCGAGGAACGGGTTGATGCCGATACCCTTCCGCGAACCAGGAATTTTGAGCACGTTGTCCATCAGGTACGCGATCAGATGGGAAAGCGCTTGGTTCTGAGCACCGCGCCCACCGCCTTTGCCCTCGGGCGGCAGCACGTCGAAATGGTCGGGCGGCACGTCCCTAGACGACGTGGGTGGGACGGGCTTGGCGAAAACAGGCGGAACGCTCATGCCAGTGGGAATCGAGCGCGTGGCGGGCGGCGGTTGCGCCGCGTTTCGGAGGTGGATCGTGACCTCCGGGCACGATGGGTTCCCACGCAGCGAAGCTGCCTCGTTGTCTGGATGATGTGTCCATTTGGCTAGGCGGCTGCGCCGCAAACTAACCCATGGCGCCCGGAGGTCACCATCCACCACCAGAACCCGTCGCGCCCGGAGGTCACCATCCACTTTTCAGATCTGTCCCCGGAAATACTCGATGGTCTTCCGAATCCCCTCGTCGAAATCGACCTTCGGCTCCCAACCGAGCAGGCTCTTTGCGCGGGTGATGTCGGGCTGGCGCACCTTCGGATCGTCCACCGGCAGCGGCTTGAATTCCAACTCCGACTTCGTGCCCGTGATACGGATGATCTCCTCGCCGAATTCCTTGATCGTCATCTCGCGCGGGTTGCCGATGTTGACCGGCTCGTGAAAATCGCTCTGCGAGAGCCGGTAAATCCCGTCGATTAAATCGCTGACGTAACAAAACGACCGCGTCTGCGAACCGTCGCCGAAGATCGTCAACGGCTGCCCGGTGAGCGCCTGCCCGATGAACGCGGGCACCACCCGCCCGTCGCGCAGTCGCATCCGGGGGCCGTAGGTGTTGAAGATGCGCACAATCTTCGTGTCCATACCGTGATAACGGTGGTAGGCCATCGTCATAGCCTCGGCGAAACGCTTGGCCTCATCGTACACGCCGCGCGGCCCGATGGGGTTGACGTTGCCCCAATAGTCCTCGGTCTGCGGATGGACGAGCGGGTCGCCGTAGCACTCGCTGGTCGAGGCCAGCAGGAACGTCGCACCCTTGTCCTTGGCCAACCCGAGGGCGTTGTGCGTGCCCAGCGCGCCGACCTTCAGCGTGGGAATCGGCAGCTCCAGGTAGTCAATGGGACTGGCGGGCGAAGCGAAATGGAACACGTAATCCACCTCGCCGGGGACGAAGATGTACTCCGAGACATTGGCGCGGATGAAGCGGTAACGGTCGTCGCCCGCGAGGTGTTCGATGTTCTTGGTCGAACCGGTGATGAGGTTATCGACGCCGATGACCCGGTGACCCTCGGCCAGCAGCCGCTCGGTGAGGTGTGAGCCGAGGAACCCCGCCCCGCCGGTGACGACGGTGGTGGGCGTGGCAGATTTGGGTTTGCGTGCGGTCGGGCTTGGCATGGTGGCTCCTTATGTAGAAAAGGCGGCGCGCTTTGGCAAGAGACGGTTGCGCCTAAAGGAAAATTCAGTGCCGCGCGACTTCCTGTTCCGGTGGTCAACCGTCAAGCGCCGGTGGTTTTGACCAAGCGGGGGTCGAAAACGAAATCCTGCGCGCTACCGATGACGAGTTGCGAGAAATCCAGGTGCCGTGGATTGATCAGATAATTATGCTCGCCCGGCGTGATCGCGCTGGGAACGCCGAGCACGGCGGACCGCTGCTCTTTGGCCCAGGTGTCACCTTGCTGCTTCGTCTGGGAAATGGGCGGATCTCCACTCCAGTTCGGAAGCATCCCCGTCGGGTCAAGCATTTCGCAACAGTCCTCGGGAAAACTCACCGCGAAGTAGCAGTATCTTCCCGCCAAAATCTGGTAGGATTCCAGATGTACAAGCAGCTCCAAAATAGCGAGCGACAGAGAGCTTGCCGTGTACACCAGCGTGGTCCCTTTGCTGTTCCAGCGCCCGCCGTAAAGGCGCGCGCCCTCGCCGTCAAAGGCGGTGGCGGCGAATTTTTTTGCGTCACCCGGTAGCAGGTAACCATCACGCCAGCACGCCGTGTTCGATGCGTCCGAGTAAATCCTCCACCTCACGGGCACCCAGGTCCGTACGGCAAAAATTCAGCGGAGTCGCCCCGCCAAGCGCCTTTTGGGCCGAGGTAAACCAGCGTTGCGCAGCCTCGCGCGTGCCCAGAACCTCGACCGCGCGCTGAAAAGCGGCTCCGAGCCGAAACACGCGCTCCGACTCATCCGCCTTGAGAATTTTCCGACGGGAGAGCGTTCGCTCCGGAATGCCGACGATGTCCGTTAGCGTTTTACGGTTCACCCCGAGCAAACCCTGCAATTTCTCGAACGAACTGGCCGGTAAACCGTGCAGGATGCCATCCAATACCACTTGGATGTTGTTCTCCAAGCCGTGGCCAAACAACGCCTGCTTGTGGGCCAGATTCGCATAAACAAAAATGGCACGCAGCAGGTTGGTCGGTTCGATGGGCATCGCCCAATGGTCGGCGAGCGAAGCCACAACTGGTAAAGGGGGCACGGCGCGGCGAAGTGGCATATGGCTTATCAATACGCGCCATTTGCCCGAAGTGCAAGGTAATTCTGGCGATGCCAAAGCGGTCGGCACGTCTCACTTCGCGCCGAATCCCAGCAGCACCACCGGGATCGTCTTGAGCAAAATCTTGATGTCCAGCCACAGCGACCAGTTGTCGATGTACTTGAGATCCAGCTTCACCCAATCCTGAAAATTCTTGATCTCGTTGCGCCCGCTGATCTGCCACAGGCACGTCAGCCCCGGCGGCACACTCAAGCGCCGCCGCTGGGCCGTCGTCTCGAACTTCTCCACCTCGTAGAGCGGCAGCGGCCTCGGCCCGACCAGGCTCATGTCGCCCCGGAACACGTTGAAGAGCTGCGGCAGCTCGTCCACACTCGTCTTGCGCAGGAACCGCCCGACCTTCGTGATGCGCGGGTCGCGCTCGATCTTGAACACCGGCCCGCTCATCTGGTTGAACGCCAGGAACTCTGCCCGCCGCATCTCCGCGTCGGTGCTCATCGTGCGGAACTTGAACATCGTGAACGGCTTGCCATGGCGTCCGCCGCGCAGTTGCCGGAAGAACACCGGTCCGGGCGAGGTCAGCTTGATGGCCAGCGCCACCAGCAGGAGCGGCAGCGCCAGCAGGATCAAGCCGATCACCGCCCCGCACAGGTCGATGGCGCGCTTGCCAAGCAGCGACCAGCTCGCGTCCGGCGTCGAGCGGAACACCAGCATGGGCCGCTCGCCCAACGACTCGAACGTGGGCCGCGCGATGGCCGTTTTCACGAAATCGGCCACCATCCACGCCTCGACGCCCTCCGTTTCGCAGGCGTTGATAGCCTCCTGCAGGACGTGCAGATGGCTGTGGTTGGCGGAAAAAATGACCCGGCTGATCGCGTGCCGGTGCAGGGCGTTGATCAGGTCGCTGATGGGTTGGCGCTCGATGTCCACGCGGTCCACGATCTCCATGTGGACGAGCAAATCGGGCGTGAGCGACGCCATGAGATTATCCATGTCGCCCGGCAACCCCGCCAGCAGCACGGGTTCGCGCAGCAGGCCCCGTTTGGCCAGCCGGTGCGCGTAGGCGAGCATCAGCCGGTCCTTGGCCAGCAGCAGCCCCGCGCCGATGAGCACGAAGAGGATCAGCACCGAGCGCGAGGGCAGCGCCACCTTCAGGAACATGACGCACAGGCCCGAAAGCAGCGCCAACCCGACCAGCGCGCGCCCGAGTTGGACCAGCGTGCGCGGGATCTGCTTGTGCAGCGGGTGTTCGTAGAAGCCTTGGAGTTCGAGCAGCAGCGGGCCGCAGGGCATGATGACCACGATCAGCCAGAGGAAATCCCGGAAGGGCGGGATGGCGTCGAGATGAAACAATTCCGTGGTGTCGACGCGCAAGGCATAGCCGCCCCAGAACGCCAGCAAAAGCAGGAAGGCGTCGATGAATTGTTGGAGCTGCTGATTGATTTCTTGCTTGCGGCGAAGCATTGCGGGAAAGAGCGTGCCTGAAATGGACGGCGTACGCGACGGCAATCTTCGTTGGAAACGGCCTGATTTGCAAAGGGGAACCGGCGCGCTGGTCGTGGCGGCGGTGCATTCCCCGTTGAGCGTGCGCGCGGCGGAGGCGTTGCGGGCCGCGCCGGACGCCGCGCCGGACGTGTTGGAGCTGCGGCTGGACCAGTTCGCGCACAACCCGCGTTTTCTGGACGCGCTGGTGGCCCTGCCGCCGCGTCCGCTGGTCGTGACGGTGCGACGGTCGGACGAGGGGGGCGGGCCGCCGCACCTCGACACCGGCGCGCGGGAAACGCTCTACCGGCGCTTCTTGCCGGTGGCGACGTTCGTGGACGTGGAGGTGCGTTCGCTGGGGGTGCTGGCGGGGCTGGTCCAGGACACGCTGGCTGAAGGGGTGGGCGTCATCGCGTCCTACCATGATTTCCAGGGGATGCCGGGTACGGACCAACTGCATGATCTGGCCGGGCAAGCATTGGCCGCCGGGGCGAGCGTGTTGAAGGTGGCCGCGCACGTGGAGACGCCGGGCGACGTGGCGCGGCTGCTGGATTTTCTGGGCGAGGAGGCGCGCCTGCCGCTGGCGTTGATGGGCATGGGGCCGCTGGGGATGGCGTCGCGGGTAATGTTGGCGGCGGCGGGCAGCATGTTAAACTACGGGTATTTGGGTGATCAGCCGCAGGTGCGGGGACAGTGGCCGGCGGCCAAACTGCGCGAGCGTATCGACGAGGTGAAAGCAGAAGGATGAAGGCGGAGGGAGGTGTAGGGTGTGGGTTATGAGGTAGCGCTGGACCCCAACCCACACCTCACAACTCCCTCCCGCCACCTTCATCCTTTCCTTCCCGCCCGTCGTATTGATCTCTGGCCAACCGGCCCGACTCCTTCCATGATGCAACACGGGCCACCGCCCACCCACGCCATGCCCGATCCCGCCCTCGCCCTTGAGCTGCCCTCCCATGTCCCGGTGATGGTGTTGCCCGGCGCGATGCTCTTCCCGCAGGCGCTCCTGCCGCTCTACATTTTCGAGGAACGCTACCGCGCGATGCTCGCCCACTGCCTGGCTGGATCGCGCATGTTCTGCGTGGCGATGGTCAAACCGGGCCGGGCGGAAGTCACCGGGCCGGACGACTTCTTCCCCGTGGCGGGCTGCGGCCTGATCCGCGCCTGCGTGGGCCGCGAGGACGGCACCAGCAACCTCATCCTGCAAGGCTTGGCGCGCGTCCGGTTCACGGGGTATTCACAGGAAGCCCCCTTCCGCGTCGCGGCGATCACCCCGCTCGAAAACGCCGACGCCGAGAGCATCGAAGCCGAAGCACTCGGGACGAAGGTCGTGGAACTCTGCCAGCAGTTCAAGGAACAGGGCGCGGAACTGCCCGACCAGTTGGACGCCTTCCTCGCCCATCTGACCGACCCCGGCATGGTGGCGGACCTCGTTGCGCACAAGTTCATCGGCAACCCGTTCCAACGCCAAAAGCTATTGGAGGAGGCGAACGTCCCCGCACGGCTGCGCCTATTGATCCGCTACCTAGGCTCGGCATCGGCTTGAGCGGCGCGTGAGTCTCAAGCCTGGGTCATCCTTTGCCAGGAGGGGTTGGACTTAGACCAGTCACTCATTCGGGCGATAACTCCCCGCCCGGCATGTAGAGGCTGGATACGACAAATTGCGACTATTTTCACATCTCGTTGTTGGAGAGGCAGAAGCAATCATCAGCTTGGCTGACCAATGGCCTTTCGTTTGACGCTGGCAGTACGCTTGGCGTCAACTGCCCGCGTTTGCCATGTCCACCCGCCGTCCGAATTCACGTTTGTCGAGTGCCCTGCAAGTAGTCGTTTTTCTGCTGTTCGGGCTATCTTTTTCGTGGGCAAATGCCGCCCGGACCGCTGACGACGCGGCGGACGCTCTGCCGTCCAATCTGAACCGCGGTCTGCGTCAGTTGATCGTTTGGCACCGGGCGCAACCCCGGGTGCTGTCCAGGGCGGAACGCCGGACCCGCTTGGCGCACGACCTTCCCGCACGCGCCAGCCGGGTGCAGGTCAACGCCGCCGCCAACGTGGCTGTGGTGAGGGTGCTGCTCGACGGCCAGGTGCCGCTGCCCGAAGTACAGTCCAACCTCCGCACTCTGGGCTTGGAAATCCTTGCGGTGTCCAATCCGGGCCAGACCGGAGCAATCCTTAGCGCGCGGTTGCCGCTCGACCAGGCAGAACGGGCCGCCGTGTTGCCTGGCGTGCGCTCGGTCGCGCTGGCCCACCGGCCCTGGCGGCACGTCGGCAAGGTGACGACCGGCGGAGTTTATTCGCTCGGCTTGAGTGGCCTGGGCGCTTCGACTAACGGCACTGGCATCACCGTGGGCGTCTTGTCCGACAGTTACGATCTTGCCACGCAAGATGCGCACGGCGACCCTCTGAAGGTCCGTGCCGCCAACGACGTGGCCAGCGGCGACCTGCCCGGTCCCGGCAACCCGCTCGGCCACACGCAGCCGGTGTACGTCCTGGCAGAAGGCGACCCCGAATACACGGAGTATTATCAGGACGAAGGACGTGCCATGTTGCAGATCGTGCACGATCTCGCGCCGGGGGCATCGCTGGCCTTCGCCACCACTGGGCTCACGCCTGAAACTTTTGCGCAGAACGTGCGCGCCCTGCGCACGAACCCCGACGCCCACTGCGACGTAATCGTGGATGATATCACGTTCCCCGACGAACCGATGTTCTCGGACGGACCTGCGGCGCAGGCAGTTTACGACGTCACGCACGATGCGACCATTCCTGGGCACAAGGTGCTTTACTACGCCGCCGCCGGGAACAACGGCGACTATGGCTACGCCGCCGACTTCAATCCGGTCAGGGACCTAGAAGCGCGGGCGGACGATTTTAAAGGCAACCTGAAACTCGATCAGGTGCCCGGCAACTTGACCTACGCGGGATTCCATAACTTCGACACTCGCCCGGGCAAAGTGTCCATCGCCCAGCGGGTGACGATCAAGGATCACGAGGCGGAAATTGACTTCCAATGGGACGATCCGTTTGGAGTGTATGGGGTCACAGCATCGGATTACAATTTGCTCGTTTTCGACGCCGACGGCAATTATTTGAAAAGCCTCAGCGGCATCGACCGGAATCCCGAACTCGGGAACGCGCTTGAGCTGGTTGATCTGCCCGCTGGCGACGGGGGAGCAACCGCCGTCTATCAGTTGGCGATCACCCGGACGAGCGCTTTGCCGGGCAAGTTGGCAAAGCGGCTGCGCTACGTGGTGAACACCTACGGGGATTTCACGGCCAAATTCACTGGTCACAACGCCCCGACGATCTTTGGCCACGCCGTGGCGGTCGGTGCGGACGCCGTGGCGGCCTACGACACGTATTACACTGCCTTGGAGCGTTACACCTCGCTCGGACCGGCGACGATCCTCTTTGACCGCGACGGCAATCGACAGCCGCCGGAAATTCGCCAGCAGCCGACCTTGGCCGCTGTGGACGGTGTCAACACCACGTTTTTCGGTGCCGACACGGACCGGGATGAGTTTCCGAACTTCTATGGTACCAGCGCCGCGGCCCCGCACGCAGCGGGTTGCGCGGCGCTGCTGTTACAGGCGGCGGGTGGCCCTGGATCTTTGAGTAACCAGCAGGCACGCACGCTGTTGCAAGGCTCGGCGGCCAAGCACGACACCGATCCCAACGCGCGCATCCTCACCGCGGCCACCAAGGTCGCCGACCCTGTGACGGTGACTCTCTCCGAGGTTCGTGACGACGTTGATCCGGCAGGCGCGAAGAAATTTTTCCGCCTTTCCTTCACCGGGCCGGACACCGAGCGGCTGCGCAAGATCGTCATCACCCTCCTTCCGAGCACGATGACCTTTGACGACATGCCCGGCAGCGGGAAGCCGTTCGCGGTCGGGGCCGTCAGCGGGCATCTGCGCAAAAGCGACGTGACAGCCTCCCTCGGCAGCAACCACGCCACCGGCACGACGGCGGCCCAGGAACGCAACCAATTGACGGTCAATTTTGCCCCCGACGCTTTTGGGCCGGACTCCTCAGTTTCTTTCGGTGTAGGGATCAACAAGCTACGCGATTTCCGGGGCCTGGACCCGCTGCAATGGGCGATGATCGGCACGAATTTTACCGCCCGCCTGACGGGGCCGAGTGGAAAAAGCAAGGTGGCGAGTTCGTTGACTGATGCGGACACCAACACGGCTGACTATTCGCCGTTTGTCGGCTCTGGCCTGATTGATTTCAGCAAAACTCTTGGTGCGTTGCAAGAAAACGGGCCGCCCACCACGCCGGACAGTCGCGTTGCCTTGACCCCAGGCAACGTGTTGCTGACCACGAACGATGGTCGGTTGGTGGAAACCACGCCAAAAGGGACGGTGATCCAATCGTTTGCGCTGCCCACTGGTGCCAAGGTCTCCACTGCGCTCGCCAACGGCAAGGTGGCAACGCTGTGCAGCACCATGGGTGGGCCCCTGCTTTCCATTCTCGATCCGCTGACGGGTCAAACGACCACGGCGACCTACCCGGGCTGGCAACCGCCCCTCGATGCTTACGGTTTCAATCAACTCGTCAGCCTAGGCAATTACGTGTTTGTAGTCGATGCCACGGTTCCGCAGGCGGCGGGCGGCACAGCGTCCATGCTTTTGCGTTACGACACCGTGAACGGCGTCTGGCAAAGCTTTGGCTCGGCCAACATCGCCGACCCACTGGCAGCTTACGGCAGCCTCATCGCCGGTCTGGACGGGCTGCTGTATGCCAACGTCGGTCGCAACTTGTTTTTCACCTTGCCGTTGGAAGTTTACGATCCAGAAACCCTGCAACTGCTGCGAACCGCACCTTCATTGGTCTCTGACTTGATCCACTTCTCGCCAGGAAGGTCGCCAGCAGCGGCGATCGACGCCACCGGAAATACTTATAAGCTCACAGAATTTTCCCTCTACAATACTGCTCTCACCGTGACCAAAACCGGCTTGGACGGTGCGCGTGTTGCAGCCCTGGACCCCGCCCTCTTAGGTCGTCAGGATGTTTATCCGTCCACCAACCTGCAGGTCACCGCCGAGGGCAAAATATTCGTTCCCGTGAGAGATGGTTTTGTGATCGTCAGTTCCACCCTCGACAAAGTGACTCCCTACACCGTCTTCACCGGGCGGTACGTGAGTCCTCAGATCTCTTCCACACTCGCGCTGATTCGGCCATAAGCGCGCCCGTCGCCCACCCGGCGGCAATTTCAGCGGAAAAGCCGCCCGTGCTCCTCCAATAGATACCGGTCGGTCATCCCTGACACGTAGTCGCACACCGTCCGGTGCAGGCCGTCCGTCTCGACCCGCACCGCTGTGGCCTCGCCCAGGCGTTCCGGCGCGTGCAGGTACGCGTTGAACACGTCGGCCAGCCGCTCGCAGGCGCGACGGTTCGCGCTGGCGACCTGCGGGTGATAATACAGGTTGTCGTACAAAAACCGGCGCAACTCCTTGTTCGCGGAAAGCAGCCCGTCGCTGTAGGCCACCAGCGGCGTGGGCTGGCGGCGCACGTCCTCGACGCTGCGCACCCCGGCGGCGTCGATCCGCGCCGCGCTCGTCGCCACCACGTCCTCCACCTGCCGATCGATGAGCCGCCGGATGATCGTCGCGCACAGTTCCCGGCCTTCGAGATGAGGATACCGCTTGCAAACCTCGTCGTGCACGCTTTTCCAGAGCGGGATGCCCGCGAGCTGATCGCCGTTGATCAGGTCACTGTCCAAGCCATCGTCGAGATCGTGGCTGTTGTAGGTGATCTCGTCGGCGAGGTTGGCGATCTGGGCTTCCAGCGTCGGGCAGTGGTACCCGCCCGCCTCGGCCTGCCCGGGAAGCGGGTCATAAAACGTCTGGTGCTTGCGCAGGCCTTCCGTCACCTCGAACGATAAATTCAGCCCGCGAAACTCCGGGTAGGTGCTCTCGACCAGCTCAACGATACGCAGGCTCTGCTCGTTGTGATCGAACCCGCCGTGGCCGCCCATGAGCCGGTCGATGGTGTCCTCGCCGGGGTGGCCAAAGGGCGGGTGGCCCAAGTCG
>CAXTBX010000030.1:0-44719 GCA_964242205.1 uncultured Chthoniobacterales bacterium
ACCGCCAGCGGAGGCAACGGCGGCAACGGCACCGGCGGCGCGGCGGGTGGCGCGGGCGGCAGCGCAACCGTCAACGGCACGGCCAGCAGCAACAGCGGCACCGTGCAGGGCTACACGGGCGGCGCGGGCGGCGCGGGCGGCGTGGGCATCGGCGGCGGCAACAGCGGCGCGGGCGGCAACTCGGGCGGCAGCTTCACCCTTTCCTCCACGGGGGCCGGGCACGACCTCTTCTTCGACACGAACAACGCCACGGTCTACGGCGGCAACGGCGGCGCGATCACCGGCAGCGCGGCGGGCACGGCGGCGGGCAACGGCGGGACGGCCACGTTTTCCGCCACGGCCACGGCCAGCGGCGCTTCCAACGTGGACGTGCGCGTGCGCACCCAGGGCGGCAACGGCGGCAACACCGTCATCGCCTTCAACCAGAACGGGGGCAACGGCAACGCGGGGGCCGGCGGGGTTGCCAGCCTCGGTACGGTCAGCGGCTCCAGCGCGGGCGGCAACGTGAGCGTCTTCGGCCAGGTCGTCGGCGGCAACGGCGGCTCGGTCGACACCAACTCCGTCGTGCCCGGCAACGCCGGCGCGGGGGCAAATGAGAGCCTCGCCACCGCCCTCACCGGCGCGACAGCCGGCAATCTTTTCCTTGATCAGCGTGTGTACGGCGGCAGCGGCGGTTATTCGAGCACCGGCACCCCCGGCGCGGGCGGTACGGCCAGCAGCACTTTCAACCTCGCCAACACCACGGCGGTCGGCGGCGTGAACGTCAACGTCTCTGCGGGCGGCGGCAGCGGCGGCGACCGTTACAACACCGGTGGCGTCAGCGCGGCCAACGGAGCGACCGGTGCCGTTAATTTGACCCTTTCTAACAGAGTCGGGTTCGCCACCGGCCTCTATCAATCCACCTTCGGAGGCAGCGGCGGCCGTGGCATCAACGGCCCTAACGGTGGCGTGGGCGGGGCCGTCAGCGGCACCGTCGCGGTCAGCACGACCGGCGACGGCCACAACGTGGGCTTGGGTGCCACCAACGAAACCGCCGTCGGCGGCAATGGCGGCGCGATCTACGGCAGCACGGCAGGCGTCACCGGCGGCACGGGCGGCACGGCGACCCTTGCCGCCACCGGCACGGCCAACGGCAACAGCGCCGTGGACGTGCGCGTGCGCACCCAAGGCGGCAATGGTGGCATCGTGGACAGCGGTTTCGGCTTTGGCGAGGGCAACGGTAGCGGCGGCAACGGCGGCGTGGCCAGCCTCGGAACCGTCACCGGCTCCAGCGCGGGCGGCACGGTCAGCGTCTTCGGCCAGGTCACGGGCGGCAGCGGCGGCGGTCTGAGCGCGCAGGGCGGCACGGGCAACGGCGGCAACGGCGCGAGCGAATCGCTCATCAATGCCATCAGCGGCACGACCACCGGCGCGCTTTTCCTCGACCAACGCGCCTATGCGGGTAACGGCGGCCAGGCCAACACCGGCACCCCCGGCGCGGCCGGCAACGCCGCTTCCTCCCTCACGGTCAACTCCACCACGAGCAGCGCCCTGACCGTCAACGCCTCCGCGGGCGGCGGTACGGGCGGCAGCCGGTACGACACGACCGGCACGGCCCGCGCCGGCGGCACCGCCACGCTGACCGGCAACGCCAGCAACGGCGCAGGCAGCGCCACCGCCGATTACTTCTCCAGCAGCGGCGGCAACGGCGGCAACGGCCTGACCGGCGCCAACGGCGGCGCGGGCGGTGCCATCAGCGGCACTCTGACCGCCTCGACCACAGGCGACAACCACACGGTCGGCATCGGCCTCACCAACGAAACCGCCCTCGGCGGCACCGGCGGCGGTGTCTACGGCAGCGTAGCCGGTTCCAACGCCGGCGCGGGCGGCACGGCCACCCTTGCCGCCACCGGCACGGCCAGCGGGAATTCACCGGTGGACATCCGCGTGCGCACCCAGGGCGGCAACGGCGGCATCAGCGACTCCGGGTTCGGCCTCGGCCAGGGCAACGGCAACAGCGGCAACGGCGGCGTCGCTTCGTTGGGCACCGTCACCGGCTCCAGCGCGGGCGGCACGGTCAGCGTCTTCGGCCAAGTCACGGGCGGCAGCGGCGGGGCCTTCGCCCGGCAGGGCGGCACGGGCAACGGCGGCAACGGCGCGAGCGAAAGTCTGACCAACGCGATCAGCGGCACGACCACCGGCGTGCTCTTCCTTGACCAGCGCGCCTACGGCGGCAACGGCGGCGGCTCCAACTCTGGAACCCCCGGCGCGGCGGGCACGGGCAGCAGCACGTGCAACGTCGCAGCCGCCAGCCCGAGCCTCGTCGCCATCGGCCTTGGGGCGGGCGGCGGCGCGGGTGGCGACCGCTACGCCGCCACTGGCAACGGGGCCAACGGCGGCACGGGTACGCTCAGCGCCAACGTCTCCAACAGCGCGGGACCACTGCGCTTGACTTATGCCGCGACTGCTGGCGGCAATGGCGGCAACGGCCTGAACGGAGCCAACGGCGGCGCGGGTGGGGCAGTCACCGCCAACCTCACCGCCAACACGACGGGCGACAACCACGACCTGTCCGTCAACACGTTCAATGACACGGTCACCGGCGGCAGGGGGGGCGGCATTTACGGCAGCACCGCCGGGAGCGTGGCCGGGACCGGTGGAACCGCCAACATTACCGTCAACGGCACCGCTAGCGGCTCCTCCCGCGTGGAAGTCAGCGGTTACGCGCGGGGCGGCGACGGCGGGGTCAACGACTCCGGGGCCGGACTCGGCCACGGCAGCGGTACGCCCGGCGCGGGCGGCGCGGCCACCTCGACGGTGAGCGGCTCCAACAACCAGCAGGTCGTGGCGTTCGTCGCTGCGGCGGCCACGGGCGGCGCCGCCGGTTACGACCCCTTCACGCAGACCTCCGCGCCGCTCGGCGGCAACGCCACGGCCACGGCCACGGGCGTCGGCGGGGTCAACTCTGTCGTCACCGCCACGGCCACCGGCGGTTTCGGCCAGACCCGCAACGGCGACGCCCTCGCTCGCGCCACCGGCACGGGGACTTCACCAGCTCCTCCGCCAACGCCAACGCCGCTTCCGGCAGCGGCGGCGTCATCGCCAGCGTCAAGACCGCCGCCAGTGCGCCGCTCAACGGCACCAGCGTCGTGGAAGGGCAGGCAAACGTCGGCGGTCCCGTGCGCGCGGCCACTTCGGCCAACGGTCTGCAGGCCGCCGCCTACGCGACGGGGCTGCCCATCGCCGCCGACCGCAATTTGGTCTTTGCGTCCAACCCGAACACGTCCAATAACTTCTCCGGTCCTGGCTCGACAACGCTCGGGCTGCTGACGCTGGGCGCGGCGTACGCCAACGGGGCCGCCGGGCTGACGCAAACTTATACCGCCCGTTCGGACTTCGCGGTGAACCTGACGAGCCTCGCCCCGCAGGAACTAAAGCTCGCCTTGGACAGCCCGCGTTCGACGGGCAACGGCTTCGACCTGTTGGAGTTTCGGATGGATCTGGAGGGCACCATGATCATCGACCAGAACTTCACGACTCTGGCCGCCGCCACAGCTTACTTCAACGACCATGTCCTCGACCTCGGCGCGATTACCAACGGCGTCACCGGCAACCTGGATCTGACGTTCTATTTGAACCTGACTTCCAACGACGCCGGGGCATCCTTCCAGGCCAACGTCCTGTTCGGCAACACGGGCGCGGTGGTGCCGGAACCATCTAGCTTCTGGTTGGTCGGCGGCTTGTTCGTGCTGCTCGGCGCGTGTGCGCGTCGGAGGCAGGTTGCGGCAGAGCGGGCGGAGTGATCAGATTTTCGACTACATTCCAAATTGTAGGGCAACGGGCCCCGTTGCTGGCTCGTTCACCCAAGGCGGTGAGCCGCTTGCCCGACAACGCGGACGTTGGCCGAAAGCCTGGTTTCATCTCGGCCCTTCACGCCGTCTGGCCGGTCTTCGCGGGCCGGTTCAGTCTGCTGCACAAACTGCGTTTTCCGCCTCCCTCTGGCAGTTCGGCTTTTCGGATTGGCGTCCGGGCGGAATTTTAGAAAGAAGAACTTGGCCCGCCGCCGAGCGCCGCCGTGCTCGCGCGGATGGGTCCGCTGGTCTAGAATCCTCGTCATGTACGAACGCGCTTCATCCAACCGGCACCGTGCCCGGCGTTTCATCCTATGGGCGGGCTTGGCGTTGCTCCTGCTGCCCTCCATCGCCAGCGCGCACCAGGAAACCGGTACGGTCGGCGGGTTAATGAGCGGCTTTCTGCACCCGCTCACGGGACTGGATCACATCGTCGCCATGGTGGCCGTGGGCCTGTGGGGCGCGTACCTCGGCGCGCCCGCCATGTGGCTGTTGCCGGTCGTTTTTCCCATGGTGATGGCCTTCGGCGGGGCTTTGGGCATCCTCGGCGTGCCCTTGCCCGGCACCGAGACGGGCATCGCGCTCTCGGGCGTGCTGCTGGGACTGGCGGTGGCCTGCGCTGCCAGGCCGCCGCTGTGGGTGGCGGGCGCATTGGTGGGTGTTTTTGCCATCTTCCACGGCCACGCGCACGGCACGGAACTGCCGCACGCCGCCAACGCGTTCACCTACGCGGTGGGCTTCGTCACCGCCACCGGGTTGCTGCACCTGAGTGGCATCGCGTTCGGCTTGCTCACCCGCTACCCGTGGGGTGGTTGGGCGGTGCGCGTCAGCGGCGGGGTCATTGCCTGCATCGGGTTCGGCTTTTTGCTTGGAATGCTCTGACGCCATGCCGGGCCGCCGCTTCGGACGCCGGGTTCTCCGGTCGGCGCCGCTGGCCGCCGCAGGCTGGCTGTTGCTGCCGACCGCGCAGGCGCACGCGCACACGACCTTCCCGGGGTTGGGAGAGTTTGCCAGCGGATTTTTGCACCCGTTGACCACCCCGCCGCACCTGTTGGTGCTCGTCACGCTCGGGCTGTGGCTCGGACAACGTGCGCCTTTGCGACTCAAGGAGCCTGTCGCCGCGTTCGCCGGGGCGGCGCTGGTCGGGCTGGCATTGACGGTGGCCGCTCACGTGGGCGGGATCAATCCAGTGGTGTTGATCGTCGTCGGGCTGGTGGTGGGCGCTGGCGTGGCGCTGGCTGTACCGGTACGGTTTTGGGTCAAGACTATCGTCTGTGGCCTCGCCGCATTGGCGCTCGGACTGGATTCCGGCGTGGAAGGGAGCATCGGGGATTTTGCACGAACGAAGATTCTCTTTGCCACCTGGGTTAGCCTGCTGCTTTGCGTGGTCAACGTCGCCTTTTACGTATCGTTGCTACCGCCGGTGCGCTGGGCGCAGATCGGGGTGCGAGTGGCGGGAAGCTGGGTCACGGCGATTGCGTTTCTGCTACTGGCTTTTGCCCTGCGGCGCTGAGGAAAAAAGGAAGGCGAAGGAAGCAGGCTGGTCAAAACGGTTGTAAATCGCCGCGCTCGTTTTCAGCGACATCACGGTGAATTTTCAAGGCGATGCACGGAGCTTGGCGCGCGGTCGGCAGTCGTCCTGGTGGATGCCGACGCACCGGCCAGACCGGAGGATTTCCCGTGGCGGACAACAGCCTCTCTACCCTGGGAATCACGTCCGGGCGAGATAACGCTGGCGTAGTTCGCGGCGCATGACCTTGTTCGAGGCGGTGCGCGGCAGCGTATCGACGAGCACGAGGTCGTGGATTTTGAAGAGCGGGTTCAGGTCGCGTTTGAGCGCGGCCTGCATGGCAGCGGTCAGCGCCGCACGCTCCGGCGCGGGGCTGCCGGGACAAACCGCGTAAACTACCAGCAGACTCGGGCCGCCACCGGGCGAGACGGCAATCGCCGCCGTCTCGCCGACGCCCGGCACCGTTTGCAGGGTGCGTTCGATCTCCGCCGAACTGACCTTGATGCCGCCCAGGTTCATCGTGTCGTCCGTTCGCCCGTGGCCGCGCCAATAGCCGGGCGCAACGGTTTCCATCTGGTCGCCGTGCCGCCGGAGCGTCTCGCCGCGTGGTCCGGTCGGCGTATCCGCGTGGTACACCGCGTGATGGTCGCGGTGCAGCAGCCGGTCCGACAACCCGATGGACGGAGGGACGAGAAACAACTCGCCGTTGTCCGTGGGTTGCCCCGCGTCATCGAGGATGACGAAATCCAACCCAAGCGCGGGCGTGTTGAACGTGCCGGGGATGCAAGGGCGGGTCAACGTGCCTGTGATGTATCCCCCGCCGATCTCGGTGCCGCCGCAGTATTCGATCACGGGCCGCCCGCCTGCTTGCGCCATCAGCCAGCGCATGTCGTCCGCGCTGGAACATTCGCCGGTCGAACTGAACGCGCGCAACGCGCTCCAGTCCAGCCCACGCACGGCGTCGGCGCGCCGCCAAGTCTTGACCAGACTCGGAATAACCCCCAGAAGGGTCGCACGCGCATCTTGAATGAACGCGCAGAACTCCCGCCCCGTCGGCGCGCCGTAGTACAGGCCCAGCGTGGCCCGGTTGAGCAGGCTGGCAAAGACCAGCCACGGGCCCATCATCCAGCCCAGGTTCGTCGGCCACACGAGCACGTCCACAGGCCACACATCCTGGTGAAAATGCGCGTCGGCGGCGCACTTGAGCGGTGTGATCTGCGTCCAGGGGATCGCTTTCGGCTCACCGGTCGTGCCGGAGGAAAACAGGATGTTGAGCGCGTCGGATGGCTCCCGCGCCGCGGCTTCGAACTGCGGTTCGAGCGGCAGGAAATCATCCCAAACGGTATCGCCCGCGCGTAGCGGTAGCGCGGACCGCTCGCCCGTCGGCAGCACGACCGCCGGGGGCGCGTCGGCGGCAAGCAAATTGGCGTAGAGCGGCAGCGTCCGGCCACCGCGCATCAACACGTCTTGGGTGAACACGGCCCCGGCCCCGGCCAAGCGCAGACGCACGGCGACCTCTTTCGGCTGAAAGCTGTCCGCGATGCCCACCGCCACGCAACCAGCTTGGATGATGCCCAGGTAGATGCCGACGGCCTCCGCCGTCATCGGCATGAGCATCGCCACGGCGTCGCCTGTCTGGAGGCCGCGCGCGGTCAGTCCCGCCGCCACGCGCCCGGTCAGCGTGCGCAGCTCCGCGACGGTCATCGTCTGGAGGCGTCCCCCTTCCGGCTGAAACCGGATGGCGGGCGAATCCGGCGGCGCGGCGAAGCAGCTTTCCACGATGTTGAGCGCCGCGCCCGGCAGCCAGCGCGCCGCCGCCCCGCCTTCCGCCACATCTAACACGCGCTCGGGCGGTCGCTGGAACTGGATGCCCAGCCGCTTGACGACCCGCGCCCAATAGTCCTCACGGTGCTCCACCGACCAGCGGTGCAGCGCCGCGTGCGAATCGACACCGACCTGCCGCATCAGCCACGCCGCGTTGGTGGCGGCGATGGCTTCCGGCGTCGGTGTCCACGCTGGTTCGAACAAAGAATCTGGAGAGGGAGGAGCGATCATGGTCGGGGAGAACAGTCACTTGGCAGCGGGCCGGAACGAGGACAATCTATCTATAACCCGATGAGCAATCCAATCTCCTCCCCGCAACTCCTCGACGCCCTGCGCTGGCGCTACGCCACCAAGCAGTTCGATCCGCAGCGCCAGATCCCCGCCGACCAATGGGCAGCCTTGGAAGAAGCACTGGTGCTCTCGCCTTCCGGCGGCGGGCTGCAACCGCGCAAATTCGTCGTCGTCACCGATCCCGCCGTGCGGGAAAAACTCCTGCCCGCTTCCTTCGGCCAGACGCAGGTCACGCAGGCGTCGCACCTCGTCGTTTTCGCCACGCCCACGGACGTGACCGAGGCCGACGTGGATGCTCACGTCGCCCGCACCGCCACCGCACGCGGCACGACCCTGGAATCGCTGACCGGTTTCCGCCAGATGCTCGTCGGCGGCATCGTGCAATCCAAGGACCAGGCTGGTCGCCAGGCGTGGGCCGCCAAACAGGCTTACCTCGCGCTGGGCAACCTGTTGACCAGCGCTGCCCTGCTCGGCATCGACGCCTGCCCGATGGAAGGCTTCTTGCCCGTGGAATACGATGCCATCCTCGGCCTCGCGGCGCGAGGCCTGACGAGCGTGGTGGTCTGCACGCTCGGCTACCGCGCGGCCAGCGACGCCTACGCCACCTTGCCGAAGGTGCGGTATCCGCACGAACAGATGATCCTGCACGTCTGACGGCGGGAACGCCGGGGGATGGGAACACCCGGGCGGATTTTGCGGACGCCACGCTCGGGTGTATCCTCAAGTTCAACCGTTCCAAACCAATCCCCCATGAACGCTACCGCTAACGCCGCCGCCGCCACCCTCGCCCAAAACGATCCCGATTCGGCTGCTGCCGCTGCCGCCAAGGACGCGCCACAAACGCCCCCCGCCGATTCGCACGACGACCCGCGTTGTGTGCCGATGACGCTCGACGGACCTATCCCCGAAGGCTCGGAGATTCTCTATCCCGACTACTCGGCGGAGGAGCACGAGACGTGGAAAATCCTCTACGCCCGCCAGCGCGAGCTACTACCGGGCCGCGCCTGCCAGGAGTACATCGAGGGCCTGAAAATGCTCCATTTGCCCGAGGACCGCATTCCGGCCCTGCGCGATGTCAGCGCCGTGTTGGAGCAGGCGACGGGCTGGAAGCTCACCCGCTCGCCCGGCCTGCTGCATGAGAAGGATTTCTTTGAACGCCTCGCGCGGCGCGTCTTTCCGGCGACGGATTACATGCGTCCGCGGCACGAGATGGATTACACGCCCGCGCCGGACCTCTTCCACGACGTTTTCGGCCACACGCCGATGATCGTGCACGAGCAATTCGCCAACTTCTTCCAGAAAATCGGCCAAGCCGCTGCCAGCCCGAACGCCGTCGGCGACGTGCGCCTGGGGTTGGTGCGGATCTACTGGTTCACGGTGGAGGTCGGTCTGATCAACACGCCCGAGGGTCTGCGCATCTACGGCAACGGCATCACGTCATCCTATGGCGAGGTCCGGCACAGCTTGACCGATGCCGTCGAGAAGCGCCCGTTCGTGCCCGAGGACGTGGCGAAGCAGGAATACGACATCTGGCACATGCAGCCCGTCCTTTTCGTCATCGACTCCTTCGAGCAGCTAGAAACCGGTTTCGCGGATTGGGCCAAGGGCCACCAACTTTTGTAAAACCAAACCCTGGTCGCCAGTTGCCAAGATGGATCGCGACCTCCGGGCGCGATGGGTTCACTCTGCGGCGCAGCCGCCTGACTGTCCGCGAGTGCAAACGACCGTAATTTAAACGTCGCCAAGCTGTGGCCGCAGGATGATTTCCTCGACCACGGTCCGGCGGCTGAGCCGGTAGGCGTCGAAAAAGGCGCGCGCCACGTCGGCGGCAGGCATCAGGCGCGCCGCCGGGACGCTGCTGCCCGCCCACGACGGCGAAACCGTCGCTCCGGGCAGCACCGTGGTCACGCGGACACCGCTCGGCTTCAATTCCTCCCGCCACGCGCGCGCCAGGCCCAAGACGCCGTGCTTCGCCGCCACGTAGGCCCCGCCCGCCGGGAACGCGCGCACCCCGGCGACGGACGCCATGATGAAAATGTCGCCCGCCTTCCGCGCGACCATCGCCGGGGCAAAGGCTTGCGTCACCAGGAACACGCTCCGCAGGTTGGCGGCCAGTACGATGTCAAACTGCTCCGGCGACATGCTCAGCAAAGGCGCGGGCAGGTATTGACCGGCATTGTTGATCAACACGTCGAGCTGCGAAAACTTCGCCCGGACCTGCCCGGCCAGCGCTTCGACTGCCGCTGCATCGGCCACGTCGCAGGGGTACGTTTCCACCTCCGCCGCGCCCGCGCGCAAGCACCGTCCCGCCACGCGCCGCAGGTTCGCACCGCTGCGGGCGACGAGTGCCAACCGACACCCGCCCGCGCCCGCCAACTCCCGGGCGAAGGTCTCGGCGATTGCCGCACCAATGCCCTGCGAAGCCCCGGTGACGAGGACAACGGGGGAACGCTGGCGGGCCATGAACAAAAAAGTCCTCTCAGCAGACCAGCTCGTCAAACCCCGTGAAATCTCCCCGGAACCCACCCGGCACGCCTTTGCAGATCACCGCTACGGCGTCATGCGAGTGCAGGGATTCCAAGTGCGAGCAGATCACCTGAAAATCGCGCACCCGCACGTCGCCCGAAAACTCGCGATGGAGCAGCCGCGCGGCGTCCTCGACGAACTTGACGTGCGCGCCGTTGAGTTCCGCGAACGCCTGTTCGTCGGGCCGCCGGACCATCACCTGCGTCTCGGTTTGGAGCGCGCGCAGGCAGGCGGCCTGCACGTCCTCCACGCCCAGCTTGGCATCGGGCGCGGCCTCCACCCACACCCGCGCCCGGCTGCGCTGGGAATGCGGCACTGCGAACACGCCACGGTTGCGCCGGGCGTGCTCCGCGAGTTCCGACGAGCACGGACACGCCGAGCTGTACACGAAGTCCAGCCGCAGCCAGCGGCGCAGCCTGTCTTCCTGACTCGCCGAGCCCCGCGTCAACTGCGCCTCGAACGCGCAATCGTAATATTGGTAGCCCGCCAACCCGCTGCGCAGACTGCGCTGCAGCATTGGGAAGTGAAAATCTAGCCGCAGCCGTGCCGACGGGCTGCCGACGGTCTCAATCATCCGTTCGAGGACCTTCGGCAGCGTATCCAGCGAGAAGACCTCATCCTCGAACTCGTAAAACGTGCGGATGATGCGCGACATGTTGATGGCGCGCTGATCGGCCGACAGCGAGACCGTGCCGCTCACGCGCGTTTCCAGAGCGAGCGCGCTTTCCGCCGGTGGCCGCCCGTTCTTACCCGGCGCGTGGTCCGCGTCCGGCTCCCGAGCCGCCACGGCGAAGTGCAGCGGCAGCCGGAACCCCGCGATGCCGACCTGCTGGATCGGCGCGGGGATGTGCCCGGTGTCGGCGCTCTCGGGTGCCATCAAATCCGGCAGCGACGCCTGGTAATCCGCCGTGAGGGCAAACCCCGCGTCGTACTCGTGGCTGAGCGTCTCGGGCGAGGGTGGGTGCGGATCGTCCGAGGCGTGCGGCGGGCGGCCGTAGTTGGCCAGCGAGGAAGAAGACTGCTCCATGCGAAAAAATAGGTTGTCGGCAGACTGGCCCGCCGGGCTCGGGCTAGGCGGCGAAGGCGTCCGGGCCGTGGTACTCGGCAAAGTTGCGCTCCGATTCGTAGAGCCTCACGCAGTGTAGTTTGCCCGTTTTCAGCCGGGGAGCAATCTCGTTCCAGAACGCGATGACGAGGTTTTCGGTCGAGGGGATGACGCCCTGCAAAAAATCGACCTCGACGTTGAGGTTGCGGTGGTCGCACCGCGCCACGATGGCGCTTTCCAGCAGACCCTTGAGCGCGCCGAGATCGACGACGTACCCGGTCTCGGGGTCCGGCTCACCGCGCACGGACACTTCGAGCACGTAGTTGTGGCCGTGCCAGTGCGGGTTGTTGCAAACGCCGTAGGTGCGCTGGTTCCAGGCGGCGTCGAAACCGGGGTTGTCGAGCCGGTGCGCGGCGTTGAAGTGCACGCGCCGGGTAACGAGCACGGTGCCCTTGAGCGCGCGGACCGGCGGGGCGGACAAACGGCGTGGGCGGCTTGCACGGGGGGAGGATGCAGACACTGCTGGTAGCATACGCCGGGTGGGCGGGCCGTCAATGGAGGGGGGCCGGCAGCACTTCCCCCGTCACCTCGCCGAACCCCACCCGGTAGCCCTCTCCCTGCGCCCAGCCGGTGAGCGTCAACCGATCTCCGTCCTGCAAGCTCGCGCGCGTCTCCCCGCTCGCCAGCGCCAGCAGCTGCGCGCCCCGCCATGTCAGCTCCAACATGCACCCGCGCGACTCCGGCGTCGGCCCCGACACCGTCCCTGAGGCAAGCAGATCACCCGGTTGCAACGGACACCCGTTGACCGTGTGATGGGCAACCTGCTGGGCCAGCGTCCAGTACAGGTACGAAAAATTCGTCCGCGTGATCCGTTCCGCCTCTCGCGCCTGCGGCGTCTGCAAATGCGCCTCCAACACCACGTCGAGCGTCCAATCGTCCGCCGCGCGCAGGTACGGCAAGACCGCTGGCTCTTGCGTCGGCGCTGGCCGCCGAAAAGGTTCCAACGCCTCCAGCGTGACCACCCACGGCGACAGGCTCGTGCAGAAATTCTTCGCTAGGAACGGCCCGAGCGGCTGGTACTCCCACGCCTGGATGTCGCGCGCGCTCCAGTCGTTGACCAGCACGAGGCCGAACAACCGCTCCGCCGCCCGGTCCACCGGCACCGGCTCGCCCATCGGGTTGCCAGGGCCGACGAACGCGCCGACCTCCAGCTCGAAATCGAACGATTTTGACGGACCGAACACCGGCGTGTCGGCGTTCGGCGGCTTCGTCTGGCCCAGCGGACGACGCACGGGCGTCCCGCTGACGACCAGCGACGAGGACCTCCCGTGATAGGCGACCGGCAGGTGCAGCCAGTTGGGCATCAGCGCGTTGTCCGCTCCGCGCAGCATGGTGCCAACGTTCGTCGCGTGGTCGCGCGACGAGTAAAAATCCGTGTAGTCGCCCACCCGCGCCGGGAGATGCATCCGCACCGCGCTTTGCGGCACCAATGCTTCGTTCCGCAGCGCGGCGTCCTCGCGCAAGGTCGGCGTGTCGGCGGCGAGCAAACCGCTCACGACCCCGCGCACGCGCGTCCAGGCCAGTTGACCCAAGGCGAGAAAATCGTTCAGGGCAGGCTGGCCGAAAATCGAGCCATCGTGCTCGAAACCCTCTACTTCTCTGAAAAACCCGCGCCGTTCCAGTACGGCGAGATCGAGCACTTGGTCGCCAATCGCCACGCCGACGCGCGGCGCACCACCCGCCAGCGGTGAAAACACCCCGAAGGGCAGGTTCTGGATCGGAAAATGCGAGTCCGTCGCCACGTCGAGAAAGGAGCGCAGCCGTGGGTCATGGGTGGCGTTCATGGGCGCAGATCAATCCCTCGATTGATGCCAACTATAGGTGATGTTCATCCCGGAGTTGCTTCGGGTTGTAGGGCAAACGCTCCGCCTGCCATCGTCAGGACGCGTCATCCTCGGTTTCCCACTTTTTCCTCTCTTCATTCTGCAAAAATCTGCGTAATCTGCGGACAGGCCTTCCACGCAAGCAAACGAGCGCGGGACCCGCGGCGTTGCGTCCGGTGGCAATGATGCCTCCAGCCATTCGGCCGTTCCGGTGGCTCCGTGCGTCCACTGAAAATCAGCCAACGACCGTCTTCACACCTTCGCGCCTTGTAGCCAGGAATCCTGGTACTCTGGTTTCTCAAAGGCCAGCGCCTCCTCCGTCAGGTGGAGCGGGTGAAACGTGTCCACCATCACCGCCAACTCGTGCGTCTCCTTCGCGCCGATGCTCGCCTCCGTCGCGCCGGGCTGCGGACCGTGCGGCAGGCCAGAGGGATGCAGCGTAATGTCGTATTTCTTGATCCCCTTGCGCGACATGAAATTGCCGTCGCAATAATAGATCACCTCGTCGGAATTGACGTTGGAATGGTTGTACGGCGCGGGGATGCCCTGCGGATGGTAATCGAACAACCTCGGCACGAACGAACACACCACGAACCCGTCCGCCTGGAACGTCTGGTGCACCGGCGGCGGCTGGTGGATACGGCCCGTGATCGGCTCGAAATCATGGATGCTCAGCGCCCACGGGTACAGGTAGCCGTCCCAGCCGACCACGTCGAGCGGATGATGATCCAGCACGTGCCGCGTCAGGCTGTTGCGCGCCTTCACGCGCACCTCGAACTCGCCCTCCTCCGTGTGCGGCTCCAACTCGACCGGTGGCCGGATGTCGCGCTCGCAGTAGGGGGCGTGTTCGAGCAACTGGCCGAACTCGTTGCGGTAGCGTTTGGGCGGGGCGATTTGCCCGCGCGATTCGATCACGAAAAACCGCGCTTCCGGCGTGCCGAGTTGCATCTGCCAAGTCGTGCTGAACGGGATGACCAGATAATCGCCCGGCACGAACGGCAGCCGACCGAACTGCGTGTGCAAATCGCCCTCGCCCTCGTGGACGAACCACGTCTCGTAAGCCTGGGCGTTGCGGTAAAAGAAGTCCATCCCCTGCGTGGCGCGCGACACGCCGAGCGTCACGTCGGCGTTGCCCAGCAGCGTGCACCGGGCGGACACGGCGTCCCCACCCGTCGGGAGTTCGCCCGTGGCCAGCGCGCGGTGCCGCAGCGCGCCGAAGTCGGCGAACCCGATCTCCGTGCTGCCCAGCCCCTCAGCCGCTACGACGCGCGGCGGCAAGAAGTGGTGGTACAGGATGCTCTCGACGCCGTGAAAACCCTCCAGCCCCATTACCTCCTCGCGGTAGAGGCCGCCGTCGGGCTTGCGAAACTGCGTGTGCCGCTTGTGCGGAATCTGGCCAAGCTTGTGATAGTAAGGCATGGGATTAGGGTCGGCAAAGGTGGGGGATGAGTTTTGCGCGCACCTGCGTTACCTGCGTTATCTGTGTTATCTGGTCTGGATTTCTCCGTTTTTCTCCTCACAAATTCCCGCGTAGTGCCTGCTCGCGTTCGATGGCCTCGAACAATGCCTTGAAGTTGCCCACGCCGAATCCTTTACAACCGTGACGGCGGATGACTTCCAGGAACAGCGTCGGGCGGTCCTGCAACGGCTGAGAAAAGATCTGGAGCAGGTAACCCTCGTCGTCCCGGTCCACCAGAATCCCCCGCTTGGCGATTTCCCGGACGTTCTCGTCGATGGGGCCGACCCGCGTCGGTAGGTCCTCGTAATAGGTCTCCGGCACGCGCAGGAAGTCGATCCCCGCCGCCGCCAGCGCGTCCACCGTGGCCACAATATCCTTGGTCGCCAGGGCGATGTGCTGCACGCCGGGGCCGCCGTAGTGGATCAGGTATTCGTCGATCTGCGAGCGGCGCTTGGCCTCGGCGGGTTCGTTGATGGGGAACTTGATGCGCCCGGAGCCGTTCTGCATCACCTTGGACATGAGTGCGGTGTAGTCGGTCGAAATTGCCTCGTCGGTGAAGTGCTTGAGCTGGGAGAAACCCAGTACGTCGCGGTAGAACCCGACCCATTCGTCCATGTGCCCGAGTTCGACGTTGCCGACGATGTGGTCGATGGCGGCGATGCCCGTGTCCGGCGCGAACGGCGGGTTCTCGATGGCGCGGAAACCGGGAAACGTGCCCTTGTAGTTCTCACGCTCGATGAAGGAATGGATGGTGTCGCCATAGGTGGCGATGCTTGAGCGGACGAAGCGACCGCTACCGTCCTCGAACTCGATTGGTTCCTGCACGGGTTTCGCGCCCCGGCGCACGGCTTCGTTAAAGGCTGCCTCAGCGTTCTGCACACGCAGGGCGATGTCCTTGACGCCATCGCCGTGCCGGGCGATGTGCGCGGAAATCTCCGGGGCGGTGTCGGGGCCGAGCGGCGAGGTCAGTAAAAAGCGCACGTGCCCGCGTCCGAGCAGGTAAGAAGCCCGGTCGCGCACGCCCGTTTCGAGGCCCGCGTAGGCGAGCGGCACCAACCCGAGGGTAGCGCGGTAGAAGTGCGCTGCCTGCCGGGCATTGGACACGTAGAATTCGACGTGGTCGATGGAGTGGAAAGCCAGGGGGTCACTGTTCATAAGGAAGATGGGAGGTTGCCTCGGAGATGCAACGCCGCCAAACGCCAGCGGCGGCGATTTAGCGGGGGAAGGAGAACCGGCAAAAGCCTTGAGCCGGTTATGAAAGGAAAGCCAGACCGCGCCGGAAAGCAAGGGCCAAAAGGGCCGCCCGGGGATTGCCTGCGAAAGCGGGCGAGCCTCCGGCGGCAGGCGGACCGCCTGCCTTCCAACCGGTGGTCTGCTCAACGGGGAAACCACGGCGACTTTCCTGCCCAACCACTCCGAAACGGCGGCATGGCAACCTCACCTGCCCAGTGCCGCCTGCGTCCGCGTGAGGTCGGCCCGCACCTCCGCATTGAGCGGCGAGAGCGCCGCGATGCGTTCCAGCATGACCTCCGCCCGTCGCAGGCAATCCTCGGCCTCTGCCCGATGCTCTCCGGCGGTTTGCCGCCACAACTGCCCCAACCTGGACAAACAGAGCGCCTCGTCGCGCTGGAACCTGACGTTACGCGGGTCCAGCGCGGTGAGTTGCGTGAGCACCGCTAGATCCTGCTGCCGTTGGGCCAACGCTTCCGCGATCCTACCCTGGATCTCCAGTGCCCCGGCCGATTCCTCCTGCACCAGACAATGCTGCCGCCGGGCGTGGACGTTGATCGGGTCCGCCGCGACCACCGCGCCGTAGTGGTCCAACGCCTGCCGGTAGGACGCCAGCGCGCCGTTGGCATCCCCCTGCGCGAGCAGCGTATTGCCCGTCTCGTGGAGCACGTCCGCCGCGTCGTTGCGGGCCTGCATGTTGGTGGGGTCGGCCTCCAGCGCGGCCTGGCACAACGCCAGCGCGCGGCGGTGTTCGGCGAGCGCCTGGGCCGTTTCGCCGCACTCGTCCAGCGCGATGGCCACCCATTCTTCGCTGTCCATCAGGGAGCGCCGGGCGGTGGCGTCCGCCGGGTCGGCGTCGAGCCAAGCCTGGTGGACGACGACGTTGCGGCGGTAATCCTCCAGCGCCTCGCGCGGCAGCCCGCGCATCGACGCAAGGAAGCCGACGAACTGGCGCAGGCGCGTGTCCTCGCGCTGCCAAGCGTGGTCCAGCCGGGTGGCGGCGGGCAACTCCTCCAACGCGGCCAAGGCGAGCCGAGTTTGCTCGACCGCCGCGCCGAGGTCGCCCACGTGGACGAGCGCCCGGCCCAGGCAGACGTAGCTGCGTACCAGCGGCAGGGTGCCCGTCAACTCGCCCGACCATGCCGTGAGCGTCAGCAGCGATACGGCGCGGCGGTATTCATCGAGCGCCTCGGCGGTGTGGCCGGTCTTGGAGAGCATGTCGCCGAGCCGTTGGTGACCCCCCGCCAGTTCTCGGCGCAGCGCGTCGTGCTCGGCTTGGCCGATGGTGGTCGGCGCGGCCAGCAGCGCGCCTTGCAGCGCCAGCGCCTTGCGGTAGCTTTCCAACGCCCCGGCGGTATCGCCCACGTTGGCGTCGTTGAGGCGGCTCTGCACGTCGCCGAGCTTCAGGTAGGCCGCCGCGAGTTCGCGCTGCAGGGTGGCGTCGCCGTTGGCCTCCTGCGCCAGGCTATCGAGGTATTCCCGCGCCCGCCGCACGAGCAGGTGCCTCGCCTTGGTCGGTCCCTTGCCGATCTCGTCGTCCAACTCGAACAGGAACGAGTTCGCCATCCGGCGCACGTCGTTGAACCGGCGTTCCGCCCGCGCCCGCTCGCTCCGGGCGACGCGCGCTTGCCAAGCGGTCGTCACCGTGCCTGCTACCAGCGCCAGCGCCACCAGCAGCGCCCCGGCGGTGGTGCCCTTGTTCCGGGCGACGAACTTGCGCGTGCGGTAAGGCAGCGTGTCCTTGCGGGCGCGCACGGGCAATCCTTCCAGGAACGCGCCTACGTCCGCCGAAAACTGCGCGGCAGAGGCGTAGCGCCGCGCCGGTTCCTTGCGCATGGCCATGAGCACGACCTTGTCCAGATCGCCGGGCAACCGGCGGCCTGCCGCCCTTGCCACCGCACCGGGCCGGGCGGGTTCGTCCTCGCAGATCGCCCGCGCCACCTCGTGCGCGGGCGCGTGGCCGAATTGATAGGGCGCGCGCCCGGCCAACAACTCGTAGAGCAGCGCGCCCAGGCTGTACACGTCGCTGGCCGTGGTGACCTCGCCCCCGGCGGCCTGTTCGGGGCTGGCGTAGGCGGGCGTCATCGGGTGCTGGCCGGTCAGCGTCAGCCCGGCGTCTTCCTCGCTCAAAGTGGGGTCGAGCAGTTTGCCCACCCCGAAGTCCAGCAGCTTCGGCTCGCCCTCGGCGGTCACGAGGATGTTCCCGGGCTTGAGGTCGCGGTGGAGCACGAGGCGCTGGTGGGCGAAATGCACCGCCGCGCACACCTGCCGGAACAAGCGCAGCCGCGCCGCCGTCGAGAGCCCGCGCTCGTCCGCGTAACGCGTGATGGGCACGCCGTCGACGTACTCCATGATGAAGTACGGCAGGCCATCGTCGGTCGTACCGCCGTCGAGCAGCCGCGCGATGTTTGGGTGATCTAGGTGGGCGAGGATCTGCCGCTCGGCGCGGAACCGCAGCACGATGGCATCGGTGTCCATGCCGCGCTTGATGAGCTTGATGGCCACCTGCTTCTCGAACTGCCGGTCGCCGCGCCGGGCCAGGAACACAGCCCCCATCCCACCGCGCCCCAGTTCGCGGACGATTTCATACGAGCCGATCCGCCGCCCGGGCGGCAACGTGTCTGGCTCCCGCCAGAAACCGCCCGCCGGGCCGTCCGCGAACCTGTCGAGCAGCCCCGCCGCGCCATCGTGTTGCGCGAGGAGCGACGCCGTCTCGCGCCACAGCGTCGTGTCGTCCGCACAGGCGGTGGCGAGGAACTCGTCCCGCGTGTCCGGCGGCCGTTCCAGCGCGGCGGCCAGCACGTCCTTGACCTGTTGCCAGCGTTGCGGCGTGAGGCGGTTCATGCGGGCGGGCTGCCGGTGATCTCGCGGTAGAGCCAGAGCTTGGCGATGGTCCACTCGCGTTTGACGGTCGCGGGCGAGACGCCGAGCACCTCGCCGACCTCTTCGATGGTCAGCCCGCCGAAGAAGCGTAGCTCCACGATCTTCCCTTGCCGTGGATCGAACGATTCCAGGTCGCGCAACGCCTGTTCGACCGCCTCCAAGCTCAGATCGCGCCGCTCGAAGAACTCCAGCGCGTCGTCGAGCACCAATTTATCCACCCCACCGCCGCGTTTGGCCGTGGCGCGGCTCGTGGCGTGGTTGGCGAGGATGCGCCGCATCATCTGGGCGGCGACCCCGAGGAATTGCGCGCGGTTTTCCCAACGAACGTTGCGCTGGCCGGTCAGGCGGAGGTAAGCCTCGTGGACCAATGCGGTAGGTTGCAGGGTGTGGTCCGTGCGCTCGCGCCGCAGGTAGTTCGCGGCGAGTTGGCGCAGCTCCGCGTACACGGCGGGCAGCGCGGCCTCCAGGGTTTGTTCCTCGCCGCCGGACGAGGCCGCCGGGTGACCGCCGGCGGCGGGGGAGGGAAGGGGGGCGGGAAGTGACATGGACGTGGCGCGATTCCAAGCATAACCCCCTTGGCAAGAGGTCAGATCGGCCTCCACCGACCACATCGGCAAAACTCAAATTTTTTTGGAGCCAAATCGTCGTCCGTTCTGGCGTTAGCTACTTGGAGGACATGATGTACTCCGCTTTTTTCGTCGTTTTCCACTCCTCCGAACCCCCCCGGGCGTCAGCCTGTTGTCATGAAAAAACCGATTCTTTCGCTCCTCGCGTGCTGGCTCTCGCTGCAAGTAGCCGTGCCGCTCGGGCGCGCCCAGCAACCCGGTGGCCTCGATCCATCGTTCGCCCCGGCCAAGGTCGACGTGGCGGTCCAGCAGATCGTCGCGTGCCCGGGGGGGCGGGCCCTCGTGGCCGGTCGCTTCACGACGGTCAACGACACCCCGGTCGGCCCCGTCGTCCAACTCAAGGCGGACGGCACGCTGGACCCCGACTTTGCCAACAACAACCGCAGTTACCTGCCCGCCGGGGACACCAAGGTTAATAGCATCGTCGTCGCAACGGATGCCTTCGACCGGACCTACGTGGCGATCACCAGCACGCCATCCTTCAACGGCACGCTGGTGCGCTTGTACGCCAATGGCGCGCTGGACACCGGTTTCCACGCCACCATCGACGGCGCGCCCAACGCGATGGTCGCGCAGCCCAACGGGCAGGTTATCATCGCGGGCAGCTTTAGCACGCTCAACGGCGTCACCGTGCAGGGCAACGTCGCCCGCCTCAAGGAAGACGGCTCCACGGATACCACCTTCGACCCCGGTCCCCGCCCGGGCGTCCCCACGCCCGCGTTCACGTTCATCTACAACCTGGCTTTGCAGGCGGACGGCAAGCTCATCGTGGGCGGCGGCCTGTTCCCATCGTTCAACGCCGGGCTGGCCCGCCTCAACTCCGACGGCTCGACCGACGCGACTTTTGCCTTGAGCAACATCCCCGGCCTGACGTTCCAGGACCTCCTGTTGCTGCCCGGTGGCGACCTGCTCGCCACTTACAATACCCCCACCTTTGACGGCCAGCCCTACGCCTACGCCGCACGGATCAAGACCCACACCGCTGACGGCACGGACGGCCAGCTTGACCCGGCCTTCCAGCCGGGAAACGCGTTACCCACTTTCCCCCGGAAAACGGTGGTGCAGACCGACGGCAAGCTCGTCTTCAACCTCGGCGGGAGCATCGTCCGCCTCGATCCCGACGGCAGCGCCGACCGTGCCTTTACCTTCGGCGCGCCCTCCAACACCGTGCTGGGCGTGGTGTACGCCCAGACCACCGACGGCAACCTGCTTGCGGCTGGCACGTTGTACGTCGGCGGCCAATACCTCGAAGGCGTGGCGCGCCTGTTCGGCAGCGTGTCTGGCGGTGCGACGACGGTCAACGTGGTGGTGCCCGGCACCGCTAATCCCTGGTTGGCCCGCGACGGCTCGACCGACGCGGCGGATACCGTCCCTTCCCAGGCACCTGTGCGGGTGGTGGACCTGGCTCTCAACGCGGGTGCGACGCTCTCCTTCACCGCCGACGGTGCGGTGGATAACGCCGGGAGTTTGCCCACCGGCACGCCCGATGGCGGCTCACCGTTTACTCATGAATCCGAGAACGGTGTCAGCGGCATCACCGCGCCGCTCAACGGACTGGTGGGCGTTTTCATCGACGACGCGGCGGCGGGCAACGTTGCCACCCCTCCCGATCCGCTCGATTTCAGCACCGACGCCAGCCGGGATTACTTGACTCTCAGCCCGGCGCTCGGCCAGATGTTCTTCATCGGCGACGGCAAGACCAGCGGCGGCGCGGTCCAGCAGGTCACGGTGCCAGCCGGGGCCCGGCACCTCGTGCTCGGCTCGGTGGACGGTTTTGGCTGGTACAACAATACTGGCGCGTTCGCAGTCACCATTACTCCCGGCGACGGCGGCGGCAATAACAACGGCGGCCTGAACGTCCCCGGCACCGCGAACCTCTGGCTGGCCGGACAGGATTACAGCGTGTTCGCCAGCAACGGCGCGGACAAGGCCCCGGGGCAATCCCCCGTGCAGATACCTAACCTAACGCTTGATCCCAACAAGGGCTTGACCTTCGACGTGACCGGCAACGTGACCACCGGCGGTACCGTCCAGCAGGAGCCCGACGGCGGCGACTTCGTCACCCACGCCGCCGAAAACGGCGTTTCCGGCGTGAAGACGCACCTCGGCGCGCTGATCGGCGTGTTCGTGGGCGACGACGCCCCTAGCGCCTCGGCGCGGCCCAATGACCTGGATTACACCCTCGGCGCGGGCGTCAGTGCCAACTCCTACTCACCGCGGCTCCAGCAGGCGTTCTTTATCGGCAACGGCGAGGACACCCTCACCCGGACGCAGACCTTTTACCCGCCCGAGGGTGCCACGCGCCTGTTCCTCGGCGTGATGGACAACACGGTGTTCAACAACAACGGCGGGGCCTTCCAGGTCAATGTCACCACTAGCGCGGTCGATCCGAGCGACCTGCGCGTGGGCGAAAACGTCACGTCCTCCAGCACGCCGGGCGGCAACGGCTCCTTTGCGCTGATTGGTGACGTGCTCACCTACACGTTCACGGTGCGTAACTTCAGCCAGACCGCCCTCAAGAACGTCAGCATCCGCGACGCGCTGCCCTCGTACATCGACCCCGCGCGGACCGTGGTCGGCGACGGCTTCATCAACGACAACGCCGTCGTCTGGTCGGTGGGCGACCTCGCTCCCGGCGCGACGGCCACGCGCACGCTCCAGGTCACGCTGACCAAGGCCGCCCCGCTCGGTCTCCACTACACGAACAAGGGTTACACCGCCACGGCGGACGGCTTCCCGAACGTGACGGGCCGCGACTTCCCGGACACGCTCATTGAGAGCGCCGTCAGCGTGAAGATCACCAACAATACCGCCACCGCCCGGCCCGGCGGCACCGTCCGGTTCATCTACGATTTGACCAACACCACGCCGACGAAATTCAAGAAGCTGACCCTCACCGTACCGTTCCTCCAGGGACTTTATTTCAGCAAAGCCTACTTCGCCGATTCCAGCGGCAACGCCAAGCCCGTCGATGCCACTGGCAAGCTGACCGCCCGTTACGACCAGCCCAGCAATTCGGCGGTATTCACCCTCAACGCCCTCAAGGGCGGCGACGAAGTGTTTCTGGTGCTGGAGGCGACGGTCGCCCTCGACTTCGATCCCAAGGGGTTGGTCAACCTGCCCGGCGCGCAGATCGTTATTTCCAAGTACACGGACGGGCAGCCGATTACCCTCGCCCTCGACGACAGTGCCAACGCCCTCTCCGGCCTCCCGGCGGAGGCTCCGCCCAAGCTGGCTTTTGGCAAGAGCATCGTCACGGGCGACATCGTCACCCTGCTGCTCGCCGCCAATCCGGCCTCGGCCACGCTGCTCAACTCCATTACGCTCAAGCCGTACCTGGACCTCAACCCCAACCAGAAGAACGTCCAAAAGATCGGCGCGTTCACCAACCTGGCGTTGCTGACCTCGGACCAGAAGGAACTGATCTTCAACCCGTTCATCGGCAGCGACACCGACGCCGACACGGGTGCCACCGTCACCACCGTCGCCGCGCCAGGCGCCAAGCCGCCGAACCCCTTCGTCACCTTTGCGTTGGTCTACACCAACACCGGCGCGGGCACCGCCAGGGAGGTGGTCATCAGCGACAGCGTGCCGAAAGGACTGGAGATCGACCGCGATTCGTTCTTCGTCAACGGCGTGGCAACCTTGGCCAGCGCGATCCAGTTTAACAACGACGGGTCGTTCGCGCTCACGGCGAAAAACATCAAGCCAAACAAGGGCGGCCTGATCTTCTACCGCGCCAAGGTGCTCGTACCCACGCCCCCGCCGGACGGCGTGGACCTCGGCGGCTACATCGAGCCGACCAGCGCGCAGTTGTCCATCGCCTACCTGGGCAGCGAGGTCATTGCGCCCGCACCGGAGAAAATCCTGCTCACCGGCCCCGTGCACGCCTCGATTTCCAGCACCCAGACCGGCGACACCGCCACCGGCGGCAACGTAACCTACACGATGCTCTACCGGAACGACGGCGGCCAGACAATCACGGATTTTCGCGTCGTCAGCCCGGTGCCGCCGGGCGGCGCGTTCCAGTCCGCGCAGTTGCTCGGCGTGGACCAGCAACCCCGTATGCCGAACACCGCCAAGAGCGAGAGCCTCACCAAACCCGCGGTCGGCGCGACCAGCGGCCTGATGGTGTTCCACCTCGGCAAGGTCAAGCCGCGCGGCTTCGGCTTGGTGCAGGTGGTCTACCAGATGACCAGCGCCGTGCTCCAGCAGTCTACCCAGGCGCTTGTCCACCAGCCGTACATCGCGGCCACTGGCGGCCTGCCGGTGGCGAACCACCTGCCGGGCGATGCACCGTTGCACCGGCAACTTCGCCGGATCGTCACGCGCGACGCGGGCGACACGAGCATCGGCGCGGCGGATTCTGCCGACACGACCCACCCGGCGGACAACCCCAACGGCCCGCACCTGGGCATGACGGTGTCCTGTTTCCAGAGCGTCGTTGCGAGCGACACGATTGGGTACACGGTGACGGCGATTTCGCTGGGGAACACCAATCTCTCCATCCCGTTCATTCCTTATCCTTACGATCCGTTCGTATTCTTCTCCGTGCCGGTGCCGGACGGAACCGACTACGTCGGAATCACGGGCGGCATCGTCGGCCCGGCGGATGTCACCGCCAAGCCTTTCACAGACACGAGCGGACGCAAATACATCACCGGGCAATTCCCGGCCTTGCCCAACAAAGGCGCATCCTGGGTGACGGTCAGCTTCCGGGCGAACGGCGCCGCAAGCACCACGGTCCTCAACCCGGACATCGTCCTCTACGACCCGCTCTCGGCGACGGTGCTGCACTCCGGGCCAATCGTGACGACCGTGGTCACGCCGAACGATTTTTTTAACATCCAGCGCCTCGTGCTTTTGAACACGCTTAACGCGCCGAAGACCACCACGTTCACCGGCCCCGGTTTTCAGCAGCGGGTGGACCAACTTAATTCCAAATCCCGCTTCACGGCGGTCATCAACGCGGGCTACATGGCGCTGGAGAACGGGGTGCTCGTCATCCCGACGGCGGAGGGCAATATCGTGGCCCAGGGCGGCGGCAATCTCGTCAACACCAACGGCTCGAACATCGTGGCCCAGGGTGGCGGGAACATCGTGGCCCAGGGCGGCGGCAACGTTGTCGCGCAGGGGGGCGGGAACATCATCGCCCAGGGCGGCGGCAACCTCATCAGCATCAAGAACATCGTCAACGACCAAGGGCAGCTCATCGGCCAGGACGGCAATGGCTTCACAGTCGCCAACATCTTCGCAGGGATCGTCGCGCAGGGCGGTGGCAACCTCCAGGCCTTGCATTGCGCCAGCATCGTGGCCCAGGGCGGCGGCAACCTGCAAAGCGTGGGCGTCGGGGTGATCTCCCGAGACGGCGCGGGATTCGCCGCGTCGGCAGACCGGGTGCTAGCCGCCAGCGCGGTGGAACTCGCCACCGGTCAATCGAAACTGAGCGGCGACGTATTCCGCACGTCGTCCGGTGATGCGACGCTCATGAGCGGCGGTTTCGTCGGGGCGGCGGGGGCCGGCGGGATCAAGATCGACGGCTTGATACGAGGAACAAAGGGCAGTTCGTTCATCAACAACACCAGCGCGGTCGGGGGCGTCGTCCGGGCGGGCAGCGGCATCATCGGCGAGAACAGCAGCGGTATCGTGGCGCAAGGCGGCGGCAATTGAGGCGAGCGGACCGGGCGGCGTGATGGGTTCCCAGGGGACTAGCGACCTCCGGACGCCATGGCAAACCATCGCAGCGAAGCTGCGGACTGTCCGCATGGCGCGCCAACGGAGCCAGGCGGCTACGCCTCAGGGGGTGTAACCATGGCACCCGGAGGCAGCTATCCACCTTTGTGCCCTCTTTTTATCACGCCCGATACCGTCACGGCGAAGTCACCTTCAGCCGCAGATACCGATGTGCCGCGTTGCCCACGTCCGCCGCCTGGGTGTCGCGCACCTCAACCGTGAACGTCGGTGCCGTCCCGGTCTCGGCGACGAATCCTGGCCCGCTGGTCACCGCCCCGCCGCTGCTGGTCGCCACCGTCGTCCACGACGCCAGGTCTGGAGATGTTTCCACGAGATAGGTCAGGTCCGTGGCGGTGCTGGAGCGGGTGAACTTGAACGAAAGATAGGACGACGCCCCATACTTCTTGAGCGCGGCCTGCGGCAGCGCGCTGACCGAAGCCACGGTCGGGTCTAGCCCGAGCGCGTATTCCATCAAGTTGGCGATGCCGTCGTGATCGAAATCCGCCCCCGGCGCAGCTGCCGCCGTCCCGGCCTGCGCACCGAAATGTTGCTGCGCCCAGGTGTCGAACGGACGGACGATGGTCACGTTCGCCTGGTTCGAGGTCCCGACCGCGTAGTTGGCGTTGGCGGACACTTGCAACACCACCGTGGCATGGCTCGGCGCGGCGGGCTGCGCGCTGATCGTCACGGAGGCCGAGGCCGCACCGTCGGGGATGGTCACCGTGCCCGCCACAGCCGCGTAATCGACGCCGTTCTGCGCCGTGCCGGACACCGCGTAGGTCACCAGCAGGTTGCCCACGGTCGAGCCGGACCTGGTAAAGGTGAGCTGGCCGTCCTGCTGGTTGGCAATGGCCGTCGCCTGCGTGGCGGCCACCGTCACCGTGGGCTTGGTGGCGTTGAGCAATCCGTAACCCAGGAAAGCGGTCTTGTTGGCCGCATAAACCTTGCCGTTGATGACGATAGGGTGGGTGAACTTGACAGTCGAACGGTCGCCCAGCGGGGTTTGATAAAACTCCGCGACGTTTGCCTGTGCGGTCGGCCCGGCAATGCTCTCGGGCCGGATGGCTTTCATGACGCCGCTGCTGAAACTCCAAATGATGCTATTGGCTACGCCGTTGGCCGAGATGACCAGGCCCGCGCCCCGGCTGGTGAAACCGTAATTTGCGCTCCCGGAAGCCGTGAACGTGCTGCCGCTCGGGTTGAACGTGAACCCCTGGATGGGGCTGCCGTCGAAAAACAGGCAATTGTTGAAAAACACGGGGCTGCCGAAGTAGTAGGTCCGGCTGAAAGTAAAAGTCTGTATGTCCCGGTCGCCGCCGTTGTTGACGAAACCGCCCATCGCGTCACGGTTAACCACGTAGATCTTGCCGCTCTTGGTGCCGCCCATGCACAGGTGCGGGATCGTCCCAGGCACGTCGATCAGCACCAACCCGCCGGAACCGACCCCCGAATCCGCGTTGCCGAGTCCCGGGGCGTCGCCGGGTGCCCAGAAATCAAACCCCGTGGCCGTGGTCGCCAAGCCGTTCGCGGGCGCGAACTTAAGGAATGATTCCGCGACGTTGCCCGGCGTCTGGTTGGCGCAGTAGGCGGCCCCGGCGTTGGCCGTGGAAATGAACAGGTTGCCGTTGTTGTCGACCGTCGGCCCCGCGCCGCTCTGCCAGATGCCGCCCTTCGAGCCGTTGGGCGTGTCGCAAAAGACCAAACTCGGGACCGGCGCGAGCGTCCCCGCGTCGAAGCCGACGAGCCAGCCGTGGTAGGGCGTGGCGTCGCCGTGCGAGGCCCACGCGACGTACACCACGCCGTTCGTGAGCGTGAGCGAGCAGCGCTGCAGGTTGCGCAGCGCGTTGAAATAAACCTTGCCGCCCACGGCGTTGTCGCCATTGCCCACGGCGGCGGGCGTCTGCGGGTTGGCAGACAGGTTGAAATCAAACGTCGCGCTGGCGCTGGTGGAGTTGTTGCACGTCGTGTCGCCGATGACCTTGGAGCCGCCGAACTTTTCCCCGCCCGTGGCCACGTCGAGCGCATGCAGCCGCTGGACGTAATGGATGTTGCCGTCGCCGCGCCCGGTTTCCTTGGTCTTGGCAACGACGTAGATCGTGCCGGCGGCCTCGTCGATGACGGGCGTGCTCTCGATGCCGACCTCGGGACCGTCGACATCCCCTGCGCCCGAGCCGGGCAGGTCGGTGCTCGGCACGGTGGTGATCAGCGGTACGGCGTTGGCATCCGCCGAAACGAACGACACCCGCCACAGGGTCGCGCCGGTGTCGGCGTCGAAAGCATAGACGGAATCGTGCATCGTGGCGAGGAACGCCACGTTATGCTTCGCGCCGCCGACGGTCAGGTTCGAGAGATACAGCGGCTGCGCGTAGGCCGCGCCGTCGATGGCGGAGGTAAAGAGCGAGCCGAATGTACTGCTCGTGACGTTGGCCGGTCTGAGGATCGTTTCGTTCGCGTTGATGCCCGACTGATAGTTGTCGAACATGTACGTGGTGACGCTCTGGGTCGTACGCACGGTGGATTGCGCTTGGACTGACGACGCCGCGAGCCCGAGAACCGCGGCGAGGCAAAGGCGACGGCCCGACCGGAGGAGATAATTTGCAATGATCATGCGAAGAGTGGCAGCCTGACGTTTGGTGATGGTAACTAACTACGTAATCGGCAGGTTTCCTGGCTCATTTTTGAGCATCGATCATACCTCGGACGATCCATGCTTGGAAATTATCCCGATTTGCCAGGTTGGCCCGGCAATGCTGCTTCCCCTCGTTTCCCGGAGCGTCCTCGGGAACGCCTTTTCCCGGGCACTTGGGTGACGGTTTGTTTTCAGCGCCGTAGGGCAAGTGGCCTGCTGGCCGTGGGAAGACGGGACGACAGCGGGGTTCGTCGCTCTATAAACAGCGGCAACATGCGGCTCCGCACCGATCAACGGTGAAAACTAAAGCCAACGACGAGGTGGGCTCTCCACCTCTCAAAAAATCTGCGGAATCTGTGGACAAGTTTCTTCCCGATACCCCAAAAGCCGAGAAGGCAGGAGCCGGACGCGCCGACTCCTGCCTCCACGCACTTGCCCGAGAGCGTGCCGAAACTACCGTGTCGCTTACTTCTTGCTCGGAATGCGGTCCACGCGCGTCTCCTGCACGTAGTCAGGCCCGGCCAACGGCTGCACGATCTCTTCCTCCTCCTCGGTGTTGAGGATAAGCTGACCGGCTGGATCAATCAGGTGCGCCGTCACGAAGATGATCAGGTTGCGCTTGATGTTCTGGTCGATCTTCGAGCGGAACAACCGGCCCACTAGCGGGATATCACCCAGCACCGGCACCTTGTCGTTGACCTTCTGGATGTCCTCGCGCACCAACCCGCCGAGCACCACCGTCGAGCCGTCGTAGACGCTCACGCTCGTGGACACCTTGCGCGTGTCGAACACCGGTTGGTTGATGACGTTGGGCGTCAGCACCACCGGTACGCTCTGGCCGAGCAGGTTCGTGCTGGTCGTCTGAATCGGGCTGCCGTAGTTGATGAACCCGTCGAAGTCCACCACCTGCGGCTGCAGGTTCAGGTCGATGGTGTAATTATCCGGCCCGATGACCGGCTCGACTTCCAGCGTCACGCCCGTGTTGCGCTTCTCGAAGTTTGTCGGCGTGGTCGGCGTGACCGGGAACGACGAACTCGAGCTGCCACCTGTCAACAATCCCGCGACGCCGCCCCCGCCGAGGACGCCCCCGCCGCCGTTGTTGAAGCTGTTGCCGCCGTTGAAGTTCTGCGGAATCTGCGGCGGCTGGAACTGCGTCGGGTAGATGAACTCGCGGATGATTTCAATCGTCGCCTTCTGGCCGCTCTTGGTCGTCACGCGCGGGGCGCTGAGCAAATCGACGCCCTTCTGCTGGTTGAGCGCGCGCACGACGAGCTGGAACTGCGGATCGGTGAACACGCCCGCCACCGAGAAGATGCCCGGGGCCGCCACCGCGCCCGCGCCGCCGAAGAGCAGCGCGTCAATGGCGTTGGCGCTGATGCCGAACGTGCCCGTGCGGTTGCCCGAGGTGACCGGCGTCGCGCCGACTAGGTTACCGCCGCCCGAGGAGAACGGGAAGTCTGCGGACGTGAACGACCGCCCGGTGCCCGACGTGCCGCCGCCGAAGAACGCCTTCGTGCTGCCGGGGATGTTGCCCTGGCCCAGCGTCCAGTCGAAGGAGAGTTCCTTCAGATTCGCTTGCGTGATTTCGATGAATTTGCTCTCAATTTCGACCTGCTTGATGACGGTCTGATTCTCGTTCACCAAGCTTTCGATCAGGTCGATGTTCTCCTGTGTGTTGCGCACGACGAGACGGCTCGATGCCGCGATGTATGTCGCGCTCGCGCCCGCCGGGAACGTCACGCCGCTCGATTCGAGGAACGTCTTGGCGTCCTGCCGGGAGATGACCGCCGTGCCCACGCCCGTGTTGTCGCGCCCGCCGCCGCCACCGCCCTGCGCGGACACCGCCGCCTCTTGCAGCGCGCCGCTCGTGCCGCCCGACGTGGAATTGCTGATGAAGTTCGGCGGCACCCGGAAGTCTGCCGTGATGAGTGCGTCAGTGTTGTCGGTCACCGGCACGATGGACACGGCATACGGTTCAACCTTGACCTTCAATCCCGCCTGACTGGCCACGTAGCGCAGCGCCTCGGACAGGGGCAGGTTGCTCATGGTCAGCGTGATACGCGAGTTGGCCGTCGCTACCGGGGCCGCTGGAGCTGTGGGCGCCTCCAAGCCGGGGATCGCCGTCTCCGACGCCGGGGCTGCCACTGGGGCAGCGGCGCGTGCGCCCGCCGTTGGCAGCTTCAGGAAGATGTTGATGTCGCGGTTGGCCGGGTTCGGATCGGGGTTGAGCCGCTTGGCTTGGTCGCGCAGGAAGTCCACCGCCTCGCTGATCGTCGTCGAGCGGAACTCGATGTTCGGAATGATGATCCGCGCCAGCTTGCGCTGCATGGCTTGCGGCCCTTCGTCGTCACGCGTGACGCGCGTGCCGCGCTGCGTGCTGGTGTCCAGGCCCCGGCGCGGCACCGGCATCTCCCATTCGCTGGCCACCTGGCCCAGGAAGCGCGCCCGCGTCTCGGGATAGGACGCATCCGTGGCGTGCTTCATCTTGGCGTGATCCACGCGCTCCTCGCCCATGCGGGCCGCATCGTTGTACGGGTCGAGCGCCAGAATTTGCTCGTAGCGACGGAAGGCCAAGTCGTATCGGGCGCTGTCGAAGAAACCCTGCGCCTCGCGGAACAGGTTCTTCACCTGTTGGACCTTCTGAATGAATTTCGGGGTGACCGTCTGGTTGAAATAATCCGGGTCTTCGAGGTGCTGGAGCAGTTCGACGGCGGGTTCGTAGCTGGGGTCGTATTCGGGCCGGAGGACGACCTTGAGAATCGTCTCCGCGTCGAGGTAGCGGCCCTCGACGATGCGCTGGTTGGCCAGCTCGATGGAGGCGTTGAAGAACTTCTTGATGGCCTCCTTGCGGCGCTCGCTGGTGGCGGGCGCGTCGTTAAGGGCGTCCACCGCGCGGCGGTAGTTGTTGACGGCGCTCTCATAGTCCAAGCGGATCACGTCGGCGTCGCCCCGGCGCAGGGATTCTTCGGCGTTGCCGCCCAGCGCTTGGCGGCGGGAAATTTCGCGTTCCACCGTGGTCTCAACACTCCTGCGTTGAGCTTGGGCGACCGAAACGAAGCACGGCAGCAGGGAGCCGATGACGGCGGCCCGGAAGAGGGAAGAGGACGGACGGAGGCGAATCATAAGGAATTGACGCAAGGCTGGGAGGCTAGAGGGAGGGGACGACTGACCCGGCGTGACGAGCTGCCCGAGACGGGCGTCAGCCGATAAACCCGTTAGTAGCCTAAACACGGCGGCGGAGTCTATCGTAAAAAACATTTTTTTTCCGGGTCGCGGACCCCCTTTGCACCCATCGGCACGGCTGTTCGCTGGCGTACCCGCATTTTGCGCGGCTGGAAACGTCCCTTGGCTGCCACAGCCGGTTTGGGCGACTGGGAGAGCGAAGAGACGGAAGGGCTACTTTCTGCACGTTGGAAATCAGATGAATGCCCGCCTTGGCAGAAGCGCAGCAAGCCGCGATGAAAGCGGCGAAATTTTTCTCTCGAAACCGCGCCTTTGTTGGCACAAAGGGCGGCGGGCGACCTCCGGTCGTCCTGGTAAAACGCCCCCCTACAGCGGGGCTGCCTTGCCCTCGCTGGCTGTAGGGCAATGGGCTCCGTTGCCGACAGATCACGCGCGCCTGCCGGCAGACAGAAGAGAAAGAACGTACAGAGCAGCCCATGCCACCCTTATCTGCAAAGCCTCACCTCGCTGCTGCCGCCGCAGGCGGTACCGTTGGCGTCCCTGCCGCCATTTTGACGACGATCTGTTTGTTCTCGTCCTCCTTCAAAAGCTTCACTTCCCGCTCGTTGATCTCCAGCGTCTTGTACTTCACGTTATCCTCGGGCTTCAGCGTGAACTCCGCGTTTTTCTTCACCGCGAACGGCTTACCCGTCCACTGGTACAGGATCACGGCGAACGATGTGGGCGAATCGACCTCCAGGCGCTTGGGCAGCACGATCTGGGTGTGGTCCTCCATGTTCTCGACCGTCACCTCCGACACGTCCTCCGGGAAGCCCTTAATGGTGGAGGTCTTCGGCGTGAATTTGACCACCTTGTAGTTCGGCTTGGTAACCTTAATGACATCGCCAACCTTCAAGAACAACGTCGGCGCTTCTTCCACGTCGATGACGTTGATCAAGAGCGAATCCCCGTTCTTGGCTTGGTAAAGCAAGCGGAACGGCTTTTTGACGAGCTGTGTCATCACCATCTTCGTGTAGTACGGCGGGTGCGAATCCTTGTTCATTGGATCGGTCTTGCCGTTGTACTCGTCGAGCGCGGAGAACCCGTCGCCGTCGCTGTCCTGGTCCAGCACATTCGTGGAGAGTAGATCCTGCTTGTTGTCGATTAGCCACGCGTTGGGCACCGGCGGGTGCAGCGGGCGGTCGCCGGAAGCCAGCGGATCGACCAGATTATCGCCGTCCGCAATGTATGGCACCGACACGAACACCGGCAGGCGGCGGCCTTCGGTCATCCGGGCGGGCCAAATGTCCGGCTTGGCGAGTTTCTGCTGGTTTTCGACGACCGCGTCAGTCGCCACCGGCGGAATCTTGGATTTCTGCGGTTTTTCATCCGCCAATCCGGCGAAAACCGAATGGAAGTTGCGCGCGTTGTTGAACAGCAAACCCGCGCAGGCCAGGAGGGCGACGGCAAACACCGCCAGCAGGAAACGGTCGTAATTTAGTTTGACCCAGGTCATGGGGAGAGGGGAGTTGGAAGTTTGGAGAACGAAAATCTGGAACGAAACAAACCGGTTGATGGCCTACGCACCTTGTCGGTTGGATCTCGCGCCTCAGCGCGCCGCTGCCGCCGGAGGTTTCACGCTGGCTAGGTCGATCCGTGCGACCACGTCGAGCTTTTCCTGCCCGACGACGTAGCGCAACGGAGGCGGCCCCTTGTCGGGCAGCGCCGGGATCGGCACACCGTTCGCGTCCAACCCGCTGCCACCGGCACCCGCCGCCGGGGCGGCACCCGGCGTTGCGCCGCTGCCCGCCGCGAGATTCGGGTTGAAGCCGGGGGGCATCCCCGCCGCGCCTTCCGGCACGCGCGACGGACCTTTTTCCATCTGGTTCTTCACCAGCAGGCCGCGCACGATGTAAAGCTCTTTGTCCGACGTGATCTTGTTCAGGCTCTCGCGGAACGAACTCGGCGCGGCGGTAAACGCGATTTCCACCGGGTACTTCGAGACCAACGGCGGCGCGGCGGGTGGAGCACCCGGCTTGTTGTTGACCGCCAGCCCGGGCGCGGGCGTCGGCGCACCGGCCTCTTGCGATAGCAAGCCACGCTTGATGGTGTTGATCTTCTCGACGTGTTGGCTGATGAGGATGTTCACCAGGTTGGCCATGGCGTTGAGGTGCGTGGACAGCAGCGGGGTCGCCGCCGTGTCGGGCGGCGCGCCACGATATTGTTCGAACCCGAGGTAAAAACCTTCCGGCAGCCCGACTCCCGCCACCTTGGCGCTGCTGACGGTTTCCTCGACCACCTTGCGCAGCTTGTCCTGGAACCCGAGCGGGGTCAGCGGCGGATTTTCGGTGGGTAGCTCCAGCGCGGCGAGTTTCTTCTGCAAGTCCAGCACGGACGTCTGGTAGGTCTGCCGGACCTCCTCGTATTTCTTGAGGTTCGCCTCGTTGGGATACAGGTCGAGGTTCTGAAGTCGGCTGAGTTCCTGCGTTTGCGCATCATACTGCTGCGCGACCTCGGAGTAGCGTCCGTAGGCGGAAATGAGCAGGAAGGTCAGCGCGCCGCCGACCACGACGATGACACCGAAGAAAACGGCTAGAAAGCGGTTGTTACGCACCCAGTTCATAAAGGGATGGAGGACGAGGGATAAAGGATGTAAGCGGAGGGAGGAATTGGGTTTGGAATAATGAGAAGTTTAAAGGATTCCTCGGCTGAGGGCGGGGCCGACGATATCGGACCGCTGCCTTCATCCCACATCCTTTATCCTTCATCTTTTCCCTATTGCAGCGACAGCGGTTGCGCCAACGTCAACTGGAGTTCGTATTCAAACGCCCAGTCTGTCTGGTTCTGCGGGTCGCGCTTGAGGATGATGGATTTCTCGTTCTTCGTATCGAGCTTGAACAAAGGCGACTTGGCCAGATTGGCCACGTACTCCGACACCACCTGGTCGCGCTTGGCGTCGTTGTAGAGATACAGACCCTTGATGTGCAGCCCATCGATCATGGGCGGTTTCGGCGCAGCTCCCGGCGCACCCGGGCGACCCTGCTGTGCGGGCGGAGTGTAGCCGGAGGCAGCCCCGGCGCCGAACGGACGGCTCGGATCGCCGAAACCCACCGCTTTGCCGCCCACGGTCGGCTCCATCGTGGTGATCCAGATGTATTTCTCCGGCAGCTTGCTGTTCAACTCGTTGATCGCGCGCGTCCAAAACTGCCGGTCGTCCACGGCCTGCCCGAGCGGCGCGCTGACGGCGGCGATGTTGTTGATGTCGCTGCCGATCTTCTTGAAGCGATCCTCATAGCCCGCCATGGTCGAAACCTTGCCGTTGACCTCGTCGAGCACGGCGGACTGGATGGTCGAGGCGCGCAGGAAGTACAACCACCATCCGGCCAGCGCCAGCAGCAGGCACAGCCCCGCCGCCACGAGATACGGACGCCGTGCGGCGATGCGCTGGGCGTTGACCACGCTCGTCGGGCGCAGGTTCAACTCCATCGGGCAGGTGTTGATCGAGCGCAGGCTCAAGCCCACCAACTCGCCCAACTGGTGCGCGTGCTTGACCACGTCGTCCACCTGGATGTTGCTCGTCACCGTGACGTTGCGCAACGGGTTGAAAAACTCGATAGGCAACTGGAACTTCTCGGTGAAGAATTCCTTCAGATAGGGCAGATTCGCCGTCCCGCCGCATAGAAAGATTCGTTGCGGCGCGCTGCCGCCTTGTTGGGCGCGGTAGTAGTTGACCGAGCGCGAGATTTCCGCGTGCAGCCGGGTCATCGCGTTGCGGATGATCTTGGCCTCCTTGGCTACGTCGGGGTCCTGGTTGTCGGCGTAGGCACCGCCCAGGGACACGTAGCCTTTGCTCTTTTTGCGTTCCTCGGCGGCGGCGAACGTTTCCTGGAACTCCTTGGCCAAGTTCGCCGTGATCGTGTTGCCGCCGATGGGGATGGACCGGGTGAAAACCTTGCCCGGTTCGATGAAAATGAGGTTGGTCGTGCGCGCGCCGAGATCTACCAGCAGCGAGCACCCGGCTAGGTCCGCATAGTTGTAGCGAAACGCGTTGTAGAGCGCCATCGGCGCGGCGTCCACGACTTGCGTGCGGAAACCGCCCTGCTCGGTCGCGCCGTTCAGGTCGTCGAGCAGGTCGCTCTTGATGGCCACGAGCACCACCTCCACCTGATCACTCTTCTGGTTGGAGACGAGTTGGTAGTCCCAGACGACTTCCTCGATGGGAAAGGGGACGTTCTGCTGCGCCTCGAAGCCGATGATGCTCTCCACCTTGTCCTCGGCTACCGGCGGCAGTTTGACGAAGCGGGTGAACATGTTCTGCCCGCTGATGGCGTAATTGACGGGCGCGTTCTTGAGCTTGAGCGAGTCCTTCATCTCCGACACGGCGATACGTGTCTGGGGCAGGCGGGCGGCTTCGGCACTCGGGTCGCTGTGAATTTCGGTCAGCTTGTAGGCGTTGAGCATGACGCCGCCGTTCTCGGCGCGCTGGAATTCGGCGAGGCCGACGGTCTGCGTACCGAGGGTCAAACTGACGATGCGGGGGGGAGCAGCCATGAGGGGAAAGGCGGAAAGTAGGGAGTAAAAATGCGGAACTCAGAAGTCAGGACTTCCGGGGTCAGCCACCTAATAAATAGGCAGCCCCGGCAGAAGGAAAGCCACTTTTTCGCAGGATGGGCTTTTTTCCGCCGTCATCCTGCGTCCTTGCTCTTTCAGCTTGCTTTTTACCGTGCCAGCGGCGGCTTGACCTGCTCGTACCGGTCCCAATACAGCACGGCGAACGGCGTCTGCGTTTTGGGCAATACGAAACCTGCGATCTGGGTCACTGTGTTGTAGAACGGCGGGCCGTCCTTGCTCATCTTCGTGGCAATCGGGGTCGCCACGCCGGGGCGCATGAATTGCACGGCCACGTTTGCAATGGAATTGGGGCCGACGGGCGCGTTCTTGAGCGCGGTCAACAACGGGCGCGGCGCGATGTACATCACCGTGAAGAGCGACTGGCCCGGAGGCACGTCGATGAGCGTTTGCTCGCCCACGAGATTCTGACCGTTGATGAGCACGCTCATCTTCATGGGCAGTTCAGGCGTGCGCGCGGAGCAGGAAAATTCCACCTCAATCTCCGCCCAGGTGCCGAGCGTGTAACGCTTGGTCTGGCCCTCGCCGCTGATCGTAGTGTACTCGGGCGTTTTGGGGAGAGCGATAGTGACCGCCTTGATCTGGATTTGACCGTTCGCGGCGGCGGGTCCGCCGAGCGTGGTGACTTGGTTGGTCAACTGCGCGTGCGCGGTGGTGACGGTGGCCAGGCAGGTGAGGGCCGCGAGGGCCAGCGGGGCGAGGAATCTCTTGTTCATGGGGAAGAAACGGCTGGGAAAAATTCACGCTAACATTCGCGGGTGCGTTGTCGAAGAGAAAACGTGCGTCCACGTCAGCAGGATGGAGCGAGGGTGAGTTGCATCCTCCGGGCGTGATGGCAATACTGCCTCGCGGCAGTCTGATTGCCCAGGTTGCATTTGGAAATGCTTCGCAGCACTTTATCTGCTTGATTGTCGATAGTATGAGCGTGATCGAAACCATCGTGCAAGGTGTGCAGAGCTTGTCATTGCGCGAGCAGGTGGACGTAGCGCGCTATGTTCATCGGCTCAACGCGAACGCGCAAAAAAAACGCGAAGAAGTACTCCGGCGCACGCACGGCGCGCTCGATGCAGCGGATGGCCTGGCCTTCGAGCAGGCGATGGAAAACGCCCGGCGCATAGAGAATCATGGCTGACCGCGCCAACGGTATCTTGCTCGACACCAGCGTTGTCATTGCGCATCTGCGTCAAAAAATTGACGTGCTTGCACTGACCGAGTCCGTTGAACCACTTTTTTTGTTGTTGGTTGCGCTTGGAGAACTTTATAAAGGCGCGGAAAAATCAGACCGTCCTCTGCACAATCGGCAGTTGACGGACAATTTTCTGGAGATTGCAACGTTGCTCCTTCCAGGCCGGACCACGGCGGAGTTTTATGCCGAAACCGCCGCTGGACTGGAAACGAAAGGCCAGGTAATTCCTGAGAATGATCTTTGGATCGCCGCAGTCGCTCTCGAATGCGAACTACCACTTGCCACGCGCGATGCCCACTTTGAGCGCTTAGACGGCTTAACCGTCATCCGTTGGTAAGAGATTGTCCCGGCCTTTACCCCGGCAGGCTCGTCAGCATCTGCGCGTTCGTCGGGAACTTCTTCAGGAAACTTAACAACCGTTCAATCGCTTCCAGCGGCTTGTGGCCCGCCAGACCGCGCCGGATGACGTTGATCTTATCCAGCTCCCACGGCTGGAGGAGCAGTTCCTCGCGCCGGGTGCCGCTTTGGAAGATGTCCACCGCCGGGAAGATGCGCTGGTCGCTGATCTTGCGGTCCAAAACCAATTCCATGTTGCCCGTGCCTTTGAATTCCAGGAAAATGACCTCGTCGCCCCGGCTGCCCGTCTCGATGAGCGCCGTCGCCATGATCGTCAGGCTCCCAGCCTCCTCGGTGTTGCGCGCCGCCGCGAAGATCTTGCGCGGAATTTCCAAAGCGCGCGAGTCGATGCCGCCGCTGCCCGTCCGTCCGCCCGCCGCCGTGTTGTTGAATGCCCGGCCCATGCGCGTGATCGAATCCAACAGCATGAACACGTCGAACCCGGCTTCCACGAGGCGCTTGGCGCGCTCCATCGCCAACTGCGCGATGCGCGTGTGGCTCTTGAGGTCGCTGTCGTTGCTGCTCGCCATGATCTCGGCCTGCGGCACGCTGCGGCGGATTTCCGTCACTTCCTCGGGGCGCTCGTCCACCAGCAGGATGATGAGTTTCATCTCCGGGTGATTTTTCACCACGGCCTCGCCGATGTGCTGGAGGAGCGTCGTCTTGCCGGTACGCGGCGGGGCCACGATTAGCCCGCGCTGGCCCTTGCCGATGGGCGTCATCAGGTCCATGACGCGCGTCGTGTAGCGTTCGGCGGTCGTTTCGAGCCGGATGCGCTTCTTCGGGTTGATGCTCGTCAACTCGTCGAAGTTGGGCAGGTTCTTGAACTTCTCCGGGTCTTCGCCGTTGAGTTCGATCAGGCGGAAAAGCTGCGGCCCGCGCGAACTCCGGCGCACCTCGCCCTTGATCCACTGGCCGTCGCGCAGGTTGTACTTGCGGCAGACCTCCGGCGTCACGAACACGTCGGCGGGCGTCTGGACGAACGAGCGCTTGGCCTCGCGCAGAAAGCCGAAGCCCTTGCCCGATACCTCCACGATGCCCTCGCCGAACACCGGCTCGGCCACACGGCTCACGAAGCCGTCGCCGCCGTTGGTCTGCTGCCCGGCGTCCTGGCCCTGGCCGTCGCGGGTGTCACGATTATCGCGGTATTCGCGGTTTTGCTGCCCCTGAAAATCGCGCGGCTGCCCCCCGCCACTGCCGCCACCGCCCTGCTGACCGCGAAAATCGCGTTGGCCGCCTTGGCCTTGGCCCTGCTGGCCGCCTTGTCCACCTTGGCCGCCGCCCTGTTGGTAACGGCGTTCGCGGCGGTCGTGCCGGTGTTGACGGTCGAAACGGTTCTGACGACCTTGGAAATTATCGACCTGCTGCCCTCCGCGCCCTTGATCCTGGCGCTCCTGGCCTTGGGATTGGTCACGGTTGGCCGGGGCCTGCTGTCCATCCGACTGGGTGGACGACCTGCCCTCCGCCGTGACCACCGAGGGCGACGGCGCGACGACGCCCGGCGCTTCGCCGTCGCGCACGGGCGCGGCGGGCAGCACGGGCGCGGCAATCGTCGGCGTCGGCTCGGCGGCGCGGACCGCCGCCTGCTCGCCGGGGCCGCCGGGGCTGAAATTCCGCGCGGTTTTCTCCTCGATCTGCCGGTACGCCTCCGTGGGGATCACCTGCGTCTCGATGTGTGCCTGGGGATCGGCGGAACGCGTCAACGATTCGCCCGAGAGCATGGCCGGTTGCGACGGCGCGCTCGCTGCCACCGATGCGGCGACTTCCTGCTGCTCGCGTACGGCGGGCGTGCCCGGCGCCGGCGTGGCGCCATCGTCCGCCGTCTGATCTTTGATTTTCGCCGTCGTCTTGCGGGCGCGCGGCTTGCGCACCGGGGCAACCGCCGCGTCCTCGCCGTTGTCCGTCGCCTTGGGCTCGGCGTCGGAAACACTAATTTTGCGGGCGGCGACCTTGCGGCGCGGGGCGGCTTTCTTGACGGACGGGAGGGCGGCGTCGGCGGGCTGGCCTCCTTCGTCCACGGGGGCCGGGGGCTGGATGGCGGTGTCTTCGGTCATGAGCAAGGAAACTGGTTGATGAGAGAGGGGAGGTTGCCGGATGAAGGCCCTGGATCAGGGATGTTTTGTGATGAACCGGCGGTGGCGATGGAGCGGAGAAGTGCGCGTGGTGCGCGGGGTGCCCGTGCGGACCACGGGCGAACTGAAAGTTGAAGAGGGAGCAAAACTGCGGTGGGAAACTCTCGCGGAACCAGCTCAAGCGGAGAGCCGGGCGAGAATTTCCTCTGGGATGTTGAAATTGGAATGCACGTTCAAAGTGTCGTCGTTGGCGTCGAGCGCCTCGTAGAGTTTGAGCACCTGGGCGGCGGCGCTTTCGTCGGCGACGAGGACGGTGCTATCTGGCAGGTAGGTATGTTGCTGTGTTTCCGTGGCGATGCCCCCGTTTTTGAGGGCGTCGGCCACGGCGTAAAGCTTGTCCGGCGGCGTGAGGACGACGTAGTGCGTGTCCTCAGTCGTCAGTTCCTCGGCCCCGGCGTCAAGCGTCAGTTCGAGGATGCGGTCCTCGTCCGTCAGCGAGCGGGGCACCGTGAGCTGACCCTTGCGATGGAACATGTAAAGAACGCTGCCGCTCGCCGCAAAGCTGCCACCATTTTTGCTAAAGATTAATCGCAGGTCCGCCGCCGTCCGGTTTTTGTTGTCTGTCGCCGCTTCAATCACCAATGCCACGCCACCGGGGCCGTAGCCCTCGTAAAGCGTCTCTTCATACTGCGCGCCTTCGAGTTCGCCAGTGCCTTTCTTGATGGCGCGTTCCACGTTCTCTTTGGGCATGTTGGCGGCCCGGGCCAAGTCCACCAACGTGCGCAGCCGAGGGTTGCCGGAAACGTATTCGCCGCCGCCCATGCGCGCCGCAACGGTGATTTCCTTCACCAGCTTGCTGAAAGTCGCGCCGCGCTTGACATCCAGCGGCCCTTTGATGTGCTTGACCTTCGACCACTTACTATGACCCGCCATACCGAGAGGGAGAAAAACCTGGAGAGAACCGTTGCCCAGCGTCTGCGACTGCCTGCGCGGAGAAGAAGGATCGGCGCGAAACCCGCGATGGGAAACCGACCTGCTCAGGAAAGCGATAAATTGAGCAACGGGATCAATTTAAGAGTTTGTTCAGAGTTGTCAACCACAAAATATGGGGTGACCGCCACAACGGGCAGGAGGGGAATTTCTTGATCGATACCAGTTGTAGTGGAATCAGAATCGGGTTGACGACGACGACACCATTCGAAAGCCGGTAGACCAGCAGGGTGTTTTGCGTTCGTCTCCGCGCCATGATGGCCCGGCTGAAATGCGTTCAAGGCTTGCCCGCCGCGTGCAGGCCCAGGCGGATCAGCAAGGCCAGCAGGCCGGCGTGCAGGAGCAATCCGCTGATCGCCCAGCGGGCGTAGCGCGCGGGGCCGATGCCCGCCAATTGTGCGCCCAGGGCCGTCGGCACCCCGCCCAACCAGGGGATGCCTACGAGGATCACCCAGGTCGCTTCCCGGCGCGAGAACAGCCGCCCGACCCGGCCCGTCAGGCGGCGCTCCCACCACCCCGCCACGCGCGGGAGCGTCAGCAGCCAGTTGGCCAGGCCGCGCACCAGAAGCGTCTGCGTGGTGGTCCCCAGCACGGAAAGGAACACGGCGAACGTCGGCGTCATGCCTAGCGCCAGGCCGACCGGGACGGCGACGTTGCCCTCCGCAATCGGCAGGAAACCCAGCCCAACCACGCTGGCGATCCGCCCGAGGGCGGAGGCCCCGGCGGGGGTGGCGGCGGCGAGCAAGATTGACGATTCCATCGGGGCGAATTTACGTCCCGCGTTCCCAAGCTGCACTTGGGAACGCACCGGTCCGGGAAGTGGCACTTCCCTCTGATAAAACGGGTGAGCAGCAAAAAACGAGGTCCTGACGGTTTTCGAGCCGTCAGGACCTTGATCAAGCGGGTGCGCCGCAGTGGAACCCATGGCACCCGCAGGTTGTCACCACCTCGCTCGGGAGGTGCGCTCCAACCTCCGGGACGTTACACCTTCACCGACTTCTCCGACCGTTTGCGCATGTTCGCGTCGAGCACTTTCTTGCGCAAACGGAGCGACTTCGGCGTGGCCTCTACATATTCGTCCGGCGCGATGTACTCCAGCGACCGCTCCAGCGTCATCACCAGCGGCGGGGCCAGGGAGATGCCCTTGCCGTCGCCCTGCGAGCGCATGTTGGTCAGCTTCTTCGCCTTGCACGGGTTGACCGGCAAGTCGTCGGGGCGCGCGTTCTCGCCGATGATCATGCCCTCGTAGATTTCTTCCTGTGCGCCGATGAACAAGCGCCCGCGCTCCTGGATCGTGTCCAGCGCGTAGGCCGTGCTCACGCCGCCTTCCATCGCCACCAGCACGCCCTTGTCGCGGCTCGGGATGTCGCCCTTGTGCGGGCCATACTCCTTGAACAAGTGGCTGGCGATGCCCAAGCCTTTGGTCACGTTGACCAGATCCGTCTCGAAGCCGATCAGGCCGCGCGTGGGGATGACCGCCTCGACCATCACCGAATGCGGATTGTGGACCATGTTCGTGATGTCCGCCTTGCGTCCGGCGAGAGATTGTAAAATATCGCCCAGATTGTCGTTGGGCACATCGACGGTCAGCGTCTCGTAAGGCTCCAGCAGGCTGCCCTTGTCGTCGCGCTTGTAGATGACTTCGGGCCGGGAAACCAGCACCTCGAAGCCCTCGCGGCGCATCTGTTCGACCAGGACCGCGATCTGCATTTCACCGCGCGCGCTCAACTCGAACGACCCGGCGGTTTCGGTCTCCATGAAGCCCAGCGAAACGTTGGTGCGCGTTTCGCGGACGAGGCGCTCGCGGATGTTGCGCGCCGTCACGAGTTTGCCTTCGCGCCCGGCCAGCGGGCCGTCATTGACGAGGATGCCCATCGTGATGGTCGGCGGGTCGATGTCCACGAAGTGCAACGCGGGGCGGTCTTCCTGATCGGTAATCGTTTCGCCGATGAAAATGTCTTCAAACCCACACAGGCCGACGATGTCGCCCGCGCTGGCGTGCTTGAGTTCGATCTTCTCCATGCCCTGATGGCCGAAGAGCGCCGTCACGTTGCCACGCTCGCGCCGCCCGTCGCCATGCGCGACGACGACCGTGTCGCCCACGCTGACCCGGCCCGCAAGGATGCGCCCGTAGGCGATGCGGCCCAGGTAGTCGCTGTAATCCAGGTTGGACACAAGAATTTGAAGGTATTGCGCACCGCTGCCCGTGGGCGGCGGGATCTGCTTGATGATCTCGTCGAAAAGCGGCGTCATGTCCGTGCGCTCCTGGTCGATCTCTTTGACGGCGTAGCCCGCCTTAGCGCTGGCGTAGATCACCGGGAAATCGAGCTGTTCGTCACTCGCGCCGAGTTCCATGAACAGCTCGAACACCATGTCCAACACCTTGTGCGGACGGGCGTTCTCGCGGTCGATCTTGTTGATGACGACGACGACCTTCGCGCCGCGCTCCATGGCTTTTTTGAGCACGAATTTGGTTTGGGCCTGCGGGCCATCGTGGGAGTCCACGACGAGCAGGACGCCGTCGATCATACCCATGATGCGCTCGACCTCGCCGCCGAAGTCGGCGTGGCCGGGGGTATCGACGATGTTGACGTGGTAGCCGTTGTACTGAAATGCGGCGTTCTTGGCGCGGATGGTGATGCCCTTCTCGCGTTCGAGGTCCATCGAGTCCATCATGCGCTCGTCGGTTTTCTGGTTGGCGCGGAAAGTGCCGGACTGACGCAAAAGACAGTCGACGAGCGTGGTTTTGCCGTGATCGACGTGGGCGATGATGGCAATATTTCTGATCTTATCCATAAGGGCCCGCCCCGGGGGGCGGAAGGTTCAGGAATCAAGCTTCGAGCTTCAAAAAAAGTTCAGGAATCAAGATTCGAGGTGTGATGTTCGATGGTTAACGGTGTGTCTGGACGAAAAAGGTCCGAAAGGTAGCACAGAACGGCGCGGCGTCACGTGGAATCGGCCTGCGGAAGGTTTTAACCCTCAAACCTTCTCTGTAGCTTGCAGCTTGAGGCTTGAAGCTTCCGCCGCAGGCGGTAATAGTGGCAACCCGCATCCCGTCCTGCGTCACCGGCGGCAAACTTAGCATCAACGAAGCCTCAACTCAATCCTCCAATGGGCAAACAATATAATAAGGTCATCAAACGCAAACGCCGCCTGGCATACCTGGAGCGCAAGGAAGCTAACCGGAAGACGGCTGTCGCGGTCGGCTCGTCCAGGCCCAAGTCCGCCGCGCCCGCCGCCAAGGCCGCCCCGGCCAAGCCCAAGGCCCCGGCCAAGCCCAAGGCCCCGGCCAAGCCCAAGGCCCCGGCTAAGGCCGCTGCCCCCGCCCCCGAAGCGGCCCCCCCCGCCGAAGCGCCCCCCGCCCCCGAAGCGGCCCCCGCCGCCGAAGTGACTCTGCAGGACGCGCCGGAAACCGCCGTTGCCCCCGCCGTCACCGGCGGCGAAGCGGAAACGCCCGAGGCCGCCATCTAGCACGCCGTCACGCCAGGAACGTCTTTTCCCGAAGGCCGCCGGAGCATCGCATTGTTCCGGCGGCTTTCTTTTGCTCATGGCTGAGTATCTCCTCGTGGACGGCCATAGCATCATCTTCGCTTGGCCGGAACTCCGCGCCCTGCACGTCCGGCGCATGGCTGCCGCGCGCGATGCCCTCGTCAAGCTCCTGACCGATTACCAGGATCAGAGCGGTGTGCGGGTCGTGCTCGTCTTCGACGGCCAGGGTGCCCGCGCCACCGAGGAGCCCGGCGCGCCGGAGGGCATCCAGGTGTTTTACGCCCCGGCGGACCGCACGGCGGATGCCGTCATCGAGCGTCTGGTCGCCAAGTACGCCGCGCGCCACCGGCTGACGGTTGCCACCTCCGACCACTTGGAACAGCAAACCGCGCTGACCTTCGGCGCTGCCGGATGCGTCAGTGCCGAGGGGCTGCGCGGCGTGCTCGCCGCCGCCACGCGCGAGTTCGACCGCCGGGCCAGGGAATATCGGCGCAAAGGGCGCTGATTTGTTGCCGTCGCCTCCTAAAGTGCGGCGTTTTCGATTCCTGTGACGTAAATCATCTTTTCGTTTATCTTCCGCTTCCCAGGCGATGCCATGAGCGCTTTCCCTCCTCCCTCCACCGGGCCAGACCAACCCCGCCGCGCCGCCACCGGGCCGCTGCGTACCGTCCTGCTCCACACCCGGGGCATCATCACCAGCCAGCACGCGCGTCACGTCGCCATGTTCTGGGCGATCCTGACATCCATGCTCATGGCGTTCGTGGGCTACGAGTTCCTGTGGGGTTGGCTGGAGCCACACCAGCATTTCTACCGTTTCGCGCTCTACTGGATCATCTGCGGCTGGCTGACGATCCTCGCGGCGCTCCTGGCCATCTACGAGATTTTGGTCAACCGCCTGCAGCTCCGGTTGCAGCAGCGCGTCCTGCGCGAGAAGATGCTGCGCGACGAGATCCTGCGCCACCGCGGCGAGGACTGATTTTCTCCATGCACAAGAGCCGCGAACAGATGGAGCGCGAGGAGGCCGCCGCCCTCGCTCCCTATGCCCAGACCGCCGCCGCCAGCGCCGGACGCCGCCACCCCGAGCCGCTGCACCCCTACCGGCTGGCGTTCCAGCGCGACCGGGCGCGCGTGACGCATTCGCGCGCCTTCCGGCGGCTCGAATACAAGACGCAGGTGTTTCTCAACGGCACGGGCGACCACCTGCGCACCCGGCTGACGCACACCATCGAGGTCGCCAGCGTGTCGCGCACCATCGCGCGGGCGTTGGGCCTCAACGAGGACCTCGCCGAGGCCATCGCCCTGGCGCACGACTTGGGCCACCCGCCC
>CAXTBX010000031.1:0-44402 GCA_964242205.1 uncultured Chthoniobacterales bacterium
TCTGATTGTCGGCGTTTGACTCGGCCCCGGCGGCGGCTGAGCTTTGTCTCGTTAGACCTATGCGCTACGTGCCTGGCCTGATTTTGCTGCTTATCCTGTTAAACTCCTGTGTTGTGCTTGTCCCTGAGGGAGTAGTAGTCACCTACAATTATGGACAGGTTTCGCACAGTGACCTTCGCCTTGCCATCGCCCTGGCTCAAGCGGCTGATGCCCAGTTTCGTGGGGGCAGCATCGGGGAAATACAAGTATGCAACTCTTCGGAGGTGCATGTTCACAATGGTGCGGCTGGGGAACAGGGAAGCGGTCGGTACGCGGTGATCAGGCGGATCAATGGACAATGGCGTTACATCTCAAGCCAAGAACATATCATCGTGTATTAACCAAGGATGCCGGGTCTAACCACGCGCTGCAGCCGACCGCCGGGGCGGGCGGCGCTCCTGCTGAGTTCCAGCTTGACCTTCGCCCCGGCGGCGGCTGAGCTTTGGCCATTAGACCTGCAAATCTCGTCGCTCTTGTTTGGATGACTTTTTCCCGATCCACCACTTGCCTTGCGGCGTGGTCCTTTGTGTTGGCGTTTGTCAGCCTTATCGTGGCATTTCTCGTCTTGGCGGCCAACATCCATGACGGATCGCGCTTCCTGGTGGGGCATCTAATTGAACTGAGCTTGCTTTGGCCATGCCTCCTGCTAAAATCGGCAAATTTGGAAGGGCCGCCGCGTTTTATTTTGTGGGTGTTGCTTGCCTTGGCTGGCTACTTTTTGATTTACTTCTCTTGCCTGTGCGCAGTCCGTTGGGGACGTTCATTCTAGACCGCACGGGTCTAACAACGTGCTACAGCCGACCGCCGGGGCGTCGGACTCACCGTCCGAGTTCGACGGTTGACCTCGCCCCGCCGGCGGCGAGCTTGGCGGCGTCAGGCGGTTCGTGCGCTCCGTGGTGCGCGCGGGGTCGTCTTCTTCTTACGTTTGCGGGGTGCCGGTAGGGCCGCCACTGCCGCCGTGTGTTCCTTGAGCGCCTGTTTTCTCCAACGGATCGCCGCCTTGAGCGCCCGCTCCATGCCCCCCAGGACCCGCGGATTGAAGCGTTTGGCCCGCATGCCCAACCGGCCTCTCCCACCGCCCACGTATGCAAAGATCACCGGATTGCCTTTGTCGTGCGTGAGCGATACTCCCACCGGGATCGTCAGTTCGTCGTCTGGCTTCATCGTGCGTTCTCCGTACGGCACCCTTGCCGTCCTGTCCACCGCCTGACCCAGCGCCGCAGAACCTTGCCATCGCGCCCGGAGGTCGCGGTCCATCTGGCTATAACCGGTTTGAAACCGGTTATAGTCAAAAGAGCAAGTTTCAACTTTCCACGCTCTTCCCGCCGAGCTCGCTGCACGGAAGGTCGACGTCGAAGACCAACACCCACCTGACCGCCGGACGGCTCTCCCCGCAACCCTGGCCACAAAGAGGCCACCCACGCGCTTTTTGCTTGACATTCAGCCCGCAAACCCCTCAGGCTGTGCGTTGAACACCACAACCCGCACGCCGCCGACGTATGTCCACCAACATCCCACTCCCACCCCAGAACGCCGACGGCAGCTATACCACGCCCCCGGCGGGCATGCAGATCGACGCCGACGGCGCCAACGGCCAAACCGGCGGCGTGCCGGTCTACGCGCCCAAAGGTTATAAACCAACGCCGCTCGACTTTCTCGCCAACGGGGGCTGCCCGGGTGATTGGTACGGCCTCGTCACGGACACGGGCGAGGAAGACGGCAAACCCGTCAAGCAGGGCCAGGATGGACCCGCACCGGGCGCTTACGTGAGCGCGACGAGCTACCGCTGGCCCAAGCTGGCGCGGATCGACCCGCTGGCCTACGTTGATGCGGCGAGCGTGCCTTACATCGTGCTACCCTCGCACTGGCGCAAGCTGGCCATCGGCGTCGTGCTCGGTTGCAAGGCCACCGTCGAAGACACCAAGACGGGCAAGGTCCTCAAGGCGGCGGGCGTGTTGGATTTCGGCCCCCGGGCCAAGCTCGGTGAGGCCTCCATCGCGTGCGCGGATTTCTTCGGCATTTCGTCCAGCCCGAAGGACGGCGGCACCGATGAAAAGCGGTTTATCTACACGTTTTTCCCCGGCGTGCCCGCTGTGATCAAAGGCGTGACGTACCAGCTCCAGCCTGCGAGTTGCTAGGCGAAGGGCTGTGGGATGTGGGCTGACGTGTTGCCTGATAGAAGACTGTTGTCCTTCCGCTTTCTCGCTGGCTTTGCCATTTGTTGCTTCCAGGCGTTTTCTCGGCTTTCGTAGCGCCATGAAGAAGGCCTTCGCCCTCGTTCTGCTGCTTTTGTGCGTCTGCGCCAACCCGCTACGCGCGGACGAAATCCAGTTCTGGCTCAACCGGTTCGGCGGCATTTTCGTCGAAACTGCGCCGGGCAAGGAGCATGTCCGGGTTTTCCAGGGTAACAAGGAAACCGAAAAGACGCTTTTCCGCTCACGCCTGATCCGGCGTGGCCCCGACACCTACCGCACGCCCGGCGGGACCCTCTTCACCCTCAAGCACCTCGACCAGCCGATCATCAACGACGGCAACCGCCGCATCAACAGCGGCGACTGGCAGCTGACGGTTTCCGGCCAGGGCCGGGAGTTCCGGCGGCTCAAGCCGAAGATCCCGTTCGTCGCGTTCGGCGACCTGCCGCCGCTCGTGTTCCTGGGCGAGAAGGCGGGATGAGCTGCGCCGCGTTTGCGAGTCACCTGCCACCTTTCTGATCCACCCGCGCTGTGGGGTTGCTTTTCGCGCCGCCGCCGCTCAGTTTGAGGGCAGATGGAAGGGGACACGTCGCAACGCCGGAAAATTGTCATCGTCGGGGCCGGGTTGGCGGGACTCGTGTGCGCCAAGGAACTGGCCCGCCTCGGCGTCACCGACTTCCTGCTGCTGGAGGCCGAAACCGAGCCGGGCGGGCGGGTCCGCTCGCAGACCGGCCCGGAAGGGTTCGTGCTCGACCGGGGCTTTCAGGTGCTGCTCGATAGCTACCCGGCGGTCAAGAAACATCTCGACCTCTCCGCCCTGGAGCCGCGCTATTTCGACAGCGGCGCGATCCTCCAGGACCAGGGCGAAAGCTGGACCGTGGCCGATCCCCGGCGGCATCCCACGCGGTTGCCCGCGTCGGCGTTCGGCGGGGCGTTCACCTCGGGCGACCGCGCCAAGCTGGCGCTGCTGATCACCAAGCTGCTGGCCACGCGCGACGGTAGTTTGCTGGGCGAATGCGCGTCGGACCGCGACTACAGCACGGCGCATTTCCTGTGGCTGCGCGGGTTTTCGCCGAAGATCATCGAGCGGTTTTTTCGCCCGTTTTTCGGCGGGGTGTTCCTCGACGAAAAACTCGGGACCAGCGCGGGATTATTCCGCTATTACCTGAAGAAATTCGCCACGGGCCGGGCGCTCGTGCCCGCCAAAGGCATCGGCGAAATCGGGCGGCAACTGGCGGGCAAGCTGCCGGAGGGCACGCTGCGGCTCGGCTGCCGCGTCGAACGGCTCGAACTGCTCGGCCCGGGCGCGGACGCCGTCGTCACGGCGGCGGGTGAGCGGATCGAATTCGACCGTCTACTGCTCGCCACGGAAGGCCCGGCCACGGCGCGCCTGCTGGCGCGCCCGGCGCTCGCGGGCACGGCGCACCGGACCACCGTGGTCTACTTTGCGACCGACCGGTCGATGTATGCCGAAAAGATGCTCGTGCTCCCGGCGGGCCGGGGGCGCATCGTGCGGCATTTCGCGCAATTGACCAACGTCGCGCCCGAGTACGCGCCGCCCGGCCAGCACCTGATTTCGGCAACCGTGCTGGACCGGCGCGGAATGGACGATGACGACGCGCTCGCCAGCGCGGCGGCGTTGGAGATCAGCGCGATCTATCCGGTGGTGGCGGACCGGCTCAACCCACTGGGGGTCATCGACGTGCCCTACGCGCAGCACGGCCAACCGGCGGGGTTCGCGCGCGGCCTGCCGCCCGCGCCCGCGCCGACGTTTCTCAACAACGTCTGGCTGGCCGGGGACCAGACCGGCGCGTGCAGCGTGCAGTCGGCCATGGCGGGCGGCGAGGCGGCGGCAGCGTTTCTAGCGGCGCGGGCGACGAAATGACGGGGGCGTTGTCAATGCGTCGCGGTGCTTGCCGGCGAAATTGGTCGTTGTTGCGCGTTGGGATTTGGCTGCTGACAGCCTCGCTCGCGGGGGCTGCCCCCTCCCCCATCCTGCCGCGCAACCAGGACGCTTTCTTCGCCGAGGACAACCTCGTCTACAGCCGTTACCTGAGCCTCGCGCGCGACGGCACCTACCGGCAGATCAACCAGGACCGCCAGACCACCGTCGAGGCCGACCAGGGCACCTGGGAGCAGGACCCCGCCGGGACGGCGGTGTCCCTGCATTCTACGCTGCGCGGGCTGCGCTTCCGCGCGCTGCTGAGCGGTCCACTGAGCGTTGTGCCTGACGAGGTCGCCAAGCTCGACGCCCTACCCGCGCTGGCGGCAGTAGTCCGGCGCGCGCTGGCGGCGTCCGAGGCCGAGGTTTTCGCCGCATCACACGTGACAGACCTGTGCGTCCCGCCCGCCGCCGTCGCCGTGGACCCGCGCGCCGAAACCTTCTCGCGCGTCGACCTGACCGGCCTCCTCGCGCAGCTCGACCAAGCCATTCGCACCGAAGCGATGCGCACCTACCGCTTCCTTCCCGTGCGCCTGCCCGGCAGGCCGCTCTTGCTGGTGTTACAGGGCGCGACCTTCGGGCCGGAACGCGCCGCGCAGACCTGCCGGGAATACGGCGTCGGGCGGGGTGGCGCGCCGCCCTTTTATTTCGCGCAGGTCGGAGCCAGGGAATTCGCGCGCCGGGTCGGCGTGTGGCGTGAACTACGGTTTCCGGGCGATCCCTACGAGCCATGACGACCACGCCGACGCCCCCCACCTGGCCGACCCGGCGCGCGTGGCTCGTGCTGGCGGGCGCGCTGGCGTTGCTCTACGTCTTTTTGCTGGGGACGCGCGGCCTCAACGAACCCGACGAGGGTCGCTACGCCAACATCGCCTTGACGATGGCGCGGCCCGGCGGGGACTGGTGGGAGCCGCGCATGTCCGGCTATGGGCACTACGACAAACCGCCGCTCATCTACTGGGTGACGGCGCTGAGCTTCCGCGCGTTCGGCCCCAACGAATGGGCAGCGCGGCTGCCGTCGCTGCTGGGAGCCGCGTGCGCGCTGACAGGGCTGGGCTGGGCGGCGTGGCGGCTGCGCGGACCGTGGGTGGCGTGGTGGGCGGTGCTCATTTGCGGGACGTGCGGCCAATTCTGGATCTTCGGGCGCATCCTGTCGCCAGACATGCTGCTGACGGGCTGGTGCGCGCTGGCGGTCGGCGCGTGGAGCGAAGGCAGAAGGCAAAAGGCAGAAGGCAAAAGTGATTGGGGTTGGTGGCTGCTTTCGCTCGGTTTCTGGACGCTGGCGTGGTGGACCAAGGCCACGCCCGCGCTGGTGCCGTTGCTCGGGCTGACCGTGGGCGTACTGGCCACCGGCGACGTGGCCGGACGGCGTGCGCTACGCCCTTGGCTGCTGCTGCCGGCGGTGCTGGCGCTCGGCTCGCCCTGGTACGCGTCCATGCTCCGTACCTATCCAGAATTGAAGCATTTTTTCTTCGTCCGCGAACTGGCGGGACGGCTGGCCGGTCGCGTGGACGGCAGGCACGGCGCGTGGTGGTATTACCTACCGGTGAGCTTGTTAGCTTGGTTGCCGTGGTGGCCGATTGCGGTCTGGACCGCCTGGCGGGGGCGAAGAACGCCCAACGCGCCGAATTTCCACGTTGTCGCTGGACGACCCGTCGCAGACTTCGGCCCGCCATCATCCATCATCCTTCATCCTTCATCCTTTTCTTCCGACTTCCGGCGGCTGGGCGTGGAAGGCTGGATCATTCTGACCGGGCTGCTGCTCCTGTCGCTGACCTCTTCCAAGCTGGCGAGCTACACCCTGACGCTGTTGCCCTGGGCCGCGCTACTGATGGCGCGGGTGATGGCGCACGCGGCGGTGACGGGGGCGGGCACGCTCCGCGCAGGCCTGCTGGCTCCGCCGGCGGCGTTCGCGCTGGCGGCGGGCGTGGGCGTGGCGGTGTTGCCCCCTTGGTGGGAGTCGCGTTTGCAGATGAATTCGAGTCTGCGCGAGGTGAGCCGATTCTTGCTTCGGGAGGGAGTCGCGCGCGTGGATTCGGACAGGTACTGGCCGGGGCTGGAGTTTTATCTGGGCGAGTACCGGGTGCATTACGTCCTTCGCGTCGATCCGTTGCCGCGCGGAGACGACACGGACGCGCCGAAAGCTCTCGCCGACGCCGCCAAGTCCGAGCGTTTCCGCGAGCGTGTCTCTGATCCGGGGACCGCGCCGAACCGTTTCATCCCGCCCGACCAATGGCCGCCGGAGCGCACGGCGGCAATGCCGACACCGGGCAACTGGTGGTATCTTTGTTATCACCGCCGCCCCCGGGGCCGTTTCCGAGATCTACTCCATAACGAAGACCCGGCGCGGCGGCCCGTGAAGGTCCGGCGCATCGGCGATTTCGACGTGTACCGGATGCCGGGTGGGACGTGAGGGCACGTAGAGGCAGTCAGTCGTATCAGGCGAAGGAATTTCGTCTTGTTCTGCGACACTAGTTCGTCTACTTCCCGTTAGGCGCAGAAGCACCCGCTCTATGAAAGCGCTGATAACCTCTTTGATCTTTGTCTGCTTGTCCCTTGTTGGCTGCGTGAGCGTTCCGCCGCCTGCATCCCTGGACGCACCGATTGATGGTCGCATGTTTGACGAATTAGCAGCACGCTTCAACGGCGGCACGAAGGTCGTCGACAAGATCTATCTCGCAACGTCTGCCGAGGGTTCTAGCCAAGAACTGGTTCATCAGCGGTATCGTCCAAATCAAGCCAGCAGCAAACGCGCGCGCATCCGGGAAACAGCTTGGCAGTTCCGGGAGACAGCCGGGCAGTATCCGTATTGTATTCTCACCGTGTTCTTTCACAAAAAGCATGGCCGGTGGATTGCGATTGGTAGCACCGCTGAACGGATAATATTGACGGGTTGACGCACTGCATTGCACCTAACCACGCGCTGCAGCCGACCGCCGGGGCTGGGGGGCTTCGTTCTGTTTGTCAGCGTTTGACTCGGCCCCGGCGGCGGCTGAGCTTGGCGGCGTTAGGCCTATGTCACGCGTACTGTTCGGACTCGCTTTTGGCTGGTGTTCCGCTACAGGATATTTATTTACGTACTTCGTCCGTGTGGAGGGCATCACTCCGCCGCTGCCGGCTTACCTCTTGCATCTGAGTAGGGAGCCAGCCGTTGCGACGTTGCTGCTTTACCCATTGGCCCTCCTCGGCTCCAAAGTTCATCCTGGCTACTGCCATGTGGCCATCGTGATCGTTTTGCCATTTTGCGGGTTGCTCGTCGCTTACCTCCTGGCCGATCCTAGGCCGATTGGTGGTTGCATTCCCTTTAGTTACTTTCCATTCATTTGGTGGGGGGCGTTCGTTGGAACCGGTGCATCTTTTGGGATGGAGGTGTCCTTTCGTCACTTGCATCGTCCAGCCATCCGTCCTCTTGCCTAACCATGCGCTCCAGCGAACAAGCCATGGCCGTTGACGGCTTCCGTTCCAATTATGCTTGCTCCGCCATGGCTCGTCGCTGAGCTTGGGCCGTTAGGCCACCAAGCACACCGCCTGTTTACTCGTATGCAGATTGATCTCCGGTCTATGTGGCTGCCGTTTTTGCAGGATATCTCGGCGGCACTCGGCACGTTTGCGGCGGAACATCCTGATACAGCAATTTGTACCGTCGGCATCCTTGGCGATGGTGCCCAAGATGGGTACCTACTGGCGCTCGACACGCCGGAGCATCGGGATGAGTGGGCCGCGAGTCACAAAGCCTACGGCGAGACTTTCTGCAGCAATCCACCCGACTTTGCTCTAGAGCAAGGGGTCATTCAGTTGCGCGGGTACCCTGAACTGTTCCGGGTTCCCGATGAAGAGCCAATCGACTTTATCACGCTGGACGGCACTCCCATCCGCATCAACCGCGACCGAGGTGACGAGGCATACGACGAGGCGGTCTTCCCCTTTGTGAAGGCTGCCCTGAAAGATTTGCAACCTTTCGAGATGCTACGTCGAACCCAGCCGTTTCGGGTTGGTGTTTCCATGCTTGCAAGCAGCCTGCACGAATTTTGGACGATGCCGCTCCCAGCCTAACCACGCGCTGCAGCCAACCGCCGGGGCGAGCGAGCGCAATCCTTGGTTCTGTGTTTGACCCCGCCCCGGCGGCGGCTGAGTTTGGCGGCGTCAGGCTTTGATCCTCTATGAGAGCATTGATTTTTGTTGCCTTCCTTATGGCTTCCGTTGCCTCTGCACTACCGGCGGCTGAAGACCCGTCATCTTTTCCAGTGATGCGTTACCGCCCCCCGTCCGGTAGAGACGAGCAGAAGGTGCTCAAGCAGATGTGGCCATCGTGGGCCGAAGTGCAGGGGGCATACGGCCGGGGGACTGATCCCTACGATTACCTGCGCGTGGTAATCCATGCTTTCCGTGGGGGGGCGCAAGACTTGGCGGAGTTCTTTCGCTGGAGCTACCACGGCACTGGCAGTGCAGCAGGCGGCGAAATGAACAACGACCTGACCTTGAGTTTGTTCTACTACTGGGGCGACCGCCGCTTCGCCGCGGAGCTATCCAAGCAACCCGCCGAAGTGCGTCGTGGGGTCGGCTCCCACCTCTGGCTCAAACCAGCTGCTATTCCCGCGTTTTCCAAGAAGTTTCCGGCCACCGCCAAGGCCGCCTCTCTCACCACCCCACCAGGCTAACCACACGCTGCAGCCGACCACCGGGGCTCTGGGCGTACTCTGTTCTTTCGGCCTTGCACCCGCCCCCTTGCGGCGGCTGAGTTTCTCTTACCACGGTCATCCTCGACAGCCTCTATGCGCTGGATTTGCGGCCGCTATAACGGTTTTCAAAATGGTTGAGCGTCCGTTTCTGCTGGAGATGGATGGCGACCTCCGGGTGCCATGGGTACTCCTACGGCATCGCCGCCCGACTCTGCTGACGTGCAACCATTTTGAAAACCGCTGTACGGCCTTGACACAACATTTCAAAACTTGACAAATTCACAAAAATGTGAAATCATCATGAATGTCATCAATGTTGCAAGTCGTCTGGTTCAAGAAGGACCTGCGCATCGAAGACCATCGCCCGCTTCTCGAAGCCGTTCGCACCGGCGCGCCGGTCCTGGCGCTCTACGTGTACGAGCCTGAAATCATCCACGCCGACGATTTCGACCCCTCGCACCTCGTCTTCATCAACCAGTCCCTCGCGGGGCTCGACATTCGTCTCCGCGCCCTCGGCGGACGCCTGATCTGCCGCACGGGCCGTCTGCCGGATGTGTTCGACGAGCTCCACGCCGAGCACGGCATCGCCGGGCTCTGGAGCCACGAGGAAACCGGCCACGCGCTCAGCTACGCTCGCGACCTCCGCGTCAAGGCTTGGTGCCGCGAGCACGGCGTCCCCTGGACCGAAATCCCCCAGTTCGGCGTTTTTCGCCCCCACCCCAGCCGCGACGGCTGGGCCGCCCGTTGGACTGCGCGCATGTCCGAGCCCCTCGCCCCCACCCCGCGCGAACTTTGCCTGATCTCCGGCGTCGAACCCGGACGCCTCCAGTCCCCCGCCGACCTCGGCCTGCCCGCCAGCACCAAGGATCTCGCCCAGCCCGGCGGCGAATCCCATGCCGCCCGCCTGCTGCACTCCTTTCTGGAGCGTCGCGGCGTGGACTACCGTCGCGCCATGTCCGCGCCCAAACCCGCCTGGACCGCGTGCAGCCGCCTCAGCCCTTACCTCACTTTCGGCTGCCTCTCCGTCCGTCAGGCTTACCAGGCAACGCGCGACCGCCAGGCTGAACTGCTCGAACTCGACGCCGCCGGGATTTCCTACGACCGCCGCTGGAGCCGTTCGCTCGCTTCCTTCCAGTCGCGCCTCCACTGGCATTGCCACTTCGTCCAAAAGCTGGAGGACGAACCCGCGCTCGAACACCGCAACTTCTCCCGCGCCTACGACGGTCTGCGCGAACCCGACTTCAGCGAGGACCTTTTCGCCGCCTGGCGCGAGGGCCGCACGGGCTACCCGATGATCGACGCCTGCATGCGCGCCCTGCACCGCTCGGGTTGGATCAACTTTCGGATGCGCGCGATGCTGGCCAGCTTCGCGGCCTACCACCTCTGGCTCCACTGGCAGCCGACGAGCGTTTTCCTGGCACGCCACTTCCTCGACTACGAGCCGGGCATCCACTACCCGCAGTTCCAGATGCAAAGCGGCGTGACGGGTATCAACTCGGTCCGCATCTACTCGCCATCCAAGCAGGTCCTCGATCACGACCCCGAGGGCGCGTTCATCCGCCGTTTCGTGCCGGAGCTGGCCCGCGTTCCGGCGACCTTCCTCTCCGAACCCCACCTCATGCCCACCGAGATGCAACGCCAGGCGGGTTGCCGCATCGGCGGCGACTATCCCGCGCCGGTGGTGGAACACGCCGCCGCCTATCACCAGGCGCGCGAGCGCATGGGCGCGATCCGCCGCACGGAATTCGCCCGGCGCGAGGCCCAGCGCGTGTACGCCCGCCACGGGGGCCGCGACCGTCCGCTCTCGACGCGCCAGGGCATCGCCCGCCGCCGCCAGCCGCCCCGGCGCAAAGTCGCCCTGCAACAGGCGGCGGACGTGGGCCAGATCCGGCTGCTATAAATTTCCTCTTCTCCGCGTCTCCGCGTTAAATCAGATCACCGAAACATCCGTCGCCCCTTCTTCCTCGAATAGTGCTTCGGCGGCGCTGGTAGGCCTGTCCCCGGCCTCTTTCGACGGCATCCACGGCGGCAGCGGCATCAGCAGGTAGCGGGAGAGCGCCTGCGCCGACGGTTCGTAAGTTGCCCGCAGCCGCGTCAGCTTTTCGTCGGCCTCGGTGCCGGTTTGCAGCGCGGCGTCGCGCCGCAACAGCGCGCGCATCCGGGCCAATTCCCCCGGCGGCAAGCGGTCAGGACAATCCTGGCAGGTGCCGGTCGCCCGCCGGAAAACGTGACCCAGGTCGAGCATCACCCGCCGCGCCATCGCAAAGGTCATCGGTGCCTGCTTGGATTCGATCCCCTGCACGCCGACGATGAGCAGCGCACAGGCGTCCAGCAGGGCCGTCAGCGTGGCGAGCCACGACTGGTCGCGGTGTTGCGAGCGGTAGATGCACAGCGTCGGGTAGGAAAGGTGCGCTTCGAGCATCTCGGCGGCCCACTGTTCGCAGGCGAGTAAAAAGGCGTCCAGGTCGCGCGCGTCGCCCCGGTGACCGTGCTGGCGCAAGAGTTCGCAGGCGCTCGGCGGCGACCCGGCGCGCACGTCCAGGCGCAGCACCATCACCTCCCGGCGCGCGAACCCGGCGGCGAGCACCGGCAGGTAGCCGATGATGCAGGCCAGAAACGCAAATCCCAGGCCCGCCTCCACCACGGCCAGGATCCGCGTGGCGCTCGTGTGCGGGGCCACATCGCCCAGGCCCAGCGTAAAGAACAAGTTGCCGCTCAGGTACAAACCGTGGCCGAGGCCCAGGGCGTGGTGCTCCGGCGTGAACGCCCATTGCGGCAAACCGAAGCCGGTCACGAGTCCCAGCGCCCAACAGGCCAGCAGCGCGAGGATGGAGAGCGGACCAAAGAAGCTCAGAAAGTGCTCGCGGAACGTGCCCGGCGGCAGGCGTCGGCCCAGAGCGGCCCAAGGTCGCCACGTCAGCAGGTAGAACACGCGCGTCAGGCGGAAACCCTGCGTGATGGTGCGTGGCAGCAGGATCGTCTCGAACGCGTCGAAGAGGACCAACAACACCAGCACCGCCCCGACCGCCACCGCGAGAAAGGTCCACATGCGACCGCAATTTACCCGGAAGCCGCCGTTTGGGAAGGCCGGGACGAATCATGGACGTGAAAACCCTCGCCTGGATTACCGGTTTCGCCCTGCTTGCCATGTTACCCAACGCCAACGGGAAAACCCTCGCTGCTTACCGTGACAACCATCGCGTGTTGCTGGTGTTCGCGGCGTCGGACCAGGACCCGGCCTACCTGACGCAGAAGAAGCTTTGGAAGAGCGAAAAGGCTGGATTCGACGACCGCCAGCTCGTCGTTTTGCCGGTGTTTGCGGAGGGGAGGTCGGGGGATACTGATCCGCCCGGCGAGTTGGCCAAGAGGTTCGGGGTGGAGACCGGGAAATTTGCGGTCATCCTGATCGGCAAGGACGGACACGATGCCTACCGGACCGGCGAGCCGGTCAAGGCCGAGGCGCTTTACGAGCGGATCGACGCCATGCCAATGCGCCGCGAGGAAATGCGACGGCAGCGGCAGGATTAGTTCCCACCCGCGGCAGCATCCGCCGTTTCGGCCAAGGGAGCTTCCGCCACGGATGCTCTTCCCTTGAGGATGCGCTCGAACTTCGGAGAAGCCTGCGCGTAAAACGGGTATGCCCGGACCGCCGCTTTCGGTTTGTAGCGCCAGTGTTTGTAGTTCCAGAGCCACAGGTCCGGACGGGCACGAACGAACGGCTCGAAGAAATCCCAACATCCTTGGGTGATCTCGGCGAGGCTCGCTCCGGCAGGGAATGTCAACGGCGGGTGGGCGGTGACGGTGCACGTCCCGTCGGCGTGGGGCACGTTGGTGATCGGCACGATGGGCACGCCCGTTCTGGCGTGCAGGACGGCGTGCAGGAAGGTCACGTACATCTTCAGGCCGAACGCTTCGATGACCTCGCCCGGGTGGTTCAAGCGCAGCCCGAGGTCAACGAGCAGGCCTGCCGCGCCCCCGCCGCGCCGCAGGGTGCGCAGCAGCTTGAGGATGGATTGCTGCTGGCCAATGATGCGGTTGCCGGATTGCTCTCGCGCCCGGCGGAAAATCGAGTCGAGCGACGGATTCTTGAAGTCCAGCGCCACCATGGTTGCCGGGATGCCTGCGAAGCCTACCGTCATGGCGAGCAACTCATGGCTTCCAGCGTGCATCGACAGGACGATGACCGCGCCGTCGCGCGCGTGAATTTCCCGGGCAGGTCCAAAGCCTTCGGCGGTCACGTAGCGGGCGTAGTTCGCGTGCGTGAGGTTGCGCGCCCAGAAAAGATCGAGCATCGCGCGGGCGAAATTGCGGAACGATTTGCGAGCGATCTGGTCGCGTTCCGCAGGCGAAAGCGTATCGCCGAAGGCGAGCCGCAAATTTTCCAGCGCCACGGCGCGGTTGCGGCGGTCAAAGCGAAAAAAGAGCCTGCCAAGGACGTTGGACAACAGCAGGCATGCCCGCCGGGGCAACCGGGGGATCAACCCGGCCAGCAGGCAGCACCCGACGTATTCGAGGCGGTGTCGGAACTTTTTCAACGCGGGGAATGGCGGTTAAAATGGTTCCTGCCAACGAGCGTTGCGAGCCGAACGGGATCAACCTAGTCGTGGGCAATTTCAGGCAGGTTTCGATGGGCTTGCTTTCACCACTATGTCAGTTGCAGATTCGCGGCGATCAGAGAAAAACGCAACGCCCTATCTGGGATTCTTCCATCCGGGTGCGGGCAGACGTAGATCAGGACTTGGCGTGTATTTGCGGTCTGGCCGCTCGTGACGGAAAGTCGCTTCCAACCTGGCTCCGCGACTCCACCCTCCCTCTGATGAATCTCGCCGACGAACGCCGCAACTATCTCCGGGGCGAACTGCACCGCGCAGACCTCCTGCCCGATCCCTTCGCGCAGTTCCGTCACTGGATGGACGAAGCGGAACGATCAGGCGTCATCGAACCGACCGCCATGAGCCTCGCCACCACGGGGCAGGACGGACGCCCCCGGGTACGCACGGTTTTGCTCAAAGGGTTGACCGAAGCCGGGTTCGTGTTCTTCACGAATTTCGAGAGCCGCAAAGGGCAGCAGCTCGCCGAGAACGCGCGGGCCTCGCTGCTTTTCCCGTGGCTGGCGCTGGAGCGACAAGTCATCGTGACCGGCCCGGTGGAGCACGTCACGGAGGCGGAATCGCGTGCCTACTTCGCGTCCCGTCCGCGCGAGAGCCGGCTGGCGGCGTGGGCATCGCAACAAAGCCAGCCCGTCGCCAGCCGTGAGTTGCTCGACGCCGGGTTGGCCGCCGTCCGTGCGCGCTACAGCGATGGCGACGCCGAGGCCGAAGTGCCGTTGCCGCCGTTCTGGGGTGGGTTCCGGGTGCGTCCCGAGACGGTCGAGTTCTGGCAGGGCCGCGCCAACCGGATGCACGACCGCTTCGAATACGCGCGCGGTGCGGACGGCGTGTGGAGCATCGAGCGCCTTTCGCCGTGAGGGAAGCTGCTCTAACAACCGGCGGGCCACGGACGGCGAGGGACCGCCGTCCCTACCTTGGCGGGCCATGGACGGCTGCGGAGAGCCGTCCCTACCTGATGCTGGCCGCCGTGTGGCTCGTGCTGGCCTTCTCCGTCCATGCGGCGGACTTGCCCGGCCATTACGTCGTCGCCAGCCTGCCCAACACCCCCGACGCCACGCTCGCCAACGCCATCTACGCGGGCACGACCGACATCGCCGCCCGCAACCACGGCTACAACGTGACGTGGCGGCTCCGCAACAACGTGCGCCGTGTGCGCGGCCTCGGTTTCGCCGACGGCGGCGGCAACCTCCTGGGCGTGTCCATCGCCACCGGCGGCGCGGCGCACGGCCTGGGCATCTACCGCCGCGACCCGGCCACCCACGAATGGGTGGGCCGCTGGATCACCAGCATCGACTCCGGCGCAACCGTGGGCGAAATCCGCTTCGACGACGACCGCCCCGACGGTACCTTGCCCGGTCGCCACCGGCTCGTTTGCCGCCGACCGGGCAGCGGCGGGTTCGAGGGGGCGGTCAACGTCACGGCGGTGGGCGAGAACTACGCGCTGACCTTTTCTACGGGCAACACCACGCTCTACCGGGGGATCGGCATCCTGGTCGGCAAAGACCAGCTGGTGGTCGGGTGGAGTTTCGGCAGCCCCCCGGCGGTGGCGGTGTACGAGGTGAACGCCGAGGGTCTCGTCACGGGCCGCCGGGTCAATCCTCGCGCGCAGGAGCCGACCGTGCGCGACGCCCTGGCACGCGACGGCGAGGATGCCCTGCGCCTGTTACCCGTCGCCGCGCGGACCGACCCCGCGCTGCTGCCCGCCGACGTGGACGCCTCGCTCGAACCCGGTTCACCAGAGATCAAAGCGTGGAACTACGATGATCTGGTGGACCGCTACGGCGCGGACGGCTGGGCGCGGCGGTGGTTGGACGAACAACTTTCCGTCGAGGAAAAAGCGTTGCTCGACGGAGCGCTGCGCTGGCGGAAAAACCACCGCCCCGCCGCCGCCAAATTACCGTTGCATCCGACCATCGTCGAGTTGATCGCAGAGCAGCGGCGGCGGTCGGACGATTGAGTGATCTAGAGTGCATTCCGCTCGGGTTAGCCTTGCGCTGCTGGCCGCGTTGGAAGGTCCTTCGGTTCGCAAGACTCGCTCAGAATGACAGAGACTTCGAGAGTCGCCGGACTGAATCAAACGGGACACGTCTCTAAAAGGCCCAAAATCACTGACGGCGGTCGCCGCGGTCGGGTTTGCCCGTGAATGGATCAGTGTAGTTCGCCTTCCGCTCAGATTTTCCTTCCTCACCCTCTGCTTCGTCTCCGCCAATTTCCGGCTCGGTGTAGTTCGCCTTCCGCTCTGCGGTGGTTTCGGTTTCCGCCTCTTCTTCAACGTTCGGCTCGGTGTAAGTCGCCTTCCCATCGCTGGCCCTTTCTTCCTCGCCTCCACTGATGTTCGGTTGGGTGTAGGTCGCTTTGCCTTCCGCAGCTTTGGCTTCGCCGTCGTCCGCGCCGAAGCTTGGTTGGATGTAGTTCGTCTTTTCTCCGGCGGCGGCGTTTTGGACTTCCTCTTCTTCCTCGATGTCCGGAGCGGTGTAGATCGATTTTTCCCCGGCTGGCCCCTCGCTTGCAGAGCCTGGTCCCGATTCTTCGAGGACGGCGTTGGTGTAGTTGGTTTTGACGGCTGCTGAGCCGTCGTTTTGCGTGCCTCCTTCGGACTTCTCCTCCAAGACGGCCTCGGTGTAATTGGCCTTGCCGGTTGCGCCATCGCCGCCGCCGGCGGGTGCCGCCGCCCGCTCCTCCTCCCGCATCGCGGCGGCGCGCCTTGCCCGGCGTTGCACAGCGCGCGGATTAAGCTCGTCGACCTGGGCCTCCAACTCTTCCTCCGTGACCGGGGCGGGACCGACGCCCGTTTTTGCCGCCGCGTCGAGCCGCGCCTTCCTCTTTTTCGTGCGCTGCTCCAGCTCCTGCATCATTTTATTCTTCGCTTCCTCCTGGGTCTCGTTGCCGCCGCCCGACCGGAGAAATTCCTCTGCTGGGATGGCGTTCTCTTCCACCTGCTCCTCCTCTGCCTTGATCTCCGCGCCGGTCATGTCCGGCGTGGTCTCGATCATCCCGACCTTGGCGTTGTCGCGGATCCGGTTGGCCGGCCCCAGCCCCAACTTGCGGCACATGGCCATGGCGGCGTCGAGGTTCTTCTGGTCCTGTTTGACATCGGCTGCCGGGTCCGCCTGCAACTTCGCCGTGAGCGTTCTCTGCAATTGCCTGGTGCGGACGTACAGTTCCAAGACCTTGCCCTCCAGTTCGATGCCGTCCTTGTCCACCCAGGTCTTGTCCAGCAAGGCACCTAGCTTGAGCAACTCTTCCACGGTCTGGATGGTCTGCCCGACGCCCGGTCGGTAGTGGCCGCTGAGGTTGGTGACCATCGTGACCTCGCCGTCCTTGGCCTTGATCCCGCCCGCGCCCGCCACGTCCGCCCCGGAGAGCACGCTGCTGTGGTGCGTGCGCTTTTCTCCGTCGAACGATTTCTGCTTCGCGCCCAAGAGTTGGTATTCCCCCGTCTTTTCCGCTCCCGGCTGGAACTGGTGGAACTTGCCTTCCTCGGCGTCCATCACGTATTCGGCATCCGCCGTCACTGGTCGGCCGTTCGCATCGAGCAACTGCCCGAAGTCATTCACGGACATTTTGCTTTTGGCCTTTTCTTCGGCCGAGAAATTCTTCCGCGTGGAGATGTCCGATTCCCGATAATCTTCCCAGGTTGACACCGCATTCCGGTGCTTCTCCATGATCTTTTCAATCTCCTCCGGCTTCATCCCCGGGGTAATTTCCGGCATCTTGGGCTTATCGCCCGCCTTCCAACCGGCCTTCTCGTCCTCGCCCTCGTAGTCGGAGTGCATCGCTTTGGCGGCAAAACCCGTCTCGTTGAGTTGAACCAGCCGTTCGCGGATCTCCTTGTCCATCTCCCGGAGCTTGGCGGCGGCCCGAAGCACCGCGTCCGCGGGCTTTTCCTTCTTGTTGTCCTTCTCCGTGAAATCCAGCGCGTTTTGCAGCTTGTCGCGCTGGGCGATGAGCCGGTTCAGCTCTGCCCGGGCGGGGGTCACAGGCGCCGCGTCCGGGAATTTCTTGCGGCCAGGCTGCGCGCCGGACTGCGCGCCGGCATCTGGGGCGGTTTTCTCTTCCTCCAGGTCGAGGAGGTCTTCGTAGGTTGCCTTGCCGTCGCCCGGTGGTTTGGCAGTGGCGGGTTTCTCCTCGCGGAGGTCGAGCGTGTCTTCGGAGGTCGCCTGGGTGTCGCCCGCTGGCCTCGATTTCGCGGCTTTCGCCGCGCGGAGATCAAGGTTGTCTACGTAGGTTGCCTGGCCGTCGCCTGCCGGTTTCGACTTGGCGGCCTGTGCTGCGCGGAGGTCGAGGGTGCTGTCATAGGTCGCCTTGCCGTCGCTCGATGGCCGGACCGTGGCGGGTTTTTCTTCGCGGAGGTCGAGGGTGTCTTCGTAGGTCGCCTGACCGGGCTTGGCGGCCTTGGAGGCGCCCAGGTTCAAATCGTCCACGTAGTTCGTCTGGCGGGCGGACGACGTGGGGGCGGCTTGCTGGTTCGTCGGGCCGACGGGCGGCGTCGCGGCGGCACGCTGGTTGCCCAGGAAACTGCCTTTGCCACCGTCGCTCCGGCCCGTGGCTTGCTGCCAAGCCGTCGCGGCGGGCGGTGGCTGTGCCGATGCAGGTTTTTCAAGGCCGGAGGACGCGAGGTAATCCGCCGGTGTCATCCCGGCGCGCCGGGCAACGTCGGAAATCTTGTCTCCGGCCTGGATCGGGGTTGTCTTCCAAGCATCCGAGCCAGCCGGTTTTTGCGCCGCCGTGGCATCTCCCTGGGCGGGGGCCGGAGCTTCCTCCTCAACCTCGGGTGCCCCCAGGCTGACCTTCTTGACCACGCTACCGGCCACGCTGGTGGCCTTCTTCATGTTCACCAACAGCTTATCCATCCCGTTGCCCCGGGCTTGGAGCTTCAGGTCGCCGTCGGCGGAGAGGGCCATCTTGCCCACCGCCGTTTTGTTGATCTTGGCACCCTTGAGCACCTTGGGCTTTTCAGCCACGATGGCATTGCCCACGAGCACGACCGGCTTGCCCTTGGCGTCGGCCTCCAGATAAAAAAACGGCAGTTTGATCTCGGGGCCGACTTTTTTGAGCTGGTTGAGGGCGGTCTTCAGATCCATAAGAAAATGCGGGGGACAGAAGGTTGCTAAACCCGGCGCGGTGGATGGTGCCGGGTCAAGGTGGAACGCGTGGCTAACCGGATAGTTATGAAGAGTTCTTCCTCAAAACGCAAGCGCTAGCCTTTCGTGATTCTGCCTACTTTCTCTTCCCTGCCCTGCGGGAACTTTAGGAACCTGAGCCGAGACATTCCTGCCGCTCTGTCCTGTCGGAAAAGCTTTTTCTTCGTGCTTGAAGCCCGCCGCCGACCGCCGGAAGGTTCTCTTCATGGACCACGATCAACTCCGTGCGCTAATGACCCAACTTCAGGGCGAAATCTCGCGCGCTGAAAAACTCGACGACCGCAACCACGAGTTGCTGCGCGGCATCCAGGCGGACATGCAGCACGCCACGTCGGAGGACGGTCTGGCCAGCAGCTCGCTCCCGCCGCCGGAACGCCTGAGCCGCTGGCAGGAGGCCGTCGTTTCGCTCGAAGGCTCGCATCCGCAGCTCGCCTCTGCCATCGAGCAAGGCATGGTTGCGCTGAGCAACATGGGGCTGTGAAGAAGTGGGAACTGGGAACGCGGCACGCGGAAGTGGTTAAAAGATGGTGCCTCCAGCTAAAATTCCGTCATCCTGAGCGGAGCGAGGCACGAGCGCAGTCGAAGGACCCCGTGTGCGTCCCAGCGTTCGCATCCGCCCGTGCGCCCCAGGTGTCCATACGGCATCCCGTCTGGTGATAAGAAAACGGCTGCTGTCACGCTTGGAATCATTCGGCATGAGTCAACGCTGGGCAGGGAAGCCCTCGCGTTGTCACGAGGTCCTCTGACTGCTCAATTGTGCCACGCTCCGCACAGAATGACAGAGTATTGACTGGAGGCATCATCCCTCAGCCACTTCCCACGTCCCCTCATGGCAACACCCGCAACGCCTGCCGGCGCGGGATCACCATCGAAAACACGCTCCCCTCGCCCACCACACTCGTCACCTCGATGCGCCCACCGTGCGCCTCCGCCACCGCCTTGACGAACGATAGCCCCAAGCCGCTCGAACGTTGCGACGACGCCAGTTGCGCACTCGAATCCAGGTGCACATAACGCTCGAAGATCCGCTGCAAATTCTCCGGCGCGATGCCCTCGCCCGTGTCGCGCACCGAAAACACGATGAAATCGCCGTCGCGCGCGGAGATGCTGACCTTGCCCTTGGCGGGGGTGAATTTCACCGCGTTGGAGAGCAGATTGACCAGGGCTCGCAGCAGCTTGTCGGCGTCGGCGTCGAACGTGACCATTTGCGGCTGGGCGTCGTCGCCGAGGGTCGCCTCGATGGCGAGCGACAGGCCGCGGTGCGCGGCCAGCGCGGCCACTTGCGACACCGCCTGCGCGAGCAGCTGCGTGGCGTCCAGCCCAGCGGTGATGCGCAGCGAAGCCGCCCCGCCCTCCTCGGCGGCCTCGGCGTCGAGGAGATCGTCCACGAGCTGCACCAGCGTCTTGCCGCCGCGCAACGCCAGTTGGAGCGATTCGTTCTGGTCCTGATTCAGGTCGCCGAGCAGCGGGATCGTTTTCAGGCCCAGCAACAGGCTGTTGAGCGGGGTGCGCAGGTCGTGGACGAGCAGGCGCGTGCGTTCGTTGCGCCGCTGTTCCTCGGCTTGCAAGGTGGCCAGGCGGCTCTGGGTCTGCGCGCGTCCCAGGCGCAGGTCCATCTCGATCATGATGAGCGAGGCCAACCCGCGCAGGATTTCCACGTCCTCCGGCACCCATTGGCGTGTCTTGTAGTCGATCACGCAGAACGACCCGAGCACGTATTGGTCGGAGGTCGTCAACGGCACGCCGAGGTAGGACTGCACCCCGAGGCCCGTGACGGCGGGGTTGTCGCAAACCAGCGGGTGTGCGCGAGCGTCGGGGATGACCAGCGGCGCGCGCAACGCCTGGACGTGGCGGCAGAGCGACACGTCAAGCGGGGTGCGCCGCGTGGTTTGGAACGGCTCGGGAATCTGGCCCTCCAGGCCTTTGTAGATCTGCTCGTCACGGTCGATCAGGGAGACCATCGACAGCGGGGCACGCAGGGTCCGCGCGGCGAGGACGCAGAACCGATCGAAAACCTCGTCCTCGGACGAGACCTCGCGCAGGAGACGGATGCGCTCGACGACCTCGGGGATTTCGTTGGGCAGCGGCGCGCGTTCCTGCGACTCGGGGGGAGCGGCAATCTCCGGGTAGGTAGTCACGGCAACAGGGGACGGGCGGGACGCGTACCATGCGCGAAAACGGGTTGGCCGTCAATGCCGGAGGCAAGCGCCGTCAGGGCCTGGAAAGCTCCGGCGCACGGCGTTGCACGACCGTTACCACCGAGAGCAACGCGCCCGAGATCAACAACAGCGTCAACGCGTAAAGATGCGCCGTGGAATAATTGAATTTCTCCACCTCATCGTACAGCGCGATGCTGGCCACGCGCGTCTGGCCGGGAATGTTGCCGCCCAGCATCAGCACCACGCCGAACTCCCCGACCGTGTGCGCGAAACTCAGCGTCGCGCCGACCAGCAGGCCGCTTTGCGCCAGCGGCAGATGCACGCGCCAGAACGTCCGCACAGGCGACGCCCCGGCGGCGGCGGCGGCCTCCAGCAGCGCGGCGGGCACGGCGCGAAGCGCGGCCTGGAATGGCTGCACCGCGTACGGCAGGCTGTAAAGCACCGAACCGACCAACAGCCCGGCGAAGGAGAACGTCAGCGTGCTGCCCGTCAGCCGCAGCCACAGCGCGCCGGGGAAATGCGTCGGCGCGAAGCACACCAGCAAGTAAAACCCGATCACGGTCGGCGGCAGCACGATGGGCAGTGCCACGAGCGTCTGCACGACCGGCACCCCTCGCCAAGCGCTCTGGTTCAGCCAATGCGCCAGCGGCACGCCCAGCGCCAACAGGACCAGCGTGGTCGTCAGGGCCAGCCGCAGCGTGAGCAGGATCGACTGGAGAAAAGGATGAATGACGAAGGACGAAAGATGAAAGCCAAGGGCGACTACTAGCCCGACCGCGACGCCCAAACTCCCCCACAGAAAAAAGCGCGCTGTTACCGCCGTCCGCCGTGTCTTTCTCCCACCTTCATTCTTCATCCTTCATCCTTCATCCCTTCTTCTCGGGCAGCCGGAAGCCGTAGTGATCAAAGATCGTCCGTGCCTCGGGCGTGCGTAGGAAGTCCAGGTAAGCCTTGGCCAACGGGTTTTCCAAACCCTTCTTCGTCACGATGGCGGCCTGTTCGAGCGGCGCATATTTATCCGCTGGAATCTCCTGCCACTTGCCCACCTTGGCGTTCGGACCCGCGATCACCAGCGACAACGCGACGATGCCCGCGTCCGCGCTGCCCGTGGCGACGAACGTGGCCGTCTGCGCGATGTTTTCGCCCAGGACGAGCCGGCTCTGCACCGCGTCCCAGAGCTGGTCGTGCTCCAACGCTTGCTTGGCCGCGCGACCATAGGGTGCGTGTTCGGGGTTGGCGATGGCGAGCTTTTTCACCGGGGTATCCTTGGCCAGGATCTCCAGGCCCTTCGTCACGTCCACAGCCTCGGGACGCGCGGTCCAGAGCACGAGGCGGCCCGTGGCGTAAGTGAACAGCGATTTTTCATCGGCCAGCCCGGCTTTGGCCAGATCACGCGGAAAACCGATGTCCGCCGAGAGGAACACCTCGAAAGGCCCGCCGTTCTTGATCTGCGTAGCAAAATTGCCCGACGAACCGCTGGACACCTTGATGTCGGCGTCGGGGTGCGACCTCTTGAAGGCCGCGTTCATGTCGTCCAGGCAGATCGCCAGATCGGCGGCGGCGGCGACCGAGAGCGTTTCGGCGGCACGCGCGAGCCTCGGGCAGGCCAGTAGTGCCAGCAGCGCCAGCACAGCGAGCGCGCGGACCCTACGGTTTTTCGACGGAAACGTTGGTGGCTTTGATGAGGGCATGGACAGGGTCGCCGGGTTGGAGGTTGAGGCTCTGGACGGATCGGGTCGTGATAACCGCGCTCAGCGTCCCGGCAGCGGTGTCGATGATGACTTCCGACATGACTTTGTCGGAAATAATCTCGCGCACGGTGCCAGAGAGTTGGTTGCGCAGGCTGATGTTTTCGCTCATTCCAGAGGAGAAGTCGGCGCAGGGGCGCAGGACGGTCGTACCCGGGCGCACAATATATAAAGAAAGATATATCGAGTGCCGATGGCTAGCGGGGACAGCGGTCCTCCGCCACCTGTAAATCTTGCCCGAGCCAAGGAGGAACAGGACTCAACGTTCCACGCGCCCCGACAAAGCTGCCCCGCCGTCAAAAACCTTATGCCGCCACTTTCTCGGCCTCTTTCGGCGCTTGCCCGCCAACTTTCGCCGCGATGAGCTTGTCCACCTTCAAAATATCCGCCACGAACAACCGGATGCCGTCCGCCGTCTTTTCGGTGGCCATCGCGTCCTCGTTTAGCAGGTAACGGAAAGTTTTCTCGTCGGTCACCAGCTTTTCGAGGTCGCTATCTTTGGCTTTAGCGGCGTCCAGTTTCTTTTCCAACGGCTTGTCGCTTTCGGCCAGTTCCTTGAGCAATTTCGGGCTGATCGTCAGCAGATCGCACCCCGCCAACTCCTCGATCTGACCCACGTTGCGGAAACTTGCCCCCATGACCTCCGTCGGGTAGCCGAACTTCTTGTAATAATTAAAAATCCGCGTCGTGGACTGCACGCCGGGGTCGTCCGCGCCCGTGTACTCTTGGCCGGTGCTCTTCTTGAACCAATCGTAGATGCGCCCCACGAAGGGCGAAATCAACTGCGCCTTGGCCTCGGCGCAGGCGGCGGCTTGGATGGTCGAAAACAGCAGCGTCAGGTTGCAATGGATTCCCTCTTTTTCGAGAACCTCGGCGGCGCGGATGCCCTCCCAGGTCGAGGCAATCTTGATGAGCACGCGCGCGCGGTCGGTGCCGTGCTCCTCGTAGAGCTTGATGAGGTCACGCCCCTTCTGGACGAGCGCCTCGGTGTCGAACGCCAGCCGGGCGTCGGTTTCGGTGGAAACCCGTCCCGGCACGATCTTAAGAATTTCGGTGCCGAACAGCGTCAACAGCCGGTCGGTGATTTTATCAGTCAGCTTGTCGCCGGTGAGCGAGGATTTCTCGTTCTCTTTCACTGCCTGGTCGAGCAGATGAGAATATTTGTCCTCTTTGACGGCGGCATAGATCAGACTCGGGTTGGTGGTGGCGTCCTGGGGTTTGAAAGCCTGAATGGTGCCGAAGTCCCCGGTGTCCGCGACGACCTTGGAATACTGCTTGAGCTGATCGAGTTGGCTAGCCATGCGTCAAGGTCGCACGGGCGCTCGGGAAAGGCAAAAGAGAGATGTCACGACTCTCCACCGCCTTGTGCGTTCCACATTCCCACTTCCGCGTTCCGCCTTCCCGGTCTACCCGTGCTTGCGGTTGAACCGCGCCACTTCCCGCTCCGTTTCCCGGCGCGTGACGCGCTCTTTTAGATCCGCGCGCTTGTCCGACGCCACCTTGCCCTTGCCGACGCCGATCTCCACCTTCAGCCGGTTGTTCTTCCAGTACATCCGCAGCGCCACCAACGCGTGCCCTTTGATCGACGCTAACCCGTAGAGCTTGTCGATCTCCTGCCGGTGGAGCAACAGCCGCCGCTCGCGCTTGGGGACGTGCTGGGTGTTGTGGCTGGCGCGCTCGTAAGTCTGCACGTCGGCGTTGAGCAAATAGGCCTCCCCCTTGTCAACGCGCACGTACGCATCGTTGAGGTTCGCGCGCCCGGCGCGGATGCTCTTGATCTCCGTGCCACGCAACTCGATGCCCGCCTCGAAGCGGTCCAGGATATGGTATTCCCGGAGCACCTTGCGGTTGTTGACAACGTCTTCGTCGATGCGCGGCATGATTGGGCCAGCAACGTCCGGTCGGCGGACACCGGTTGCAAGGGAAAAGGTGGATTCGTGACCTCCGGGCGCGATGGGATCCCATGCGGCGCAACCGCCTAGCTGGCCGGCGCGCTGCCCAGACAGTTTGGCAGCTTCGCTGCCTGGATTTACCATCGTGCCCGGAGGTCTCGATCCACCTGCGGAGTGCGCCTGCGGCGCGAGGCAGGGCAGGCCTCGGAGAAACCTCAGGACCCGCTTTACGCCTCTTCCTCAACCGCCGCTAGGTCGCGGTACGTCAGCTTGCCGTCGATCAACTCCTTGAGCGCGATGTCGCTGTAAACCATCCGTGGCAGGACCTGGACCAACGGGCGGTGGCCCTGGCTGAGCTGCCGCACCCGCTTGGAAACGATGTTGATCAGTTTCTGCTGGTCGGGGATGAGCTTGGACGCTTGGTCGAGGAGTTGGCTTTGCATAAGGCAGACGGGCGGACAGACACGAGAGGCCACCACCGGGCGACGAAGGCTCCGGCGTGGCGGCGCTCCGGCACGGGAGGGGAGACCATGTAGGCAAAACGCCGTTTGTCAAGTTCAAACCGGCGCAAATTGCACCAGGTCAGAGCGTCACCAACTGCTCCAGGCGGCACCCTTTGACCACGCCGGGCTGGACGCGTCGGTCGAACGTCACGAACCGTCCGCCGTGCGCCACGGCGAGGGCGAGCAGGTAAACGTCCGTCACCTGTTGATGGCCGCGCAGTTGGGTCCAATCGAAAAAGGATGCGTCCGTGATCGACAAGTCATCCGGCCAGAACGCGTGGTTGCCGCCTCGTTTGGTTTCTTCGAGTCTGGCGAGAACCGTGCCTGGTGACAAGGGCGCGGCATAACGCGGGTTCGTCAGCAGACGCAGGCAGGCGTTTTCGGTCAGTGGACAGGAAGCCCAGCCCGTGGAAAAGTTTCGGGCTAGCCACTGGTTGACCACCAGATGATTAGCGCTATGCAGGTCAAGCAGAGCAACGATCACGTTTACGTCAAGCAAGGCTCGCATCAGATGTCCATCTCCTCGCGGAGTTGATTGATCATCTCGTTGGTGATCACCACGTTACTGCGTCGGGGAAGTGGATGCACGCCGTTGATGCGGTAAAGTTCCTGCAAGTGCGCTTCCTCGGCTGCCTCGCGTTTTTCACGCACGAAAGTCTCCAGCTTTGCCATTTCTTCGGGCGACAGATCGGCGGTGGCGGCTTCGATCTCGGCGAGCGTGCTCATGACGATATGCTAATACAAATGCCAAACGTCCCCAAGCGCAATCTGACAGCGGGAGCGACCTCCCTCACTTCCTCGGCACCAGCGTCACACGCTTCAACCGTGCATCATCCGCTGGGCTGTACGTCGTCACCTGCGGATCGTCCTTGAACACGTTGTGCACTAGCCGCCGTTCGTACGAGTTCATCGGCTCCAACTGCTCGGGCCGACCCGTCGCGCGCACCCGCTCGGCCAGCGCACGGATTTCCTTTAAAAAGCCATCCTGCTGCATCGTGCGGTGGTGCTCCACGTCCACGACCACGCGTGGCGCGTGGCGATCCTTCGCCTGCAACAACCGGTTGACCAGGAACTGCAAATCATCCAGCGCCTCCCCGTGCGGCCCGATCAGGGGCGCCGCCTCGGCGGTGTACACCGGCAAGGTCGCGACGCCGTCCGCCGCCGTGTCTTCCTGGATTTCAAACGCGTAGCCCAGGTGACCCAGCAGCGTGTCGAGCAATTCTCGGGGAGTCGGGTTCATGAGGAGGATCATGCCACTGCCGCCAAGCTCTTTCTACTTTGATTTCGAGCCCCCCTCCCCCTTGATCTGCGAAAATCTACGCAATCTGCGGACAACTCCCCCGCCTCAGATTTTCCTCGGAAACGGGCTCTGGCTGAACTTCGAGCCGCCCTTGCCGTTCGAGCCGCCCTTCTTGCCACCGCCGCCCTTCGTTTCAGGCGGCAGCACGGCCACCGCGCCCGCCGTCCCGCCCGGTGCGTCCGTCGCCCCGGTGCGCGTGACGTAGAGCTGCAAGATCGTCAGCAAACCCTGCATCGTGTAATAAAGCGCCAACGCCGCCGCGAAGCTGTAGCAAAAGAACCCGAACAGCAGTGGCATAAATTTCATCATCTTCTGCTGCGACGGATCGCCGCTCTTGGGCGTGAGCGACATCTGCCAGAACTGCGTGCCGATCATCAGCAGCGGCAGCACGTTGATTGGAATCCCCGCGATGTGCGCCACCGTGTCGGGCTGTGACAGGTCGCGCACCCATAGGAAACTCGCGTTGCGCAGTTCGCACGCCGGATAGAGCATGTACAGGAAGCCGAAAAAGATCGGCATCTGGATGAGCATCGGCAAACACCCGCCCAGCGGGTTGACCCCATTCTGCTTGTAGAGCTTCATCGTCTCCACGTTGAGCTTGGTCGGGTCGTCCTTGAGCCGCTCGCGCAGCTTGGCCATCTCCGGCTGGAGCGCGCTCATGCGCTTCATGGATTTGTTCGCCTTGTTCTGGAGCGGGAACAGCACGGCCTTGACCAGGATCGTCAGCAGAATGATCGCCAGCGCGTAGTTGCCCAGCCAACTGTTGAACGTGTTGAGCAGCGCCAGCAGCGTGATGCTGACCACGCTGAACTTGCCGTAATCCATCACCGCCTGCTCGCCGTGGCCGAGCTTTTCCAGGCGGCTGAAGAACTTCGGCCCGGCGTAGATCTGGAAATTGCGCGTCTGCGTCTCGCCGGGCTTGAGGTCCAGCGCGGGCAGGCCCAGCGCGGCGTCGATGCCCTGGATGGCGGGCAGACCGGCGGCGGTGTCCTCGGGCGTGAGCGGCAAGGTGATCCGCTTGGCCCACACGTCGCGCGCGGCGGGTTCCTGGTCGGGGCCGGGTGTGTCCAACGGGGTGACGACCGTGGCGTAAAACTGGTTCTTGACGGCGATCCAGGCCGCCTTGTTGACCGGCGCGCTGATCGTTTCCTTGGCGGCGTGCGTCTCGATGCCCACCAGCGGGACGTGCCCGGCGTCGAAGCTCGTGACGTGGTCGGTGTGGTACTTGCCGTCCGTCAGCCAGTCGTAAGCGGTGTAGCTGGGCAGGTCCTTGCGGTGGATGGGCGCGGCGGCCCCAGCGTGGACGTAGTAGCCGGAATTCTTGTAGGGCTGCGCGCCGGTGTTGGTGAAGCTGACCTTCATCTTCACGGCGGGGATTTGCCGGCTGTCGCCGTTGTAATCCAGCGCGTATTCCTTGGTGATCTTGAGGCCGTCCGGCTCGGTGCGTTCGGCGAACACGGTGTTGCCCTCGCGGCGCAGGACGTAGGGCAGGCGGGTGTTGGCGTCGGGCTTGTCGCTCAACGCGCCGATGGGCGTGTTCCCGGCGTGGCCCAAGCGGATATTGACGCCATTCTCCGCGACGTGCTGCACGCCCAGCGGGATGGCCTCGGCGATGCCGCCGCCCAGGCTCGTGAAGTGAAGTTCGATCTGGTCGGTCTTGAGGGTCTCGATCTGTTCGGGGGCCTCGGGGGTCGCGGCGGCAGGCGTCGGCTCCTTGCGGTCGGCGACGACCTCGGGCTGGCCGGAGGTCACGAGCGGCGCGGGGCTGCCGGGAGCCACGCCGGGCGAAGCCTGCGCCGTCGCGGCAGGGGTGAGGGCGTGCTTGGCGGGCGGCAGCGGCGGGTACTTCGAGGTGATGTAAAATTGCCACGCCATCAGGCCGATGATGCTGAGGGTGACGGCGATCCAGGCTTGTCTATCCATGAGGAGCGGTGAGCGAACGGGTACAGGTCGGGCGAACACCCTTAGCTTGAAAACCAGGGTTTGCCAAGGACGACCCTGGCGCGCACACTTCCCGGTCGTCGCGTTCTCTGCGTCATCTGCGTTATCTGCGACGCCTGCGACGTAATTGGCGATTAAAACCGCATTTATTCCCATTTCCGCGATGAAAATCCTTCGCCTGATCACCGCTGTCCTATGTCTCTCCACCCCGGCGGCTTACACCCAGGAATCTACTGTGGTCCACGCCACCCCGCCGCCCATCATGGCGCAGCCGACCCCGGCGGACACCAAGGTCGAAACGCTCATCTTTATCCGCCACGGCGAAAAGTCCGAACCCGACATCGGACAGCTCAGCCCCAAGGGTTTAAACCGCGCCCTAGCCCTCCCGTTCGTCCTAGAACGGAAGTTTGGACGCCCCGACTACCTCTATGCCTCGGCGACGACCAAAAAGCCCGAAACCGGCGGTAAACTCTACTCTTACGTCCGCCCCCTGGCGACCATCGAACCGCTCGCCATCCGCCTCGGCATGACCGTGGAAACGAAGTTTGCTTTCGATCAGATCGCAGGCTTGCAGAGCGAGTTATGCGATCCCGTCTACCGCGAGTCGAAGATTTTCGTGGTCTGGGAACACCACCTCTTGGGCGACCTAGTGCGGCGGATCGTCAAGGCGTTTGGCGGAGACGCCGAGACCGTCGGCGACTGGGCGCGGGACGATTTTGATAGCATTCTCATCGTAAAACTGTTCACGGAGCCGGGTGGCAAGCGCAGTGTCGTGTTCGAGCGCGACAAGGAAGGGCTGAACGACGTAAGTGCCTCCTATCCAAAGGTTAATTTGCCGTAAGTAGGCGGCTATTCCTGCACACGCCGCAGCAGCAGGGCCGCCCCGGCGAACGTCACCGCCGCGCCGAACGTCAGCTTGACCATGTCCGGGTACACGTAGCTGAACGGGGCCTGGTACAGGTTGATCAACCGGAAGCTCCGGCAAAAGTGCGTCAGCGGGAAGCACTCCGACAACATCCGCACCCCGTCGGGGAGCTGCTCCAGCGGTGCGAACGCCCCCGACAACACGAACACCGGCAACAGGAAAAACACCGACAGCTGGATCGCCTGCGTCTGCGTCCGCGAGAACGCCGAGATCAACAACCCCAGCCCCAGCGAGCACAGCAGGAACAACAGGCAGATGATCGCCAAGGCCCACGGCGTGTGGAAGTTGACGCGGAAGTGCCAACCCGCCAGCGCCATGATCATCAGGATCAGGATCACCGAAATCCCCAGGTAAGGCAGCATCTTGCCGATCACGATTTCCCCGCGCTGGAGCGAGGTCACCATCAACTGGTAGAGCGTGCCGGACTCGCGCTCGCGCGCGATGGTGCAAGCCGTCAGGGTGACGGTCAGCAGTTGCAGGATCAGGCCGATGATGCCTGGCAGGACGTAGTCGATGAATCGCTCCTTGGGGTTGTAAAGCACCTTGTCGGCCAGTTCCCAGGGCGTCATGGACGACGAAAACTTGCCGCGCAGTTCGGGAGGCAGTTTTTTGCCCAGCTCGAAGACCTCTTCGGGCAGGTCGTCGATGAGGCGCAGTTGCTCGTGGTGTTGGAACTTGCCCAGGGTTTCCTGCATCCGGCCCGTGAGGTCGGCAGCGGTGTTGGTGTCGCTGCCGTCCACGAAGAGCTTCAGCGGCAGCGGTTGGGCGGTATCCAGGCTCGCGCCCCAGCCGGGCGGGATGACGAGCGAGGCCAGCACGCCGAGGCCGAGCAAATCCGGGGGGTGGCCGGGGGTGGCAGCGGTGGCGGCGGCGGGCGCGATCTGCCATTTGAACGCCTTGTTCTCCTGGGCGGCGGCGATGAAGCGCGCGCTGCGTTCGCTGCCGTCGGCGTTTTGGATGATCGCGGGAGTGTCGGCCCGGTCGGGGACCTCGAAGGCGTAACCGAAGATCAGCGTGAAGACCGGCGGCAGGACGAGCAACAGGACGAGGATGCGGCGGTCGCGGACGATGTGCAGGAATTCCTTGTGCGCCACGCTGGCGATGGTTTGCAGGTCGTAACGGTGCGTCATGGCGTCAGGATGGTAGGGCGGGCGCTCCGCCTGCCAACAGGGTGCGTCTGCCGTCCAGAGGAAGAGGGCCGGGCAAATCTACGTGCCCCGGCGCGGCAGGCGGAGCGCCTGCCCTACAATCGTTTCCTACCGGTGGGAAACCATTTTCCACCCGCCCGAAATGATTTCCTACCGGTGGGAAACCATTTTCTACCGGTGGAAGGTCACTTCCCACCCGCCCGGAATCATTTTCTACCGGTGGAAGGTCATTTTCTACCCGCCCGGAATCATTTTCTACCGGTGGAAGGTCACTTCCCACCCGCCCGGAATCACTTCCTACCGGTAGAAACCCGTCCGCTACCGGTGACAATCCATTTTCTACCCGCCCGAAATTCTCGCCGACCTTCACGCTCCCCCCTTCCCCTTGAGCACCCCGTGGTAGCCCTGCGAATAGGCCGTGAACACGTCCTCCATGTCCGGCTCCACCCAACGATGGCCGAGCCAGCGCAGGTCCGGGAATGGCCACCCCTTTTGCCAACCGGCCACGAGCGCCTCGCCGTCCGCCGCGTACACGCGCAGGCTGCCGCTGCGCAACGACACGCCCAGGATGCCCGGCGTCTCGCGCAGCCGCCGCAGCGCGGGCATCACCGGTTCCACGTCCAGCTCCAGCAGACGCGCCTTGAAGGACGCCTTCAACTCGCGCGGCGGGGCCTGGGCGAGGAGTCGTCCATGCTGGAGGAAACCGACCTCCGTGCAGCGTTCGGCCTCGTCCATGTAGTGCGTGGTGACGAAGATCGTCATGCCCTCGTGGCTCAGGTCGTAGAGGAGATTCCACATCTGCTGGCGGTGGACGGGGTCGAGGCCGCTGGTCGGCTCGTCGAGAAACAGGAGCGGCGGGCCGTGGACGAGCGCGCAGCCAAGGGCGAGGAGTTGCTTCATGCCGCCCGAGAGGCTGCCCGCCGGGGCGTCGCGCTTCGCTTCGAGGTCGGTTTGCGCCAACAAGCGTTCAACGCGCGGGCCGAGCAGCGCCTTGGAGACGTGGTAGGCCCCACCGAAAAAGCGCAAGTTTTCCAGCACGGTGAGGTCGGGGTAGAGGCTGAACTTTTGCGCCATGTAGCCGAAGCGCGCGCGGACGGCCTGGCGTTCGCGCCACACGTCGCGCCCGTCGATGGTGGCGTGGCCGGCGGTGGGGCAGGTCAGGCCGCAGAGCATCCGCATGGTGGTCGTCTTGCCCGCGCCGTTCGCGCCGAGGAAGCCGAAGATCTCGCCCCGTGGGATGGCGAAGGAGAGCGCCTCGACGGCCTTGGTCAGGCCGTAGGATTTTTCGAGTCCTTGGAGAATGATGATCGGTGGCGCGTCGTTCATCGGAGCGAAAACTGTGCGCGGGCGGCGGCGGATTTGCAAGGCGTTCCGGCAGGGAAGCAGGCGACGAATTTTGACACCGGCGACGAACGCGGTGACCTTTTCCCCGTGCGTACCACCCTCCTTGCTGTTTGCCTGCTGGCCATTGCGTTCGTCCGCTTGCACGCCGATCCGGTCTCGGAACTGGGCGCGTTTTCGGTGTTCCAGAGCGTCACCCTCGACAAGCTCAAGGACGATGTGACCACCGCGCGCGGCCCTGCGATGAACAACGCGCGGCACCTCTCCGTGCAAAGTTGCTACATCGTGCCGCTGCCGCCCGCCAAGGCGCTCGAAGCGTTGCAACAATGGGACGCCTCACGCCACCGTGAACTCAAGATTTACGTCCACGGCGACCTGCCCGCCTCGCCTGCCCCCGCCAGCTTCGCCAAGTTGGGCGACGCCCCGGCCAACGGCCCGGTGAAAGCGCTGGTGGGTCGGACGCAACAAGCGTCCAAGGATTTGCAGATCACCAACGATGAAGCGAAACGGTTGGAATCGCCCTCGGGAGGAGATGGGGCCATTTTCGGCGGGGCGACCCAGACATTCTGGGCAGGCATGTTGTCCGCCCGGGCGCAAAGTTTTGCCTCCGGCGGGGCCGCCGGTCAGCCGGGCTACAACCACACCGGCCAAGACGTGAAACCGGGTGACGAACTATCCGGCCTGCTGCGGCAACAGGACAAGGTGCGCAAGCAGTTCGCGGGCTTCCTGAGCGACTGCGGCGTGCTCGGCGGACGCGGGTCGCTCAAGAAAGACCTGTATTTTGAGTTGCTCGACGTGGACGACGAGGGCGCGCTGACGCTCGGCTCGTTTTCCAGCAAGCCGGTGGGTGCGGGTTTCCAGGCGGCGGACATGACCTATTACGCCAGCGGGGGGTATTACGCGGGAATCACGCTTTACCAGATGTGGCCGGTAGACGTGGGCGGTGTGCCTTCGACGTTGGTCTGGCGCGGCGACATGATTTCCGCCGCGTCGCTGGCCAACCTGCACGGCGTGGAGAAGCTGGCCAGCGAATCGGCCATGATGAAGGACATTTCCAAGGCGGTGCGGCTGCTCAAGGGTGACATGGGGAGGTAGCCGAAGTAAGAGCGGCGGTCCCTCGCCGTCCCTGGCATTTCTCGCGGCTTGCTTTGCGTCAAAGCGTCTGGCAGAAAATCACGGACGGCTCGAAGAGCCGTCCCTACTTATTCTTCCCATGCGTCTTGCCTCTTATTGCGTGTTCGCTCTTGCTGGCATTTTGTTTGTCTCCCCTGCCCGCGCCGGTGCGGACGACAAAAATTCCCCCGCCGCGCCGGAAACCACCGCTTCAGAAAGTTCTCATTTCTCGCTCTCCGGCGAGTTCGACGTTTCCGAATCCTACGTCGGCAATGCCGACGTGCGGCGCGAGGGGCGCAGCTACGGCGTCGATGAACACAACAGCGAAGTGCGTTTCGTCCTCACGCCGCGCATTCCGCGCGGCTACCTGCGGCTCGGCGTCGAGTGGCAGCGTTTTTCGTTCGGTCTGTCGGACAACGCGCCCGTGCCCAACACGCTGCAAAACGTCAACCTCGTCGTCGGCCTGGATATCAGGTTCTCCGATTCCATCCTGGTGCGCATCGAGGCGCAGCCCGGGATCTACGGGACGTTTTTCAGCCACCTGAACAGTGGGGATTTCAACGTGCCGTTCCTGCTCGGCGGCACCTACATCTACAGCCCCGACGTGCAGATCATCGCCGGAGTACAGGTCGATTTTAACAATAAATACCCGGTGATCCCCGGTCTGGGCGTGCGCTGGAAGGTCGCGCCCAAGCTGGTGCTCAACGCCGTGCTGCCCACGCCGCGCGTGGAGTACGAGTTGACGAAGGTGACCACCCTCTACGCCGGGGCGGACATCCGGTCGGGGAACTTCCGGGTGGACCGGCGCTTCGGAGATTTTCACAACGATCCGCGCCTGAACCGCGCGCTGGTGACGTTCAGCGAGGTACGCGCCGGAGCGGGTCTGACGCAACGGCTTTCCAGCTCGCTGACGCTCTCCGCCGAGGGCGGTTGCCAGCCGTACCGCGAATTTGATTTCTACCGCTCCAACGCTCGCTACCGTAGCGACGGCCTCGCGCCGTATGGGCAAATCGCGCTGCACGGGGCGTTTTAGAGGCGTGCCGTTGGCCGGAGCAGGTGCATCGTGACCTCCGGGCGCGATGGGTTTATGCGGCGCAGCCGCCTGGACCATCGACGCATCTCTCCAGACAATCAGATGGCTGCGCCAATTGGTTTGCCATCGTGCCCGGAGGTCATGATCTACCTCGGAGTGCGCCTGCGGCGCGAGTCAGGGAAGGGCTCGGAGAGCCCTTCCTACCTGAGCCAGGGTGAAGTTTTCCCTTTTCATCTGGCATGGGTCCGGCTTCATTGCCGCCATGATCATCTTGTTAGGCGGCAGCGGTTACGTGGGGCAAGCTTACCAGCGCCTGTTCGCGCACAAGGGCCTCGCCTGCCGCAGCGTGGCACGCCGGGAACTCGACTACGGCGACCCCGCCGCGCTGACCGCGTTCCTGCGCGAGACACGCCCCGATTTTCTCGTCAACGCGGCGGGCTACACCGGCAAGCCCAACGTCGACGCCTGCGAGAGCGACAAGGCGGCCTGCCTGTCCGGCAATGCCGTGCTGCCCGGCCACATCCGCGCGGCGTGCGAGGCGGCGGGCGTATCCTGGGGGCATGTTTCCAGCGGTTGCATCTATTCGGGCGAGCGTCCGGGCGGGGGCGGCTGGCGCGAGGATGACGCGCCGAATTTTTCGTTTCGCACCGACCATTGTTCGTTCTACAGCGGTACCAAGGCGCTGGGCGAAGAGGTGCTCGCCGGGGCGGACAACCTCTACCTCTGGCGGCTGCGCATCCCGTTCAACGAGGTGGACAGCCCGCGCAACTATCTTTCCAAGCTGCTGCGTTACGCGCGGCTGCTCGAAGCGGCCAACTCGCTCAGCCACCTGGACGAGTTCTGCCGGGCGACGTGGGAATGCTGGGAGAAACGCGTACCCTTCGGGACGTACAACGTGACGAATCCCGGCGCGGTGACGACGCGCGAGGTGGTCGGGCTGCTCCAAGAAAGCGGGGTCGAGCCGGGCAAGGAGTTTTCTTTTTTCGAGGATGAAAACGAGTTCATGGCCAAGGCCGCCAAGACCCCGCGCAGCAACTGCGTGCTCGACACGGACAAGCTGCAGGGCGTCGGCATCGAGATGACCGAGGTACACGAGGCCATCGCGCGCTCGCTACGCGCCTGGGTGCGGGAAAAGGCCGCCACCCCGCCGACCGACGCGATGGCCTGAGGCCACCGCTTCGTCTTGTTTATGGATACGAAACCAAACGCTGCTCCCACGCTGCTCGTTACCGGCGGGGCGGGTTTTATTGGCTCGAACTTCGTGCGGCACGTCCTGGCGGACGAGGGCGGGCCGCGCGTGCTCAACCTGGACGCGCTGACCTACGCGGGCAACCCGGCCACGGTCGCCGCATTGGAAGGTCAGGCGCGCTACACGTTCGTCCACGGGTCGATCACCGACGCCGCGCTGGTCAACCGGGTTTTTGCCGAGCACAACATCGTCTCGGTCGTCCACTTCGCCGCCGAGAGCCACGTGGACCGCTCCATCGACCGGCCCGAGGATTTCTTGGAGACGAACGTGTTGGGCACCTTCCGGCTGCTCGAAGCGGCACGGCGGCATTGGATGAGCTTGCCCGCCGCCCGGGCCGATGCGTTCCGGTTCCTGCACGTTTCGACCGACGAGGTTTACGGCTCGCTCGGGCCACAGGACCCGGCGTTCACGGAGGAAACGGCCTTCGCGCCGAACAGTCCATACGCCGCCAGCAAGGCGTCGAGCGACCACTTCGCGCGGGCGTTCTTTCACACGTATGGGTTGCCGGTACTGACCACGAACTGCTCGAACAACTACGGGCCGTGGCAGTTCCCGGAAAAGCTGATTCCGCTGATGATCCTCAACGCGCTGGAGGGCAAACCGCTGCCGATCTACGGCGACGGCGGCAACGTACGCGATTGGTTGTACGTGGAGGATCACTGCCGGGCGATTGTGACCGCGCTGGCCACCGGCAAACCCGGCGAGACGTACAACGTCGGCGGTCGGCACGAGCGCACGAACCTGGAGATCGTCGACGCGCTCTGCGCGGCGCTGGACCGGCTCGCGCCGCGCGAAGACGGGCGCTCTTACGCTGAGCAAAAGACGTTCGTGGCGGATCGGCCCGGCCACGACCGGCGCTACGCGGTGGACGCGGGCAAGATCGAGCGTGCGCTAGGCTGGACGCCGCGGGAAACCTTTGAGAGCGGGCTGGAAAAGACGCTGAGCTGGTACTTAGCCAACCGCGCGTGGTGCGACACCGTGGCGGCGTCGAAATATCAAGGGCGGCAGCGACTCGGGTTGGGCGAATCCTGACGATCATGGAGGCACCCCATCATCCCACGCAGTCCAAGTTCAAAGGCATCATCTTGGCCGGGGGCAGCGGCACACGGTTGTTTCCGCTCACACGCTCGGTGAGCAAACAACTCATGCCGGTGTACGACAAGCCGATGATTTACTATCCCCTGAGCGTGCTGATGCTCTCGGGCATCCGGGAAGTGCTCATCATCAGCACGCCCGCCGACCTGCCGCAGTTCCGCAAACTCTTCGGCGACGGCAGCCAATACGGGTTGAGCATTGAGTACCGCGAGCAGCCCAGCCCGGACGGCTTGGCGCAGGCGTTCGTCATCGGCGCGGAATTCCTGGCGAGCAGCCCGGCCTGCCTGATTTTGGGTGACAACCTCTTCTACGGGCATGATCTCTCCGAGGCACTCCAGCGCACCTGCACGCGCACGGAGGGCGCGACGATCTTCGGCTACCGCGTGGCGGACCCGACCGCCTACGGGGTCGTGGAGTTCGACGGCGGCGGCAAGGTCATTTCGCTGGAGGAAAAACCCAGCGCGCCCAAAAGCGACTACGCCATACCGGGGCTGTATTTTTACGACAAGGATGTGAGCGAACTGGCCGCCGGATTGAAGCCCAGCGCGCGCGGCGAGTACGAGATCACGGACCTCAACCGCCTCTATCTGGAGCGCGGCACGTTGCAGGTCGAGCGGCTGGGGCGCGGGACGGCATGGCTTGACACGGGCACGCACGACTCGCTGCTGCAAGCGGCGAACTTTGTCCAGGCCATCCAGGCGCGGCAGGGCCTCAAGATCGCGTGCATCGAGGAAATTGCGTTCGAGCAGGGCTGGATTGACCGGGCGGGTCTCGCCCAGTTGATCACGGGCCTGGGCAAAACCGAGTACGCGTCGTATCTTCGGAACTTGTTGCAGTCCGGCAAGGCTTGATGCGGACGCGTACGGGGCCGCCGTCCCGGCCAGTTTGATTTCGCCATGCAGGTTTCGATCATCATTCCGCTTTTCAACCGGCTGGATCTGACCCGCGCCTGTCTGGACAGCCTGCAGCGCACCCTGCGCGGCTGGCGTTACGAGATCATCCTGATCGACGACGGCAGCACCGACGGCACGCGCGAGTTCCTGCGCACGTTGCCGCCGGAACGCTTCCACGTCGTGCTGAACGACACCGGCCAGGGTTATGCCGCCAACAACAACGCGGGTGCCCGGCTCGCCCGCGCGCCGCTGCTGTGCTTGCTCAACAACGACACGGTGCTGCTGCCGGGCTGGCTGGAACCGATGACGCAACTGGCCGCACGCCGCCGGGACGTGGGCCTGGTCGGCAACGTGCAGCGTGAACCCGTCAGCGGGTTGATTGACCATTATGGCGTCGTTTTCAGCGGCGAGGGACAGCCGATCCACGCCGGGAAGGATGCCGCCGCCCCGCCCGCCGAGGATTACGTCGAATGGCCCGCCGTCACCGCCGCGTGCTGCGTCGTGCGCCGGAAGGTTTTCCAAGATCTCGGCGGGTTCGACGAGCAGTTTCGCAACGGCCTGGAAGACGTGGATTTTTGTCTGCGCGCTTACGCCGAGGGTTACCGGCATTTCGTGGCCAACCGCAGCGTGATCTATCATCACGTCAGCGCCTCGCCGGGCCGCAAGGCGCACGAGATGGAAAATTTCCGGCGGTTCAGCGCGCGTTGGGCCGAACGAATCGCCACCGATTTTCGAGTTCAAGAACCGCGCCGCCGCTACCTGCCCGCACGGCAGCGATACTCCTGGCGATCCCGTTTCTGGCTGTTTGCCCGGACGCTGACCCAGCGGCTGCTGCCGGTGCCACGTCCGTGCGAGGCGGGTTCGATTTTTCTGATCGTCGGCGACACGGCACTGAACCCGGCCCACACCGGGGTTGCCTCCGTCGTGCGGAACCTGGCGGGCGCGTTTGGCCGGATCGGCGCGCCCGTGTGCCTCGTGCATTGGGAGCCGGACAGCCGGAGCGTGCGGCTGTTGCCGTCTGAGTTTTCGCTGGGCCTCGACGCGGAAAGTTTGCGCGTGCCCGATCCTGCCTCGGCCTCACGGACAGACGCGCCCGCGTTGTTCGATCCCGCCGCCGCCCGGCTGGACGATCCGTTCGCCGCCGCGCCCGCGCTGCACGCGCTCCCCGCCCCCCCGCCGCCCGGCGCGTGGATCGTGCTGCCGGAAGTGCCGCCCTTGAAACACGCCGCGCACCTGGCCGCCTACGCGCACCGCCACGGCTGGCGGCTGGCGGTGATTTTTCACGATGCTCTCGCCACCAACGAGCCGCAGTTTTTCCCGCCCGACGAGCCCAACGCTCTCGCCCTTCACCTGCGGGCCATCAGTCAGGCAGACCTGATCCTGCCGGTGTCGGATTTCTCCGACGCCGATTGGCGTAGCTTCACCGTGGCCAAGGGTCTGCGGCAACCACCGGTACGCATGTGCAAACTTGCCGCCGACACCTGCACCCGTCTCCGCACGACCGCTCCCCCGCCCCGCCACGTGCCGGGCGCGCCAATCCGGTTGCTGTGCGTGTCGGCGGTTGCCCCGCGCAAGGGGCATCGCGTGCTGCTGGCCGCGTATGACCTCGCGGCCGCCGCCCGGCCCGACCTTGATCTGGAGCTTTGCTGCATCGGGGCGTACCGCCCCGGCGTTGACCACAGCGCCGCCATGCTGCACGATGCGATGGCGCGTTATCCGGGCAAAGTGACTTGGTACGAGCGCGTGGATTACAGCGCATTGCAGGCGCTCTACGAACGCAGCGATTTCACGGTGTATCCTTCGGTGTTGGAGGGATTCGGATTGCCGATCCTCGAAAGCCTCTGGTTCCGGCGTCCGTGCATCTGCGCGAATTTCGGCGCGATGGACGAGGTCGCGTGGGGCGGCGGATGCCTGACCGTCGACGTGCGCGACCCGCAGGCGTTGACGGACGCCATCCTGGCGCTGGCCGGTTCACCCGACCGGCTGGCCGCGCTCGCCGACGAGATCGACGGGCGTACCCTGCGCACCTGGGACGAGTACGCGCGGGACGTGTTGCTCTCTCTGGAGACTACAGCCGCGGCACCGTGATGCCGCGCTGCTTCATGTACTTGCCCGCACGGTCGGCGTAGGACACCTCACAGGTGCTCACTGCTTGCAGGAAAAGCACCTGGGCCAACCCTTCGTTGGCGTAGATGCGCGCGGGCAGCGGCGTGGTGTTGGAAATTTCCAACGTGACGTGGCCTTCCCATTCCGGCTCGAATGGTGTCACGTTGACGATGATGCCGCAACGCGCGTAGGTCGATTTGCCGAGGCAGACCGTGAGGATGTCGCGCGGGATGCGGAAATATTCCACCGAGCGCGCCAGCGCGAACGAATTGGGCGGCACGATGCAAACGTCGGTTTGCATGTCCACGAAAGATTGCGGGTCGAACGCCTTGGGATCAACCACCGTGTTGAACACGTTGGTGAACACCTTGAACTCGTCGGACACGCGCAGGTCGTAGCCGTAGGAGCTGAGGCCGTAGGAGATCAACGCGCGGCCTTCCTTGTCGCTCGACGCGGGGGAGGCCGCGTCGTCCAGCCGTCGGACCTGCCGGTCGGCGAACGGCTCGATCATGCCGTGTTCGAGCGCCATCTTGCGAATCCAGGTGTCAGGTTGCACTCCCATAAAGGAAATTGGAGGTAAAGGCGGACGGCAAAAGTCAGTAGGGTGCAGACTTGGTGGACAGCGTAACCAAGCCGCTCCACAAGTGGCAAGCAATCACTTTTGTGCCGCGTCCAGTGGTAGGATCGGCGCGGGCGATAAGATAGAAACTGCGGGGAACTTCTGACTTATACCCTCTGCCTTTCTATTTCTGACTTTAATAGAGCTGCGCCGGTTGCCCCGTGTGCTCCAAGACCGACTGCCACAGCTCCCCGTGCGGGTCGACCTTGCGCCGACCGTGCGAGATCAAGTGTAACGGCAAATTCACGTAGGCGCAGTGCCAGCGCCCGACCAACATGTTCGTCTTGCCCGCCATCGCCGCGTGGACCGCGTTCTGCGCCAGACGCGAGCAGTACACGTTGTCCTGCGGCGATGCCGGGACCGAGCGGATGATGTAGCTCGGGTCGATGTACTTGAGGGTGACTTCAATGCGCCGTTCGGCAAAAAATTCTGTGATGCGGTCCTTGAGAAAGATGCCGATGTCGCCGAGGCGCCGGTTGCCCGAGGCGTCAGTTGCCGTGATGTCGCTGGGCATCAGGTTCTGCCCCGCACCCTCGGCCACGACGATGACCGCCTGCTTCTTGTGCGCGATCAGGTAGCGCAGCCGTTCCAACAGGCCGCGCCCGCCTTCGAGTTGGAACGGCACCTCCGGGATCAACGCAAAATCGACCGCACTGCCCGCCAGCGTGGCAAAGCTCGTGATAAAGCCCGAATCCCGCCCCATCAGCTTGACCAGCCCGATGCCGTTGTGCGAACCCGTCGACTCAACGTGCGCCGACTGCACGGCCTTGACCGCCTCGGCGAACGCCGTCTCGAACCCGAAGCTCTTGTCGATGTACTGGATGTCGTTGTCGATGATCTTGGGGATGCCGATGACGCTCATTTTCAGGCCGCGCCGCGCGATCTCGCCGCAGATTTCCGCCGCGCCGCGCAGCGTGCCGTCGCCGCCGACGACGTAAAGCTGGTCGATGCTCATTTCCTCCAACAAATCGACCATCTGCGCGGGGTCCTGCGGGCCGCGCGAGGTGCCCAGGATGCTGCCACCGAACGCCTGGATGCCGCCCAGAGCCTCGGGCCGTAGGATCAGCGGCGTGTGGCCGTGGCGGGGGATGAGGCCCTGGTAGCCGTAGCGGAAGCCGTAGGTGCGCGTGACCTGATAGCGGTGATGCAGCGCCATGACCAGGGAGCTGATCACGTCGTTGAGACCCGGGCACAGGCCGCCGCAGGTGACGATGCCCGCCGTGGTCTTGGGGGGGTCGAAGAACAGTCGTTCGCGCGGTCCGGCGACCTCGAAGCTCAGGGGCAGTTCGCTGCGCCCGAAGGCGGCTTCGGCGCGGGCGAGCGAGTGGTCGTGCAGGACGCGTTCGCCGTCCTGGCAAAAACGCACGGCCCCCAGGCCGCCGTGTTGGAGCGGCGAACGGAATTGGCCCGGCCCAAGCGACTGGATGGCGGTATCGAACATCATCGGGCGTGAGGATGCCCCGCCCTGCCGCCGGTGCAAGTGCGAATCGCCGCCCGGGTGCTGCGAATTTTACGCGAAAATGTCTTCCAAGCGCGCGGTCAGGCCGGTGACTGGGTCTTTCGCTTCGCCAGTAGTGACAATCTGTGGAGGAACAGCCGTGGATTGGTAAATGGCCACCAACTGTACGCCCGGTTGCACGATCCAGGCACTTTCCACGCCGTGTGAAAAGTACAGATCGAGTTTGTCCACAATTTCCTGCCAGCCTTGACTTGGCGAGATGATTTCCACCACCAGACGAGGCATGACTGTCATGCGAATCTTATCGTGGTTCCAGTCCGGTTTACGCCGAGGATAAACCGAAATGTCAGGCGTCAAACGCGTACCATCCGGCAGTTCCAACGTGAGTTCGCTAACGACGGAAAACTCACGACATGGTAGGAAGGCCCCGATCAATTCCGACTGCACGACACCGTGATTGTAGCTCGGCATGGGTTTGCCTCTTTCCTTTTCGTAATCGCTCGGCTCAACGGCGGGTGCTTCAATTATCGGCATATGCACGATGGATTCCACGCGAAGCATACAACCAAGGCTGACAATGACAAGCGTGCGCGCCAAGTGCCTTGCCCCCGTCCCCGCCCCGGTGGACATTGCCGTTCCGCCGCGTTCCATGCCCGCCCTGCCGCCCCCCCGCCTGCCGCGCTTTTTGCGGGCGCTCTCCGCCCGGAACTACCGCCTGTTCTTCTCGGGTCAGATCATCTCGCTCGTCGGCACCTGGATGACGCTGACCACCTCGCTCTGGCTCGGCTACCACCTCAAAAGCTCCGTGTTCCTGCTGGGCGCGGTCGGCTTCGCCGGACAAATCCCCATTTTCCTGCTTTCGCCGTTAGCCGGGGTGTGGGCCGACAGCGTCGATAAGCGCAAGCTCCTCATCGTTACGCAAATCCTTTCCCTCGCGCAGTCCGGCGCGCTGGCGGCGCTGACCCTCACCGGTCACATCAACATCTGGTCGCTCATCGCGCTCAACCTGTTCCAGGGCAGCATCAATGCCTTCGACATGACCACCCGGCAGGCGTTCGTCATCCAGATGGTGGACCGCCGCGAGGACATCGGCAACGCCATCGCGCTCAACTCGACGATCTTCAACCTGGCGCGGCTGGTCGGGCCGGGTCTGGGCGGGTTGCTCATCGCCAGGGTCGGCGCGGGATATTGTTACCTCATCGACGCGCTGAGCTACTTGCCTGTGATCGGTTCGCTGTGGTTGATCCGGCCCCGGGCGGTCGAGGCGCGCACGCCGGGGGACACCGCGCCCGCCGCCAACCGGATGTTGGCGCGGTTGGGCGACGGCCTGCGGTATGCCGCCGGGTTTGCGCCCATCGGGAACACCCTCCTCTTGGTCGCGGCGACGGCATTCGTGGGGTTCTCGGCTCCGGTGCTGTTGCCCGTGCTGGCGCGCGACGTGTTCGGCGGTGACGCGCGCACGCTCGGCTTGATGATGTCGTCGAGCGGCGTGGGTGCGCTGCTAGGCGCGGTGTACCTGAGCACGCGCACTTCCATCCGAGGCCTGGGGATCGTCATCACGCTGGGCGGCCTGGCAATGGGCGCGGGACTGGTCGGTTGCGGCCAGAGCCGTTCACTGGCCATGGCGATGGGTTTTCTGGGCTGCCTGGGGACGGGCGGGGTGCTGCTGATGGCGTCGGGTAACACGCTGGTGCAGAGCTTGGTCGAGGACGACAAGCGTGGGCGCGTGATGAGCCTCTTTGCGATGGCGTTCACCGGGACGACACCGCTGGGCAACCTGCTCGTTGGCTGGCTGGCGGGTGGGCGGATCGGCATCCGCTGGACGATGACCGGCTGCGGCACGTGCGTGGCGCTGGTGGCACTGGCGTACTACCTGCGGCTGCCCGCGTTGCGTTTGCAGGCGAAGCCGGTCCTCGACAAGCTAGACGAGGTGACGGGCTGAGCCGGGACGAAGGCCGTCAGACCGGGCGGGTTTCGTCGGGCAACTGAATGTGAGGCCCGAGCTTGCCGCGCAGTTCGTCGAGCAGTTCGGGCTGCATGAACTCGTAGTCGTCGGGGATGTGCAGCGTCACGACCTGCTTGCCTCGCAACGCCTCCGGAAACTTGCGCTGGAGACGGCTCAGGTGTGATTTCTCCATGACGAAGATCACGTCCGCCCAGCCAAGGTGGCCCTCGGTGACGACGATCCGGGCTTCAGGTTGGGTACCGGCGGAACGCACCTGATACGCCGGAAATCCCTGAAATAATTTTTCGGCAGTCAGGCTGCGAAGTTTGTTGCGGCTGCACACAAAGAGCAGCTTTTTGACCTCTGGGGACCTCATCGCTGGCTCAACCCGCGCAGGACGCTGCCGATCACCGCGCCAACTCCCGTGTCGACCGCCACTTCTCGCGCGCCGCCGAGGTACGGCTGGAGCGCGTGTGCGAGGTTGGCCAACGGCAGGGATTGCAGCCACACCCGGCCTGGCCCCGTCAACAAAGCCAAGAAAATGCCGTCGCCGCCAAAGAGCATGTTACGGATGCCCTGGATACGCGTGATGCTGAAGCTCACACCCTCCTCGAACATCCCGACATGGCCCGGATGCACCCGCAAACTCTCGCCCGGCCCCAGGTCATAGGGGACCACCTCGCCGTCCAGTTCCACGAACGCCTGGCACGTCCCCGCGAGCCTTTGAAGCAGAAAACCGTCCCCGCCGAAGATCCCCGCGCCGAGCGACTGCTGGAAGCCCACGCTCAACTCCACGCCGCGCGTCGCGCACAGAAAACCGTGCCGGTGGATCAGGAACGTTTTGTCGGGTCTCACGTCCACCGGCAGGATGTGCCCCGGTACGCGCGTGGCGAAAGCCACCAGGCCCGGCGCGCCCTGTGCGGTGTACTCGGTCATGAACAGTGATCCACCGCCCGCCACCCGCCGGAGCGCACCGAAGATTCCGCCACCACCACCAAACCCGGTGGTGGTCTGCATGTCGATAGATTGGCTCATCCACGACAATTCGCCCGAAACGGCCTCGATGCTCTCGCCGGGCTGAAGCTGGATTTCCAGGACGGGCAGCGTCGTGCCGAGAATGCGGTGCTCCATATACAGATGCCGACAGAACGGTTACTTCTTCTTTTTGCCACCACCACCGCCGCCGTCACCGTGACCGCCGCCCCCTCCACCCTGGCCGCGTCCACCACCACCACCGCCACCGCCGCCCCCACCACCTTGGCCACGGCCACGGCCACCGCCGCCACCACCGCCGCCGCGGACTGCGCGGCCCTCGCCACCACCGCCC
>CAXTBX010000032.1:0-43826 GCA_964242205.1 uncultured Chthoniobacterales bacterium
GCGCCCGCCTGGCCCACGAGGCCACCACCCGGCCGCTCAAGACCTGGGCCGAGTATGTTCAAGACGTGCTCGACGCCCTCCAAAGTCAGCGGTAGAAAGGCAAAAATTAGCAACCCACTACCTACCCCCCTTCTCACTTCCGCCTTCCCACTTCCGCGTTCATTCTTCATCCTTCCTCCTTTTGCCCACCCTCCTTCTCAGCCGCCCCGACCGCGTTGGCGACGTCCTCCTCGCCACGACCTGCCTGGCAACGCTCCGCGCGCAGTTCCCGGATCAGCGCCTGGTTTTCGTCGCGCGCGAGCCGATGCGCCCGCTGCTCGAAGGCCACCCGCTGCTCGACGGCTTCGTCGCCCTCCCGTCCGCTCCCGCCGGATCGACCGACCGCCCACGCCGCGACTGGCCGGGCGAACTCGCGCGCTGGCAAGCCGACGCCATCGTCCACCTGCATCCCGACGAGGCCTGTCAGTTCGCCGCCCGGACCGCCAAAATTCCCCGCCGCATCGGTTACCGCCAATCGCTCCTGCTCAACTGGACCCTCACCGACCGCCTGCCCGACCGCCGCCGGATCGGCGACCGGCACGAGGCCGAATACAACTTCGATCTCCTCGCGCCACTCGGCGTTCGTCCGCCGCCGCTGGCTGACCTGCGTCCGACGGTCCACCTGGCCGATTCCTGGCGTCAGTCGGTGCGCCTGCGGCTCGCCGCCGCCGGGTTCGACGACTTCGACGCCAGCGACGAACCCTACGCCGTCCTCAACCCCACGGCGCACTCGCTGGAACACCGTTGGCCCGTCGAAAACTTCGCCTGGCTCGCGCTCGAACTCCTCAAGCCCGACCGGTTCGCTCGGGTGTTCATTGTCGGCCCTTCGCTGGACGATCCCTCCGCACGCGTGTTGCGTCACCAACTCGGCACTGGGGTGGCGGGCTTGATCGACCTCACCGGCTCAACCAACCTGGCGGAACTCGGCGTGCTGCTGCAGCACGCGCGAGTCTTGGTCAGCCGCAACACGGGCACAACCCACCTCGCCGCCGCCGTGGGCTGTCCGACGGTGGAACTCTTTGGCCGACTGGAGGGCACCTACGGTCCCGCGCGCTGGCGTTCCTTGGGCCGCCGCGTCACCGAAATCCATACCCCGCTGACCCGCCGCCGCTGGACCGAGGGCAAGCGCGCCTTCTGGCAGCGCGCCCATGCCGCGCTTCCGCGCGAGGCGGTGCTGGAGGCAGCCCTGCGGATGCTGGAGAAACGTTGACGATGCCGCTGCACTGTCCCGCAGCATCACAACGGTGGCTCTGCCGCCTTTACACGGCCAACCCCGCCCGGAAATTCGGATGTTACAGGGAGTATTCATGAAGAACCCCACCATTCCCTCCCTCCTATTCGCTGCCGCGCTTGGTCTCGCGCTCCTGGGCGACACCTCGATTGTTTCGGCGCAAGCTCCCCAGGCTGCCGTCAAACCCGCCGCCCCGGCCGCTTCGCCTGCCCCTGCCGCCACCGGACCCGGCGTGGTCATCCTGCCTGAGCCGACGCCCACGCCCGGCAAACCCTTCGTGCCCGAGAGCGATGCCGCCCGCGGCCAGGCCGCCGTCTCCCAGGTCCGGCGGCTCGTGCGCGACGTGCAGTCGAACACCGACAGCATCAAGGCCGTAGGCAACTTCGGTGCGCAGCTCTACGTCATCGGAGACGAGGTTTTCTATCAGGATTGGCGCAAACCGGAGGCCCCCAATATCACCCCCGTGCAACTCGCCGTCCGGGGCCAACCCGTGTTCACCGCCGTTATTTTCTACGGCCCGGCGCGCGATGACAAAGGCCTCGCCAACGTGAGTTACGATATTACCGTCAAGCGCCCCGATGGCTCGGTTTTCAGCGAGCGCAAGGCGATGGTCGGCTGGCAAAACCTCGCGCCGGACGAGAGCAAACTCATCCTCGGTCGCAACTATCAAAGCATCACCGTCGAGCCGACCGATCCCGTGGGTATCTACACCGTCGAGATGACCGTCCACGACAACATCGGACGCGTGGACCTGCCGTTAAGGCAAACCTTCGCGGTGCAGTGAGGTCCTGAGGCTTCTCCGAGGCCCTCCCTGACTCGTGCCGCAGATGCATCTGCGCCTTCCTACCCGCTCCCCGATCCTCGGTGTCTCCTCGCCTTCCCAAATTTCACTTGGGAAGGCTGAAATCTGGCACCCCCCGGCCTCACGCCGCCGGTTTCTTCGCCTTCACTTTCACCTTCACCTGCCCGGCATCCTTCGGCTCCAGGGCCAGTCGCTCCCGCAACAGCCCGACAACCGCCGCCTCCTCGGGCTTCAACTCGGACAAACCCGCCTCCCGCAATTCCTTCTCGGCCTTCTTTTGCAGCGCCTCCAGCATCGAGCCTTCGACGTACGCCTCCAAAATCGCCGGATGCACATAGCACTTGCGGCAGACGGTCGGCGTGTTGCCCAGCCGCTCGGCAACGTGCTCGATCGCCGTGACGATGTTCTTCTTCGCGCCCGCCTCCGAGTCGAACGACTCAAACTCCCGCAACGCGATGGCCGCCAGCACGGTTCCCGCCCAAGTGCGGAAATCTTTCGCGGTGAACGGCTGTCCGCTGATCTCCTGTAGATAGGCGTTCACGTCGCCCGATCCGACGTGATGTCGCACGTCGTTTTCATCGACGAACTGGAACAGGTCGTGTCCGGGCAACTCTTGGCAACTGCGCACCACGCGTGCCAGCTTGGGATTGTTCAACTCGATGGTGTGGTCGATCCCGCTCTTGCCCCGGAACGAAAACTCGACGTGTCCGCCCTTCACGCGGACGTGCCGGTTGCGCATGGTGGTCAGGCCATAATGTTTGTTCTCGCGGGCATACTCCTCGTTTCCCACCCGTATTAGGGTCGTTTCGAGCAGCTTCACGATGGTCGCCAACACCTTCTCGCGCGGCAGCCCCGGCTTGGCCATGTCGTGGTCGACGCGTTTGCGGATACCCGGCAGCGCCGCCGCGAACGCCATCACGCGTCCGTATTTGTTGGCGTCCGCCGTCTCGCGCCACCGGGCATGATAACGGTATTGCTTGCGGCCCTTGGCATCACGTCCGGTAGCCTGGAGATGGCCACTCGCGCTGGGGCAGATCCACACGTCCGTGTAGGCGGGCGGCACGGCTAGCTTGCGAATCCGCGCAACCTCCTCCTCGTCCGTAACGCGCTTGCCGTCGAGATCAAAAAAATCGAACGTCTTCCCGTCCTTGGCGAGCTTGCGGGTCCAACCCGGTTTGTCGTCGGTGTAATAGCGCAGGTGCGCCAGTTGCGCGACTTCCCTGGGTTCGAGCTTGATGGCTTCGGCGTCAGCGGCGGGGGAGGAGGACATTTGTAGTCAATACGCGCGACCCTCCCTCCCGCGCTGCATTACCTCTAAAATTAACTCTCTGCCCTCATCCCTTCCCTCTCCCAAACCCCAGCGCGGCCTTCAACTCGTGGGCATACGCGCTGTTGACCTCGTACTCCGTGTTAGCCAGTGCGGCCACGCTGGTCTGTTCGGCAAACGGCGTGCATTCCACGTAACCGGCCTCCATCAACCCGTTGAGCACGTCCACCAGATCCTGCGCCTCGATCCGCACATTTTCCTCCAGTTCCTTGCCGTTCACCCCGAGGCCAAAGCCGAGCGAGCGCACCACCGAAGCCTCGCGGCCACTGAGTCGAATCTGTTTCATGATGAACATTAGGGAAGCAATCTCCACGCCATTATGTTACGGTGTTGCCACCGCGCCAGAGACGGTAAAAAGTCAGATGTACAGTGCCCAGAAAACTTCGAGAACTGGTTCGAGACCTCGCCCAAGCCGGTTGACAGTTGGAAAAGGGCGGCAAAGGCTCCCATCGCAAATTTGGGCATCCCGGTGTTGCCCGTAAGGTAATCCTGAGCGGCCAAGACGGCGCGGATGCCAAGCGCTATCAAGAGAAAGATGTGCAACGAGCAATCAGCGAAGCAAAGGAGGCTGCATAAAAGACGGTGACGCGTATCTAAAGTGGGTGGAATGGAGCGACGAAGACCACCTCTACATTGGTCGCTGCCCTGATTTGTTTTTCGGCGGCTGTCACGGCGACGACCCCGTACAGGTCTACGCCGAATTGTGCGAGATTGTTGCAGAAACGGTGGCTGATATGAAACGTCGGGGCGAATCCATGCCCACGGTCCGTACCCGCCCACTCGCCGCTGCTTGACTAGACCGCCAACCGCCCCTCACGCCACGAACATTTCCACGAACCTCTGCACCGGCGTCGCGTCGAACCTTTCCGGGTCGCCGCACAGCGCCAACACCCGCTCAACCTGTCGCGCCGACAGCCGCGTTTTCAGGCTTCGCGCGAACTTGTCCACCAGCAGCGGAATCCCCTGTGCGCGCCGCCGCCGGTGCCCCACCGGGTACTCCACCGCCACCCGCTCGGTCTGTGTGCCATCTTTAAAAAACACCTGCACGGCGTTGCCAATCGAACGTTTCGACGGGTCGAGATAATCCCGCGTGAAATCCGCGTTTTCGATGACTTCCATTTTCGCGCGCAACGCGTCCAGGCGCGGGTCCGCCGCCACGTCGTCCTCGTAATCGTCGGCGGTCAACCCACCCTTGAGCAACGGCACCGCCACCATGTATTGGATGCAATGGTCCCGGTCCGCCGGATTCGCCAACGGACCGGTCTTGTCGATGATGCGCTTGCCGCTTTCCTGCGTCTCGATCACAACGCGCGCCACGTCGGCCAACCGCGCCGCGACCGCCGGGTGCAGCGCAATCGCCGCCTCCACTGCCGTCTGCGCGTGGAACTCCGCCGGGAACGAAATCTTGAACAGCACGTGCTCCATCACGTACGTCCCGAACTCCTGCGTCACCGTCACCGGCTTCCCCCGGAACAACACATCCTGGAACCCCCAGATTTTCGCCGACAGCGCGCTCGGATACCCCATCTCGCCCTTCAGCGCCAGCAACGCGTGCCGCACGGCCCGGCTCGTCGCATCACCCGCCGCCCACGACTTGCGTGACCCGGTGTTGGGTGCATGCCGGTACGTCCGCAACGCGCCGCCGTCGATCCACGCGTTCGAGAGCGCGTTGAGCAAATCCTCGCGCGTCCCGCCGAGCAGCCGCGTGGCCACCGCCGTCGAGGCGATCCGCACCAGCAGCACGTGGTCCAGCCCGACGCGATTAAATCCATTTTCCAGCGCCAGCACGCCTTGGATCTCGTGCGCCTGGATCATCGCCACGAGCACGTCTTTCACGATCAACCCCTCCCCGCCCTCGCGCTCGGCCTTGCGCGACAGGTAATCCGCCACGGCCAGGATGGCCCCCAAATTGTCCGACGGATGCCCCCACTCAGCGGCCAACCAAGTATCGTTGAAATCCAGCCACCGGACAATCGCGCCGATGTTGAACGCCGCCTGCACGGGGTCCAACTCGAACGAGGTTCCCGGCACGCGCGCGCCTGTTCCGGGCATCGTCGCCCCCGGTACGACCGGCCCGAGCAGCTTTGTGCAAGCCGGGTACGCCAGCGCGAGCAGCCCACAGCCCAGCGTGTCCATCAGGCAATAGCGCGCCGTTTCCAGCGCCTCGGTGCTACCGCTGGCGCGTTTCACGTCGAGGGTGTAGTCCGCGATTCGCGCGAGCAAATCGTCGAACGGTGGACGCGAGGCGTCGGTAATGTCGGGTGTGCTCAAATGATTTTGCCGTGTAAAGGATGTTTTTTCGACCGGGTGACACCGGACTTCGGAAATTTGACCCGTTCGTAAATTTCGCTCATAGGCAACTCAAGATCGAGCGAAGGCAAACGCAGCCTGGTATCTAATCCCTCGTGAGTGGTGTAGAGCCACTTGTTCTCCTCCAACTTGGCGTAGTGATCTATGTGTGGAAATTCCTGAGAAATCAGCACGTAGTCTCGCAAGCTATCGACCCTCTGAAAATGTTGGAAGGTTGCTCGACGCCCGTAATTTTCACCGGGCGGCGGCAACACTTCCACTATCAGGCAAGGGTTGATCAAAGTGGTGTCGCTGTGAGGGGCGGTCTGCGCAGGCCGTCGCACGATGCTTCCGTCAGGATAGGTGTAAAGAGGCAAGGACGGGATCAGCACACGCATGTTGCTGCTAAAAAATTCCCAGGGAGTATCCCGCAGCGTCGGGTGCAGCAATCCGATGAGATTCCCGTTGATGATCGCATTGGCATAAGTGCGATCTTTCATCGCGATCATCGCTCCATCGTAAAATTCACTCCGGTATGGAGTGCCATCTTCCAAGGCAACGTATTCTTCCGGCGTCATAATTCACCTTCTGCCTTTCTGCCTTTCTCCTTATCCCCGCTTGCCGATCTCCACAAACTCCCGCAACTCCGGTCCGACGTAGTCCGCCGCTGGTCGGATCAGCCGGTTGCGCTCGCGCTGTTCGATGACGTGCGCCGTCCAGCCCGTGATGCGCGACATCACGAACATCGGCGTGAACATCGGCGTCGGCACGCCCATGAAATGATACGCCGACGCGCTGTAAAAATCGAGGTTCGTAAACATCCCCTTTTCGCGCCGCATCACGGCGTCAATCCGTTCGCTCACCGGGTACACTACGGTGTCACCCGCCGCCGCGGCCAGCGCCTTCGCCTGCTCCTGGATCAGCGCCGACCTCGGGTCCGCTTTCTTGTACACGCGGTGCCCGAACCCCATGATAAGTTCTTTCTTCGCCAGCTTTTCCAACAACCCCTCTTCTGCCTCGTCCGGCGTCCGGTAGAGCTCGATCAATTCCATCGCGGCCTCGTTCGCGCCGCCGTGCAGCGGCCCGCGCAACGCCCCGATCCCCCCGACAATCGCGCTGTGAAAATCCGCCAACGTCGAAGTGATCACGCGCACGGTAAACGTGGACGCGTTGAACTCGTGCTCGGCGTACAAAATGAGCGACACGTCCATCGCCCGCACGTGCGATTCTGGCGCTTGTTTGCCTAGCAGCAGGTGCAGGAAATGCGCGGCGATGTTCGGGTCGTCGGTCTGCGTTTCGATCCTCTTTCCTCCCTGCGTGAAATGATGCCAATACAGCAGCATGGACGGAAACGTCGCCAGCAAGCGGTTGCCCGCCGCGATGGCCGATTGCCGGTCCAACCCCCGCTCCGGCTCCAAACACCCCAGCACCGAACAACCCGTCCGTAGTACGTCCATCGGATGCGTACCCCCGGGCAACAGTTCCAGCGCCGTGCGCACCCCTTCCGGCAGCCCGCGCATTCCGGCCAGCAGCGTCCAGTACTCGGTCAACTGCGCCCGCGTCGGCAACTCCCCGTACAACAGCAAATACGCCACTTCCTCGAACCCCGCCTGCGCGGCCAGATCTTCAATCGTATACCCGCGATAGCTCAGGCCAAAGCCTTCCTTGCCGACGGTGCACACCGCCGTTTCACCGGCATTGACCCCGGACAACCCGCCGGTTTTGTTCTTGGATGGTTCGCTCATAGGGAGAAGGTGGAGCCTCGCGCAAACTCCGCCAGGCCGCAAAGGAGAAAAGGGAGCGTCCGTCTCGCTTCCATCGGGGCTTCCCCTGCCGCAAGTCTTTGCGTCTTGGCGTCTTTGCGTGAGATTTCTGCCTTTCCTCTGCCTCCTGCCTCCTGCATTCTGCCGCCTTCCCACTTCTTCATCATGACCGCCGAACAATCCCGGCTCGACGACGACCGCCAACGCACCGCTTACTGGCGCCGCTGGGGCCCCTACCTCAGCGAACGCCAGTGGGGCACCGTCCGCGAGGACTACAGCGCCACTGGCGAAGCCTGGGACTCCTTCCCGCACGACCACGCCCGCTCCCGCGCCTACCGCTGGGGCGAGGACGGCATCCTTGGCATCAGCGACAACCACCAGCGCCTCTGCTTCTCCCTGGCGCTCTGGAACGAGCGCGACCCCATCCTCAAGGAGCGCCTCTTCGGCCTCACCGGCACCGAGGGCAACCACGGCGAGGACGTAAAAGAGTATTACTTCTACCTCGACTCCACGCCCACCCATTCCTACCTCAAGGGCCTCTACAAATACCCCCAGGCGGCCTACCCCTACACCCAACTCATCGAAGAAAATCGCCGCCGGGGCCGCGACCAACTCGAATACGAACTCCTCGACACCGACGTGTTCGACGAAGACCGCTACTTCGACGTGTTCGTCGAATACGCCAAGGCCAGCCCCGAGGACATTCTCATCCGCCTCAGCGCGACCAACCGCGGCCCCGACCCCGCGCCGCTTCACCTCCTGCCGACGCTCTGGTTCCGCAACACCTGGGACCCCAATCCCAAGGAGGCCCGCCCCTCGATCAGCCTCGCCGCCGACGACGAGGCCGTCTGCCTGCGCGCCGAGCATGCCACCCTCGGCGAAACCCTCCTCTTCGCTTGGAAAACTGACGCCCTCTTCACCGACAACGAGACCAACCACCAGCGTCTTTTCAACCAGCCCAACCCGACCCCGTACCAGAAGGACGGCATCGAGCGCCATCTGCTTCATAACGAACCCGGCGCGGTCAACCCTGCCCACGTCGGCACCAAGGCCGCGCTCCACTACCAGAAGACCCTCGCGCCCGGCGAAACCTGGACGCTCGATCTCCGCCTCGTCTCCGCCGCCTCCTACCCGCCCGAGGGTGTCTCCGTTTCGGGCCGCGCCTTCGACGCCATCTTTGACCAGCGCCGCCGCGAGGCCGACGAGTTCTACCAGACCCTCGCGCCCGACAACCTCGACCCCGACGCCCGCGCCATCCAGCGCCAGGCCTGCGCCGGGATGCTTTGGAACAAGCAGTTTTACCACTACGTCGTCGAACGCTGGCTAGACGGCGACCCCGGCCAGCCCCCGCCCTCCGCCCTGCGCAAAATGGGCCGCAACCACGACTGGCGCCACCTCTTCAACGACGACGTCCTCAGCCTGCCTGACACCTGGGAATTTCCCTGGTTTGCCTCCTGGGACCTCGCCTTCCACTGCCTGCCGCTCGCCCTGCTCGACCCCGAGTTCGCCAAGCGCCAGCTCATGCTCCTGACCCGCGAGTGGTATATGCACCCCAACGGCCAGCTCCCGGCTTACGAATGGGCCTTCGGCGACGTAAACCCGCCCGTCCACGCCTGGAGCGCCTGGCGCGTCTACACGATGGAGCGCAAGGCGCGCGGCGGCGCGCCGGACTCCGGCGACCGTCAATTCCTCGAACGCGTTTTCCAAAAGCTCCTGCTCAACTTTACCTGGTGGGTCAACCGCAAGGACGAGGCGGGCCGCAACATCTTCCAGGGTGGTTTTCTCGGCCTGGACAACATCGGAGTCTTTGACCGCAGCCAGCCCCTTCCCACGGGCGGCTACCTGGAGCAATCCGACGCGACGAGTTGGATGGCGATGTACGCCCTCAACCTGTTGAAAATTTCGCTCGAACTCGCGCAGTACAACCCGGTCTACGAGGACATCGCCAGCAAGTTTTTTGAGCATTTCCTGTCCATCAGCCACGCGATGGTCGCCTCGGAAGAAACCCACCTCTGGGACGACGAGGACGGCCTCTTTTACGACAACATCCACCTGCCCGACGGCAAGAGCGTCCCGCTGCGCATCCATTCGATGGTCGGCCTGATCCCCCTCTTCGCCGTGGAGGTCATCGACACCTCGCTCTTTGACAAACTCCCCGGTTTTGCGCGGCGGTTCCGGTGGTTCATGGAAAACCGCCCCAACCTCACGGTCAGCGTCAGCGGCCATTGCCAGGAGGAGCGCGGGGGCAAGTTGATGCTCAGCATCGTGGACGAGAAACGTCTGCGCCGCATCTTGGCCAAGCTGCTCGACGAGACCGAGTTCCTCAGCCCCTACGGCATCCGCTCGCTGTCGAAATACCACGAAGCCAAACCCTACGAACTCAACGCCAATGGCATGAGCTACCGCGTCGATTACAACCCGGGCGAGAGTCAGAGCGGCCTGTTCGGCGGCAACAGCAATTGGCGCGGCCCGATCTGGATGCCGGTCAACTACCTCCTGATTGAAAGCCTGCAAAAGTTCGACTTCTACTTCGGCCAGGATTTCAAGGTGGAATGCCCGGTCGGCTCGGGCAAAATGCTCACGCTTTGGGAAGTAGCCGCCGAACTCAGCCGCCGGTTATCCGCGATTTTCCGCCGCGACCCGGTCACCGGCCAACGTCCGGTCTTCGGCCCCTACGAAAAATTCCAGACCGACCCGAATTGGAACGCCTACCCGCAGTTCCACGAATATTTTCACGCGGACGATGGCCGCGGCTGCGGCGCTAGCCATCAAACCGGTTGGACGGGCCTCATCGCCAAAATCCTCCAGCAAACCGGCGAGTACAACGAGTTGTAGCCCGCCCCGCCCCCGCCACGAAAAACTGTCGGGCCGACGCTCCGCCTGCCGACAGAACTCGTCCTCTCCCGCCCTGTGCATTTCTCCTTCCCAATCTGCAGAAATCTGCGAAATCTGGGGACCGTCCTCTGGCGCCACTGATGCCATGCTGGCGTTGCGTCTCAAAAATCTCTGTTTTGTGATACCGACGCGAATACTTCTTGGCGACCTTCGTACTCGCCTAGTTTGTCCCCTCAACCCTCACGCAAAAGGCTGGCCGGATCGACGGCTAAAGCTCTTGAGGCAGGAACGATAGACGCGACTATGCCCAACAGGATCATCGTCAACACCACGCCTCCCAGAACCGCCGGGTCCTGTGAGTTTGCCTGATACACCATCCGACTCAGAAGTTGGTCGGTGAAAACGCTGGCAAGCAGTCCTGCCAACGCACCCAGGCCCAGCAGCACCATCGGTCGGGCAATCGCTGCGCTCAACACCCTCCTCCTCGGTGTGCCGAGAGCCATGCGGATGCCAAACTCCTTCATCCGGCGGCTCACGTTGTAGGCTGCCATGCCAAAGATACCTGTCAGAGCCAGCATCGCGGCCAGTAGGCCCATCGTGCTTAGGGCCACAGTCGCGGCCCACGCCGGGAACAACTCCAGTCCGAGCGCATCGGACCAACTTTGCACCGTGACGGGAGTATCCGGCATCAGCCCGGTCAGAGCGCGTTCCAAGGTCGTCGCCATCTCGTTCTGCGCTCGTGGCGAGCGCACCATGAAGACCATGCTGCTTTCCTCGTTCTGCGACCACGGCAAATACACCGCCGGTTGGCTCGTCTCAACCAGATCATGATACTTGCCGTCCTCCGCTACGCCCACCACTTCGGTCAAGCGGCCCGACACGATGAAGCGTTGCCCAATCGCTGGCGTTTGTCCCCACAGCTTCCGGGCCAGAGTGGTGTTCACCACGGCCACGGACGGAGTATTGGCCGTGTCGTGGCTGGCGACGCTGCGGCCTTCCAACACCCGCGTGCCCGCCGCTTCCAGGTAGCCCGGCGAGATCGAGAAAACGTAGGGCGAGTGCACTGCGTTGTTGAGGGAAAAGTCCGTCGTGCCGGCGGGAAGATCGGTGTCCCGCGCAGCCCGCCGGTCATCGGCACGCGGCTGACCGCTCCCGCCGCCGTGACTCCGGGGATGCTCCGTACCGCTTCGAGCATCGCCTGCTCTTTGGCGAACACCGCCTCACCACCTGGTTCGACTTGGCTCAGGTCCACCTCGACCAGCAGCACGCCTTGTGGGTGGAAACCCATTGGAGTGTGCAGCAAGCGCACCATGCCGCGCACGGCCACCAGCGAGGCCGTGACCAGCAGCGTGCAGATGGCAATCTGTACGCTCAGGAGCAGATCGCGCAACCCAAAGCCGCGCAGTGTCATCGTATTCACGGCCCCGCTCTTCATGGCCTGTGAAGGGTTACTCTGCCAGACCTGCCGGGCCGAGGCCAAGCCGAAGAGAAGCGCGCTCATCGAGGCCAAAGCTAGGGCGATCAAGTACACCCGCCCATCCACGTCCACCACCAGATGCCCGTAAGGCGATTGCCAACGGTTAAGCATCCCCAGCAGCAGACTCGCCAGCCACAGGCCCGCCGCGCCGCCCAGTAGCGCCACCACCAAGGCTTCCGTCAAGAGTTGCCGTAGGAGCCGCCCTCGACTCGCGCCCAGGGCGGCCCGGATGGCTAGTTCCCATCGGCGGTCCGCTGCGCGTGCCGCGAACAGGCTGGCCAGGTTGGCGCACGCCGCCGCCAGCACCAGCCCCACCAGCACGCCGACGCCATACAGAAACCCACGGATGATGTCCCCGTTGTCTCCGAAGAGACCCGGATGGATCAATCGCAGGGACATCCCTTTGTCGGTGAGCGGATACTCCTTTGACAGTTGGAGGGCCACCGTGTTCAGGTTTTCCGTTGCCTGTTGAGGCGTCACGCCGGGCTTGAGCCGCCCAAGCACCGTCGCCGCATTGGTGGCCCGGTCTTTCAGGTAATCCCAACCGTCCACCGGCGCGGCGTTGACCATGGGTATCCAGTAGTCCGGCCAGACGAAGTGCTCGATGCCGTGAAACGAGGCCGCAGCCACGCCGATCACGGTGAACGGTGCTTTGTTGAGTTGTACCGTGGCTCCGACCACGCCCGGATCGGCCTGGAGCTGGTTGCGCCAGAATTTGTCACTCAAGACCACGTACGGCGCGGAGTTTGGGCCGTGTTCATCCGCCGCGTGGTAGAGCCTGCCGATTTGTGGCCGCACTCCGAGCAGGTCAAAATAGTTGCCGGTGGTTTCGATGCCCGCCACGTTCCTGACCGAGCGTTGCCAGGTCAATCTCGCGTTGGAGTATCCGAAGTAGCCCGCCATCCCGCTGAAGGCAGTGTTTCGCTCTTGGAAATCCCGCAGCGCCGGGTATGAGGTGGTCACCAGTCGCCCCTTGGCCCAGGCCTGTTGGCGGACTTGGTAGAGGCTCGGCGGATCGTTGACGGCCAGTGGGTGCAGCAAAACGGCGTTGACCACACCGAAGACGACGACGTTTGCCCCGATGCTTAGCATCAAACTGAGGATGGCAACGAGGGTAAACGCGGGAGATTTCCAAAGCACCAGGAGCGCGTAGCGACCATCGCGCAGCAAATCCTCCAAGAACGGAAGGCCCGCCTCGGCGTGATAATCTGCGCGTACCGCTTCGACCGCGCCAAACTTAAGACGCGCTTGGCGGGCGGCTTCTGCGGGGGCCATACCCACGCGGATGTTTTCCTCCGTTTCGGCGGCGAGATGGGCCTCGATCTCCTCGCGTAGCCTCTCGCTGCCGTGGCGGCGGGTGGCGAAATTAACGAACCGGCTGCACAGGCGGACCAGGAACTTCATGCCAAGTCCTCCGCCTTGACGGCCAGAAAGCGCGCCATGATGGACGCCGTTTGTTCCCAGGTGCGCTTCTCCGCGCCTAGGAGTTTGCGGCCCGTCGCCGTCAGTTGGTAGAAGCGTGCCCGGCGGTTGTTTTCCGAAGGCCCCCACTCCGAGGCGATGGCTCCCTCCTGCTCCAGCTTCAACAATACGGGATAGAGCGTGCCTTGGTTGACGGAGAGCAGATCGCCGCTGATTTGCTCGATGCGCCGGGCAACTCCATATCCGTGCAGTGGCCCGAGCACGTCGAGCGTTTTTAGAACCATCAGCGAGAGGGTGCCTTGCTGAACATCCTTCTTTAGCTTCATAGGGGTCGCTTCCTGTTGTTTTACAACAGGAGTGTATGCGACTCCTTTTGGAAAGCAACAGGTAAAAGTTGGCATGGGATGCCGATTAGGGCAGGTACCCTGCCTTGAGCAAGCAGCGCATGATACTTTACGCGAGGGTCGCTGGAGTCTCGCAAAACACTTGTTTTTCAGGAGGAGCCGCAACGAAGACCCGTTGTGGCAACACAAAAGCGGTGTTTGTCTCAAAATCTCGTCTCGCAAATCAACGTCTCAAACTCGGCAGGAGAGACGAGTTCATGAGATCCCATGGCTGCGCTTCACGACGGCTTCATTCCACGTTCCCGGGCTGCCCTTGGGAACGCCCCGGCTCGACCAGGGACGCCTCCTCTGCCCCTCTCTCCCTCTAACCCCCTCCCCTTCCATCTTTGCGAGTCTCTGCGTTCTTTGCGCCTTTGCGTTGAATTCCCCGCCCCCTTCCGCATTGACGCGCCCCCGCCCCGCCCGTAAAGAACCGCTCGCCAAGCCAGCCGCCCAGCCATGAACCGCCTCCTCCGCCTCTCCGCCCTTGCTCTCCTTCTCGCCGCCCTCTCCGGCTGCGACACCCTCGGCGGCGGCCTTCGCCCCGGCGGCTTCACCACGGTCGTCATCGACGCCGGCCACGGCGGCAAGGACAGCGGCGAATCCCCCAACCAGCTCCTGCGCGAAAAGGACATGGCGCTCGACACGGCCCGCCGCCTCCAGCCGATCCTCAGGTCCAATGGCCTGCGCACCGTCATGACCCGCACCGGCGACTACTTCGTCGAACTCGACGACCGCGTGGCCATCGCCGACCGCTATTACCCCAACGCCATCCTCGTCAGCATCCACTACAACGCCTCGCCCAGCCACTTTCCGCGCGGCGTGCAGACCTTCTTTTGGCGCGGCGACAGCTACGGCCTGGCCACCCGCGTCCAGCGCCACCTCATAGGCGAAACCGGCCTGGACAACCGGGGCATCACCCGCCGCGTCCTCCGCCTGACCCACAACCCGCGCGTCCCCTCCATCCTGGTCGAAGGCGGCTTCCTCACCAACCGCGACGAGGCCAACCTCATCAATACGCCTTCCTTCCGCCAGCGGGTTGCCCAGGGCATCGCCGACGGCATCTTGGAGGAACAGGAGCGCGGCGACGTGAACATCGGCGCCCTCCCCCCGTTGGAGCGCCGCGTGGTCCCCCGCCCCGCCCGCGAGCATCACACGGGCCGCAGTCACCGCGCCCGCATGGATCAGGTCCGTTCGTCCCACGCTAAGAAAGGCAAGTCCAAGACCCGCTCAAAAACGGCTACCAAGACCAAACGCAAACGGCATCGCTGATCTTTGCGATGCCTGCGTTGTCTGCGTTATCTGCGACGTACTTCCCTAATTTTTCGCCATTTCCGTGCGAAAAAATCCCTCACCTCACGGCCAGCGCGTTACCACCTACGTCGGAGGGCCTTGCGACGACGATTCCCGCGTCATCGCGTTTGTCGGCGAGGTACGCCGAAAGCCGGTCATCGACCAGCACCCGCCGGTACCGCGACGACGCGTGCAGGAACCGCAAAACGCCGCGCGAGTCCCGGTACGCCAGCCCGACGTGCGAAGTGTAACCCCCTGTATCCCTGCTGGTAACGGCCACGATGTCCCCAGTCTGTAAGTAAGCTTCCGCCGCCGCCACCCGGTGCTTCGGCACGTGGTAAACTGGCAGGTCCGATACCCGTTCCTGGATGCTAGCCATCTCGGGCAACAGCCGCGGATTATTGCGCAAGTACCTGTAGTGTCGCCACATAACGGTCATCTCGCGGATGTCGCGGTGCTCCATCCGCTCGGCCCCGGGCAGCCTTGGGGTGATGTTGGTCAACAGCCCCCGCCGCTGGTTGTCGTAGAACAGCTCCTCCAGAAAGTGGATGCGCGACAGGTACTCCCCCGTACATTGCCCGTGGCGGTAGCGGTCCAACTCGATCATATGTAGCAGGTCCGCAGGCGTATACGGCGCGGCCTTGGCGTGCAGCATCCGGGCAAAACCGAGTGAAATCTCGAAAAAGGTCCAGCAATCCAGCCCGTTGAAATTGGCCGAGGGCGATTCCACGCGGTCGTCGATCTCCAGCGTAAATCCCTGGTACGGAGTGCCCGCCAGCGCCAGGCCCACCCGCGCGGTGCGCTCGCCGATGGGCAGCGCACGCCAGTTCTCCTGCTCGGCGCGCTGGACGAGTCGGTCGAACGTCGCTTGCCCTTTGAACACCGTGCTCATGGGCAGTTCGATCCCGGCCCGGACGTTCGTCAGGGTGAGGCAGCTAACCACCGCGGCGAAGGCAGTGGCACGCATTTTTCGACGAAGGAAAAGTGGGGTCCAAATCATAGGGCGAATCTCAGGACAACCAACAGCCGGAAAAGGTTCAACCACAGCCGGCAAAACCCCTCCATGTAAAAAATATCGTTACACCTTAAATAAAGATTGTTTCCGGCGTCGGGTAGTTTTTAATCCACTGTCTCATGGCCACTACCAAAAAAACGACCAAGTCCGAGCCGAAGAAGGCCAATGCCGCCTTTTTGAAGCCTGTCACCCCAGACGATAAACTTGCCGCCGTGGTGGGGGCATCCCCCCTCCCACGAACTGAGCTGACCAGCAAACTGTGGGCTTACATCAAGCAACACAAGCTGCAAGACGAGAAAAAGAAGACCCTCATCAACGCCGACGCCAAGCTCAAGGCAGTGTTTGACGGCAAAGCGCAGGTCACCATGTTCGAGATGAACAAGCTGGTGTCCGGCCACGTCAAATAACCCTCTGGCAACGTTAGTTTTGTTGGTTCGTTCAGTTAGCAACAACCGCCTCAACTCAGCCCGTTGTCGTCTCGGCCTGCCCGACCGGTAACGGGCTGTTGCCGTTTTGGTGGATTGCGACCTCCGGGCGCGATGGCAAACCACCGCCGCACAGCGGCCTGCCTGTCTGGAATAACGCGGCCAACCAGTCAGGCGGCTGCGCCGCAGCAGAACCCATCGCGCCCGGAGGTCGCGATCCACCCATTCAAAAGCAGGAGCGCCACTTCGGCGGCGAATAACCGCTGCCGAAGTGGCGTCCTTTACCGAGGGGGAATCCTGGTCAGCGCGGGAGCGCGGGGACCGGTAAGACCGCCTCGCGCGCCGCGCCGCCGTAAGCTCTACTCAGGCGTGCGCCAGCTTGGACGACCGGGCCGGGGCACCGGCGGCAGCCTTGCCGCCACCCCCGCGCCAGTCGCGGTACGCCTTGAGCGCGTTGATCAGCGCCATGTCCTCCACGCTGGTCGGGCCGTTGACCTCTTTCTTGGGCATCCAATCCGTCTCGTACCAGTGGACCTGCTGCGGCGTCAACTCCGAAAGCATCAGCCCGCGGTTCTTGCCGAAGTGGATGCGCGTCTCGCGGAAATCGTTGCTCGGCGTCGCCGGAGCCTCGTCTTCGACCGCGAAATCGTCGTTGACCACCGCCACGGACGCTTCTTTCACGTCAGCGACATGCGCGCGGGTCGCCACTACGGGGGCAACCGCCGCTTCCGGTTGAGGTGCCACCGCAGTCACGGCAGGCGTGGCCGACGCCAGGTTGGCGGTGATGTCCTCCAGATCCTGCGTGAAGATGTCGCTGGCTGCCGTCGCGGTCAGCACGGCGTCCACAAGAGCACGCTTCTTGGCCATCTTGAGCACGGTGTTGTAATGGTCGGCGGGATTGTCGTGTTCGACCTTCTCGCCACCCTTGGCGATCATCCAGCCCTTACCCTCGACCTTCTTGACCGTGAACCCTTTGCCACCGATCAATTCCTGCGCTTTGGCGGGGTCCTCCTGGCGCACGTCCCAGTAGGCGCGCGGCACGGGCCGGTCGGTCGGCTCGGCGTTGCCCTGGCGGAAGCGGTACTTCGCCTCCATCGATGAACAGATACCAACGCCCTGGCCGATGAACGTCCCGCCGAGGATGCTCGTCAGCGCGCACTGCACGCGGTATTCGCGGTGGCCGCGCTCGACGGCGCGTTCCTCGATCTCGTAAGTCGGGGCGAGACGGAACGTCAGACACAATTTCTCGGCACCGGGCTTGAGCAGCGTCGGCTTGTCGCCGCAGCCGGGAATACGACCATAATGCTCACCATCCTTCATAGCGGCAGCCATGATTTGCTGGATGAGAGCGACCTGACCAAGGACTTGCTGGACGGACAAAGCGGAAGCGGCCGGATCGACCGCCAAGGTCACGCTCTTGTCGTCCCGAAGGGGGGCAATGGCACTGGTGTTTTTCATTGGAAATACGGTACCAAAACCCATCAAAAAATCAAGGGAAATTCACCACTTTTTCACAAGCTATAAACACGTTGTTACCAAGTATTTGCAGAGCTAGTTTATTGGGTTGTTCACCAGCGTCGGATTTCCCTCGTACAACTTGGAATTTTCCTCTAAATCCTTGACCACCGTACAGAGGTAGACCGGCTCGGGGTGCAGGCGGCGGTATTTGGTGATTTCCATGCGGTTGAGCAGCTTAAACCCGTACCGCTGGAACATCTTTTCGCCCCGCCGGTTGGCGAAGGAGACCATCTGCCCGTAAACGCGCTTTTCGCCGCGCTCGGTGAGGTATTGCAGGTAGGTATCGATCAACGCGCGGGTGCCGGTGACGCTCCGGGCGTCGGGCAGCAGGTTGATGTGAAAATGGGCCGTGCGGCGCGGTGCGGCGGGCACCTCGCGCCAGCCGTTGAGGAAAATCCACGAGATGAACCGGCGGCTGGCGGCGTTGTACCGGAAATAGCGGCGAGCGATGGCGCCGAACAGCCGGAAATTTTGCAGAAAGTTGTGCCACTGGTTGCGCAGCGGTTGCCGGCAACCAAGCAGGTAACCGCGCACCTTGCCGCCGACCTCGATCAGGAAGGCCGACTCCGGTTCCTGGTCGGTGTAATAATTGGTGAGGAAATCGGCGAAGAGCTCGCGATCCTCGAAAACGGGGTCGATGGCTTGGCCGAGGAAGCCGGTTTCACAGCAGAGCCAACGAACGGTTTCGCGGTCGGCGGGGGTATAGTTGCGGATGACGAACGGGGGCGGCAAGACGAGACCGGAAGGGGCGAGACTCATGGATGGAAAAGGAGGTTCAGCGGAAAACGTGAACCGGGAAGGTAATTCATCCGCCGAGCAAAGGCGAGAAGCGAGACACTACGGTGTTCAGGACATCACAGCGGACTGGAAGATAGAGTAGAATATCATTGTGTAGTAAATGTAGCATATGTATGTAATTTGTCAATAAATGCCCGACCTCGATCACAAACGTTGCGCTCGCAAACGGTTATGAGTAACGAACGATTGTCAATTAACCCCGCCGTGCGCTTGCAGCGCAAGTGATGGGCGTTTTCTCAGGCACGAAACGCCGGTCGTAAGCAAAGGTGGGGGGCCTCTCCGAGGGCCCACCCTGATTGTCTGCGACAGCGTGATATAGCGCAAGAGCAGGCTGAAGGGCCTGAAGGCCCAACAGGGAAGGCCTCGGAGAGGCCTCCCTGCCTTTGTTTACGACCGTCTGCGGCGGGTATTCCCTATCCTCGGTCGAACCCGGCGATCACTTCGCGGTAAATCCCGAACAACCGGTCGAACACCCGTTCCCAGTTGTAACGCTCCGCCACGATCCCGCTGCTACGCAGGCCAATCGCGCGCAGATCCTGACGGCTCATGCCGTCAATCGCGTCGGCGAGCGATTGCGGATGATTCTCGGCGGCCCAATGGCCCAGGTCGCTAAAGACGATGCGGTCCATGTAGCTGCCCCGTATCCCGACGACCGGCGTGCCGCACGCCTGGCTTTCCAGCGTGACCAGCCCGAACGTTTCCTGCACGCCTGGGTGCACGAACAGGTCCGCCGCCCGGTAGAGTCGCGCCAGCTCCCGACGGTCGCTGCAATACGGCTGCCACGTCACGGCGTCCGTCTTCTTTTGCAGCGCCTTGATCAACTTGCGCTGCTGCCCATCGCCCACCACCAGCAGGTGAAACCGCCCCGGCTGGCGGCGGCACAGCCGGTGGAACGCCGCGAACAGGGTTTGCGTGTTCTTCTCCGGCGACAGACGGCCCACGTAGAGCAGCAGCGTCCGGCCCGGCGGCACGTCCAGTTCCCCGCGTGCGGAATCCTCCGACCTTTCGCCGGGCCGGAAGATTACCGGATCGACCCCCAGATCGACCGCTGCCACGTTATTGACCCCCCAGTCCGTCAGCAGCGCGCCGAGCGGCGCGCTGGGCACTAGCGTCCGCGCGAACCGCCGGTACAGGTTGCGCACGTAGCGCCGGGCAATGTCCATGACCATGCGCTCCGCCGTTTCGCCGAAAAACTTGAACGTGCTGCGAAAGAACGCCTCGGGGAAATGCGAGTGGTAGAACCCCACCACTGGAATGCCCAGCGCGTCACCCGAGGCCAGCGCCTTCCAGGCGATCTGGTAGGGGTCGCCGGATTCGATGAGGTCGGGCTGCTCGGTTTCCAGCACGCGCTCGACGGCATGCAGGTTGATGAGCGCACGGTAGCGCGACGTGCGCGAGACGAGCGGCGAGCGGATGGTGTAGGTGCGCGTCGGGCCGTCGTCGTGGACCGCCGTCGTCTCGCCGGGGATGACCAGGACGTGCCGGTCGTCGGTGTGGGTGCGCAGGTACTCCGTTTTTTCGGCGAGGTAACGCTTCACCCCGCCGCTGACCGGGGAATAAAACTGGGTCAGGTCGCAGATTTTCAAGCGGCACCAATCGGACCCCAGTTCAGCGCATCGTTATGCTCGACGAATGAGGGTAACATCTTCCCAATCCAACCCGCTAGGATCGACCAACACCCGACCGCACTGACTACACAAAAGCATGAAACCCGGTCCATCCAAATTCCAACGCTTGATTTCATCGTCTTCGATGATGGATTCAACCACCGCCACGGCAGTGGCATGTTGGACGAGATCGCCAACATGAATGGGGCTGCCATCATAGTAAAGCATCACCTCGGGCCTACCACCAACTCGCCCTCGGCGGCAAGTTCCTTCTCGACGGGAGAAAGCGGGGCGGTCGCGGGTTCTTCGGCGTGCTCGGTGAGGTAGCGTTCGGCGTCCAGGGCCGCCGCGCAGCCGTCGCCCGCTGCCCAGATGGCCTGCCGATAGACTTTGTCGGACACGTCGCCCGCCGCGAACACGCCCGGGACCGCCGTGGTCGTTCCGCGCTCTTTGAGCAGGTAGCCGTCGGGGTCGAGAGGCAGCTTGCCTGCGAAAGGCCGCGTGTTCGGCTCATGGCCGATGGCGACGAAGACACAGGACACGTTCAGGTCGCGCTCCTCGCCAGTCGTGACGTTCGCCAGGCGCACGGCGCGCATCTCGCCCTCGCCGTTAGCGAGGTATTGGGCGACCCGGGTGTTCCAGATCGGCTCGATTTTCGGGTGTTCGAGCACGCGGGCGGTCATGATCTTGGAGGCGCGCAACGTGTCCCGGCGATGGATGAGGTACACTTTGGAGGCGAACCGGGTCAGGAATAGCGCTTCCTCGGCGGCGGAATCCCCGCCCCCAACCACGCACACCGGCACGTTGCGGTAAAACGCGCCGTCGCAGGTGGCGCACGAGGTCAGGCCGTGACCGATCAATTCCTTCTCGTTTTCCAAACCGAGCCACCGGGCAGCGGCCCCGCTGGCGACGATCAACGTACGGGTCTCGACCTGATTGTCGTCGTCGAGCACCAGGGAAAGGTAGCCGTCCTTCGGCTCAAAGTTGGTCAATTCTGCCCACTCGAACCGTGCGCCGAAACCTTCGGCTTGGCCCTTCATGCGCATGATGAGGTCGGGGCCTTCGACGCCCTCGGGGAAGCCAGGGAAATTCTCCACCAGGGTGGTAGTAGAGAGCTGGCCGCCGGGCTGGCGGCCTTCGAGGACGAGCGGCTGCAACCCGCCGCGGGCCGCGTAGATGGCGGCGGTCAGCCCGGCGCAACCGGTGCCGATGATCACAACTTTTTCCATGCCAATAAGGTAGCGCGGAATCAGGTCTTCCGAAAGGATGAAGGACGAATGACGAATGGCGAATTGCGAATGACGAGGGTTGAAGGTTAAGTGAAGAGGGTTGACGGATAGAGACTGCGGGCAGCAGGGGAAGGGAGACCGGCATTTATTGCCTCTTGCTTCGTCATTCATCATTCGTCATTCGTCATTCGCCCCTTCACTTCCATGTTCACCGGCCTCATCGAAGAAGTCGGCCAGGTTTCCTGGCTGCGACGCACCACTGACGGGACCCAACTGCAAATCGCTGCCCCCGGCCTCGTCAAGGGCCTGCGCCTGGGCGACAGCATCGCCGTCAACGGCTGCTGCCTGACGGTCGCCAGCCACCGGGCCGAGTTCATCGCATTCGACCTGCTCCAAGAAACGCTTGACCGCACCAACCTCCACCGCCTGCGCCCCGGTGCGCCGGTCAACCTGGAGCGCGCTCTGGCCGCCACCGGTCGTCTGGGCGGGCATTTCGTCCAGGGGCACATCGACGGGGTCAGCGCCGTCACCGCCATGGAAAAGAAGGGTGACGATCACCGGTTGGAGGTCATGATCCCACCCGGTTTCGCGCATTTGCTCGTCTTCAAGGGGTCGATTGCCATCAACGGCATCAGCCTGACCGTGGCGCGGCTGGACGACGACCGGTTCAGCGTGTGGATCATTCCGCACACCCGCGAGCACACGAATCTCCACGCCGTTCAGCCGGGTGACCTCGTGAATCTGGAATTTGATGTGCTGGCCAAGTACGTCGAGCGCATCATGAACCAGCGGGAAGTCGCCCCACCGAGCTTCACCGACCAGGATTTGTCGTAGAGATGGGTAGGAAGGGCGGGCTTTTGACGTCCGTGTACGGCTTGGGACAGCCAGTGACGACGCGTGCCGACGGTGAGAGTCGGGGCTTCCCTGCCTTGCGAAACAGCTATCACCGATGATTTCGCAAATATTATTTCGGGAGATTTCGTCTTCGCTCTTGTCACGTTGCGGGAGCGCTTCTAAGCTCCGGGGGTCCGCCTTTCCCACGCCGAAACCGCAACCACTACCCATGGCCAAAGCTAAGCGTAAAATCTCTCATCCGCAGGCGGTTATGCAACGGTGCCTGCCCTTCAACCAGGAGGGCGAGTACTTCGACCTCCAGGCGATCTTCGACAAGATCAATTCCCAGTACTTTTGGCTGAAACCCCTGCGCGGCTACAAGATTACCTGGGGCCGCCGCCGCAGGCTCGCCCCCAAGGAATATTTCGTTTTCGGGACGATCCAGGAGGAGGACCGAATCATCCGCATCCACCCCCGGTTGGACGCGCCGTTCGTGCCGACCTGGTTCCTGGAATACGTCATTTACCACGAAATGCTGCACGCGCGCGTCCCCGACGAGTACACCGAGGACGGGCGGCGCAAGGTTCACACGGAGGAGTTCAATCTCCGCGAGCGGCAATTTTTGCACTACACGCGCGCCCGGCGCTGGGAAGACGAGAACCTCGCCCGGTTCTTGCGCTGATCGAGAAATGCCTTTGCTGCCTTTGCTGGATTGGGCGCGCCGCCTGCAAGCCCTCGCCCAGACCGGCTTGGCGTTCGCCCAAGACCCGTATGACGTGGAGCGATACCACGCCGTCCGGCGGTTGGCAGCGGAGATGACCGCCGGGGCGGCGGAGGGGGTAACCGTGGAGGAGGCTATTGACTTATTTGCCCGCGACGCCGGGTACACGACGCCCAAGGTGGACGGGCGGGCCGTCGTGTTCAGGGAAGACGGGCGGATTTTGCTGGTCCGGGAGCGCTCGGACCACGGCTGGACCTTGCCCGGCGGCTGGGCGGACGTGGGGCTGTCCCCGGCGGAAAACGTCGTGCGCGAGGTCCGCGAAGAGTCGGGGTTTAAGGTGCGGGCGACGAAGGTGCTGGCGGTTTATGACCGGGACCGGCACCCGCATCCGCCCATGCAACAACACGTTTACAAGCTGTTCATCCGCTGCGAGATCGTTGGCGGCGCGGCGTTGCAGGAGACCTCCGAGACACTGGGCACGGAGTTCTTCGCGGAGGATGCGCTGCCGGCGGAGCTTTCGACCGCGCGCGTGACGGCGTCGCAACTGCACCGGTTTTTCGAGCATTACCGGCAGCCGAATTTGCCGACGGATTTTGACTGAAGCGCCGACATGTTCCGCGTACCTGTTGACAGCTTTCCGGCGGTCATTTCGGCAGAGTGACCAATGCGTGCTAATCTCGGGGCTATGATTGTCGCTCAGGACGCTCCGGTTGCAAAGCCGCCACGGCTGCTGCGGTTTTGGCTCTGTTATGGCCTCACCTGTTTTGTCTCCGGCATGTTCGTTTGTCCGATCTACATGGACTTCGCGCCGTTTTTGCTGATCGCCTACTTGATCAGTACGGCCATCGCAGTTTTTACGCCTCTTTCCTCACGCACCGCCTCGCGCGCTTTCACGCTGGCCTTGGTCGGTGCCGTCATCCCGTTTTTGATTGCAATGGTGTTAGAGGGGATTCTTTGGTTGATCAATTTGCTATGATCCGCCAAGCGTTCGTCCTCGCGGCGGGGTTGGGCACCCGCCTGCGGCCCCTGACCGACCAACTTCCCAAGCCGCTCGTGCCCATCGGGCACAAGCCACTCATCACGTTCGCGTTCGACCACCTCATCACCGACGCGGGTGTGGAGGAGTTCATCGTCAACACGCACCATCTGGCCGAGGCATACCCGATGGCGTTTCCCGACGGGCAATATCGCGGGAGGTCGCTGCATTTTCGCCACGAGCCGACCCTGCTGGACACCGGCGGCGGGATCAAAAATATCGCCGATCTGCTCGCGCCGGACAGCGGGACGTTGCTCGTCTACAACGGCGACATTTTGACCGACCTGCCCATCGGGCCCGCCGTGGAACACCACCGGCGTGCGGGCAACGAGGTCACGCTGGTCGTGCGCTGGCAGCATGGCCCTCGGCATCTCGCCTGGGACGCGACCAGCGGGCGAATCCTCGACATCCGCGACCGGCTGGGCACCGGCGCTCCGCAGGCCTACGCGTTCAGTTGTGTGTATCTGGTCGAACCGGCGTTTCTCGACCGCATCCCGCTTGGCGAGATTATCTCCGTGATCCCTATTTTCCTCGACATGATCCGGCGCGGCGAGGCCTTGGGCGGCGTGGTGATCGACGAGGGCGACTGGCGTGACCTCGGCACGCGCGGCGAGTACCTGCGCGTCCACCGCGACTTGTTTGCCCGGCGTGAAAACCCCGTGTTCCCGCGCTACGGCGCGCCGGACGCCGGGTGGCTCGGCTGGCGCGAGCCGGGGGCCGTCGTCGCGCCGGACGCGCGGGTGCTCGGGGCCAGCGTGGTCGGGCGCGGGGCGCGGGTTGCGGCGGGGGCCGTCGTGGAGGACAGCATTTTGTGGCCGGACGCGGAAATCGCTTCCAACGCCCGGCTGAAAAACTGTATTGTCCGGTCCTTCCAAACCGCCAGCGGTGACGCCGTTGACCGGGATTTTTGACTTAATTTTGCCGCCTTGTTTTCCCAGGACACCATCATCAGCCAGACCCGCGCCCGCTTCGCGCTGCCGGGTGACGACATCCGCATCACGCCCATTGAGAAAGGCGGTTCGGAGCGTCGTTTTTACCGGGTGCGCACCGGGCAGCGTTCCTTGATTTTGGTCAAGTACAACGACCAAAAGGAGGAAAACCGGCATTACGTCCGCATCGCTAGTGTGCTCGACGCGCTGGGTGTGCGGACGCCGAAGATTTATTTTCACGACGAGCAGGAGGGTCTCATTTGGATGGAGGACCTCGGCGAGCTGGAGCTTTGGAGCTACCGCGACGAACCTTGGCCGACGCGCCGGACGTGCTATCAGTCCGCGCTGGAGGAAGTGTACCGGCTGCACGCGCGCGGCTGGGAGGGGCTGGCGAAGTTTCCGTTCACCTTGCAGAGCGAGTTTAACGCCGCGCTGTACCGCTGGGAGCAGCGGTATTTTTTTGAAAACTGCCTGGGGCGGTATTTCGACAATTTGCAGGACCCGGCCAAGGCCGAACGCATCGCTAACCTGCCGGTGTGGGACCAGATTGCCAACAAGCTCGCCGGATGGCCGCGCGTGCTGGTGCACCGGGATTTCCAGTCGCAAAACGTGTTGATGCACGAAGGCCACGCGCACCTGATCGATTTCCAGGGGATGCGGCCCGGCCTGGCGCATTACGACCTCGCGTCGCTGTTGTACGATCCCTACGTGCGGCTGAGCGGGACGGAGCGCACGGAACTGCTCGATTTTTATCTCAGCCTCGGGCGGCGGCACGACCTCGGCGCGAACCGGGCGGAGTTTGACGAGATCTACCGGCTCTGTGCGACCCAACGGCTGATGCAGGCGCTCGGGGCGTACGGGTTCCTCGGGCTGGTGAAGGGCAAAAGCAATTTCCTCGCGCACATCCCGGTGGCGCTGGGGTCGTTGCGCGAGGTGGCGGCGGACGTGGAGGGATTGGAGGAGTTCAACGCCTTGCTGAGCGCGCTGCCGGCGTGAGCCGGGGTGGAACGCGACCTCCGGGCACGCTGGCAACGCACCGCCGCGCAGCAGCCTGACTGCCTGGCAAGATGCGCCAATTCGTCTAGAAGCAGTCTCATAAATACTGGCGCAGTAAAATCTTGATGCAGCCCAGGTGGACGAAGCCGAGGTAGTTCTCGGTGTGGTACTCGTGCCGGGTGAGGATGCGCCGGAAGTTCTGTAGCCAGGCGTTGAGGCGTCCGACTTTCCAGCGGCGGCGGTAACGGCGGAGTGTCCGGCCATCCTGGGTAGCGGGCTTTTTGCGCCCTCGACGATGCGGAGCGATCATCTCGATGCCTTGCGCTGCCAGGCAAGCGTCCAAGGGGTCGCTGTCGTACGTTTTGTCGCCGATCAGGTGTTCGGGTCGCTCAGGAACGAAACGCGTTTCCAAAGTTGCTTGGACAAGGGTGACTTCAGCCGGGCTAGCACTCGTTGTGTGGGCGGCGACAGGAAGACCAAGGTCGCCCGCGTCCATCGCTTCGACGAGGTAGCTCCGGCAAAAGCGGCTCTAGAATCATCCACTGCTCGTCGGTGAGTTCTTCGCCTCTGGCCATGCGGCCAAAATACCACAAACGCCATTTATGAGACTGCTTCTAGGCGGCTGCGCCGCAGTGGGAACCCATCGTGCCCGGAGGTCACGATCCACCTTACTTCGGCGGCAGGCCCGCCACCTGGCGGATGGCTGCCTCCAGCCGCGCCACGTCCACGGGTTTGGCCAAGTGTTCCTGATACCCGGCGACCCGGCTGCGCGCGATGTCCTCGACCTCGCCGTAGCCGCTGACCATGATGCCGCCGTAGGTCGGCGGGTGGTCCACCAGCTTGGCCAGCAGGTCCAGTCCGCTGCCGTCGGGCAGACCCAGGTCACAGACCAACACGTCGAAGCGTTCCCGGGTGCAAAGCTCGACCGCTCCAGCCATGTCCAGCGCCGTCTCCACCTGATAACCTCGGCGGCGTAGGAGCAACTGCATGGAACGGTTTGTGTCCTCGTGATCGTCCACTAACAACACGCGGAGCGAGGGTGAATCGGGACTGGGGTTGCCTACCATGGGAACGACCTCGGTTGAAACGCCAAATACTTCCGCCGCAAGGCTCTTGAACCGGGAGAGCCTCATCCGAATGCCGGATTATCGCCGCTCGGCCCTTGAACGGACGCCAGCAGGGCACGGTTCGCGGGATTTTCTGGCGTGGTACGCCGGTTAATGAGCGCGGACGGCTCTGAGAGCCGTCCCCACCTCAAGCCCTAATGCGCCGCCTGGTGCGCGTAGGGCAGGAAAATGAGCGCCGCCGCCACGAAGTAAATGATCAACCCCGTCACGTCCACGAGCGTTGCCACGAAGGGTGCGCTGCTCGTCGCCGGGTCGATCCGGCAGACCCGCAGCACGAACGGCAACATAGCCCCCGCCAGGCTCCCCCACCCCACGATGCCCACCAGCGCCGTGCCCACCGCCGCCGCCAGGATGATCGGGTGCGGGCCGTAGTTGGCGAAGTGCAGCACGCTCCACAGCCAGATGCGGATGAAACCCACCACGCCCAGCAGCAACCCCAGCGACAGCCCGGCGACGATCTCCCGGCCCGCCACCCGCCACCATTCCTGCAACGTCACCTCGCCCAGCGCCATCGCGCGGATGACCAGCGTCGAGGATTGCGAGCCACTGTTGCCCCCGCTGCTGATCACCAGCGGCAAAAATAGTGCCAGCACCGCCGCCGCCTCGATCTCCTTCTGGAACGACTGCATGGCCGTAGCGGTCAGCATTTCGCCCAGGAACAGCACCACCAGACAGCTCCCGCGCTTGCGGAACATTTCCCAGAGCGGGCTGCTCATGTAAGGCAAATCTAGGGGCGCTTCCAGGCCGCCAAACTTGTGCGCGTCGGCGGTCGCTTCCTCCTCGGCCACGTCGAGCACGTCGTCCACGGTCACGACGCCGACCAAGCGACCGCCGCTGTCCACGACGGGCAGCACCGTCCGGTCGTACTTGCGGAACTGCGCGACGGCGCTCTCCTGGGCTTCGGACACCGTCAGGGCGACGAACTGGTCGTTCATCAGGTCGCTGACGTTCGCCGATAGAGGTCGGGTGAGGAATTCGCGGATGCGCAGGTCGTCGATGAGCTTGCCGTGGTCGTCCACGACGTAGAGGACGTTGAGCGTTTCGCTGTCGCGGCCCCGGGCGCGCACGTCGTCGAGCACCTGTTGGACGGTCCAGTCGGACTTGATGGCGATGAAGTCGGGCGTCATCAGCCGACCGACGCTCTTTTCCGGGTAGCCGAGCAGGCTCTGGGCGATGGCGCGCTCCGAGGGCGAGAGCGAAGCGACGAGACCCTTGACGGCCTCGGGCGGCAATTCTTCGAGGAGCGCGGTGCGGTCGTCGGGCGACATCTCGTTGAGGATGCGCACGGCCTGTTCGCGGCCCATGCTGTGCAGGAGGTCCTCCTGCTCCTCGGAGTCGAGGTATTCGAAGACGGCGGCAGCCTGCTGCTGGGGCATGACGCGGAAGACGACGACCTTGTCCTCGTCGGGCAGGTCAGCGACCACATCGGCCAGGTCGGCGGGTACCCATTCGGCGAAGAGGGTGCGCAGTTGGGCAAAGTCGCGCGTGGCGATCAGGCTTTGCACTTCGGGCTGGAGCAGCTTGCCAAGCATAACGAGGGAAGGCGGAAGTGGGAACGCGGAGGGCGGAAGTGAGAATGCTCTGGCGGGTGGACCACGTTGCCGTCCTTCAGGTGGGCAAGCGAGCGAAAAAGTGGCTGCCGACGAAATGCGGCGCGGACAGCCGGAGAGTAGCCGGTCGACCAGCGGCTGCGGTCGGCACGTAGCACACATGGCAGACCAATTTTTCCACCCGTCTCCTTTCTATTTATGAGCCTGGACCCCAGCGACCCGCACGATCTCCGTTCCACCGAGGAAGCCGCCATCGAAACCGCCCATCTGGCCGTGGAGAAAGATGCCGTGGAGAAGGCGGTCGAAACGCTCCGGCAGGTCGAAGGCGTGCAAGACGTGCACGGCGAGGCAGCTACCGGCACGGTCAGCGTAACGTTCGACGCCCGGAAGACGCACGTACCCGCGTTGCACGATGCCTTGCTGCGTGGCGGGTACAAGCCATCGGCGACTTAAGAATGTGCTCGCTGACGGCGTGTACAGCTCTTTCTCGTTGTTTTGAGCCTTGCGGCTGCCAGCGTCTGCATCAGACGGAATGCTCAGTGCATGAGCCGCGTCAGGCCGAGGCAAATGCCAGGAAAAACGCACAGGATCACGATGGCGACGACCATCAACGCGATAAACGGCAACACGCCGCGCACGATCTCGCCGAGCGGGATCTCGGGGGCAATGTTCTTGATGACGAAGATGTTCAGGCCCACCGGCGGGTGAATGAGACCCATTTCCATGACGATGGTCATGATCACGCCGAACCACACCAGATCGAACCCGGCGGCGCGCAGGGGAGGCAGGATGATGGGAGCCGTCATCAGGATGATGGAAACCGGTGGGAGGAAAAACCCCAATAGCAAGACCAGGCCGAGGATCGTCACCAGCAGCGCCCACCTGGAAAGGTGCAAGCCGACGATGAACTCCGCCGCCGACTGTGAGATGTGCAGATAACTCATCACATAGGAATAGAGCAGCGACATCCCGATGATGAACATGAGCATCGTGGATTCACGCAGGGTGCCGGCGAGGATCGGCGCGAGATCGCGCGGACGCCACACCCGGTAAACCAGCGCGACGAGCGCCAGCGCCAGGATCGCGCCGAGTCCGGCGGTTTCCGAGGGGGTAGCATAACCTCCGTAGAGCGCGAACATCACGCCGGTTAGGAGGATGACGAAGGGCAGCACACGGGGCAGGGCACGCAACCGCTCGCGGAACGTGGAGGTGTCTTCCTCCAGCAGCACGGACGATTCCCCGCCCGCCGCGACCCGGGCGGCGGCGGCGCGGTGCTCCTGGCGGTATTTCCACGCCACGTAGCTGCAGAACAGCACGACCAGCAAGAGCCCCGGCGCAATCCCGGCGAGGAATAATTTTCCCAACGATTGCTCCGCCGCCACCGCGTAGAGGATCATCGTGATCGACGGCGGCAGCAGGATGCCCAGCGTCCCGCCCGCCGCGATGATCCCCGTGGCCAGCGAGGCCGGATAGCCCCGCCGCCGCATCTCCGGGATGCCCGCCGTGCCGATGGCCGAACACGTCGCGGGGGACGAACCGGCCATCGCCGCGAACAACCCGCACGCGAAGACGTTGACGATACCCAGCCCCCCCGGCACGCGCCGCATCCATGCGTGCAGCGAGGAATACAAGTCCTGGGAGGCACGGGATTTGCCGATGGCAGCCCCCTTGAGGATGAACAGGGGGATCGACAGGAGGGTGATCCCGCTCATCTCCTCGTAGACGTTTTGCGTGACGGTATCCAACGAAGACGCCGGCATGAAAAAATACATGAACGCCACCGCCACGCTGCCGAGAGCAAAGGCGATGGGCATGCCCGAGAGCATCACCAGCAGGGTGGCCCCGCCGTAGAGGATTCCAATCGTGGTGGTGCTCATTCGGTAGGAACAGGACTTGTGGTCACCGCCGGTTGCCCGTGGCCGGTGAGGCGGAGAAGAATCTGGCAAAACAGTTGGACGACCAGCAGCGACATACCGGCAGCCATCGTCGAGTAAGGGATCCAGAGCGGCGGCGCCCAGGTGGTGGCGGTCGTCTGTCCCTCGCGCCACGCCTCGGCGCAGAGCGTCCAGGACTTCCACGCGAAAAACGCGCAGAACGCCGCCGAAACCACGTCCACCAGCAGGATTCGCACGGAGTTTGCCCAGGCGGGCAGCAAGTTTTCGAGCACGCCGATGCCGACGTGGCCGCGATGCGCCTGGACCATCGCCCCGCAGCCGAAGGTCACGCCGACGAGCAAAAACACCGCGAACTCATCCTGCCAGTCCGTGGGCGACTTGAAGAGGTAGCGCACGACCACGCTGTAGGACAGCACGCCGGCAGCCGCCAGCAGAGCGAGCATCGCAGCGGCCGTCACAGCCCAGTTGACGAAGTACAGCGTCCATTCCAGCGGGTTGCGCGACACCGGCCGGGGCACGGTCGGCAGCGTGCGGACGCCGTCGGGCAGGGAAGTCGCCGCGTCCTGAAGGCCGTGGCCGCTCATGTTATTTCACATCCTGGGCCAGCTGGATCAGGTGCGCGCAGGAGGCGTTGCGCCCGGCGAAATCCTTCCAGGCGGAATCCCGCGCGATGGCGCGCCATTTTTCCACCGTCGCGTCGGACAAATCTACGACTTGCGCACCGGCCTTCGAGTAAACGTCGGCGACCGCCTGGTCATCGGCTTTTGCCTGTTCCAGCGCGAACGCCTCCATTTCGAGCCCCACGGCCCGGACGGCGCTCTGCTGCTCCTTGGTCAGGCCGTCGTAGACCGACTTGGACATCAGCAGCGGCTCGAACATGAACCAGTAGGCCTTGCCCCGGCCGGTCGCCAGGAATTTGGACACCTCCGAGAGCCGGAACGAGATCAGACTGGTCGAGGAAGTGACCGCGGAGTCTAGCGCGCCGGTCTGCATCGCGGCGTAGATTTCGTTGGAAGGCAGGGAAACCACCGCCGCGCCAGCCGCCTTGAACATCAGGTCCACTTCCCGGCTGCCGCCCCGGGTCTTCATGCCCTTGGCCGAGTCGGGATCGACCATCGGGGTCGTCCGGCAAGCCACGCCGCCGGACTGCCAGATCCAGGTGACAATCGTGACGCCCTTGTCCTCCATGATCTTCAGCAATTCCTGGCCGACGGGGGCCGTGCGCCATTTCGCACCCTGTTCATAGGAGGTCACGAGGCCGGGCATGAGCGTCATGTTCAGCTCCGGGATTTCGCCGCCCGCATAGGCCAGCGGCAACAGGCACATGTCCAGCGCACCCTTGCGCATCGCGCTGTATTGCGAGTTGGTTTTCATCAACGACGAACCCGCGTAAACCTCGAACTTGAGGCTGCCGTTCGTGCGCTTCTCGACTTCCTGGGCGAACTTGCGGACCAGCCGGTCACGGAAATCGCCCTGGTCGATGGTTCCACCGGGAAACTGGTGGGAAATTTTGATCGTTTTGGGTTCCGCCCACGCCGAAGGAGCTGGCGAGGCGAGGAAGGACGCGGCGACCGCTGCGAGCAAAGCGGTCGAACGATGATGGTGCAGGAGGGAGTGGATGTTCATCGGGGAGGAGGGGTAAAACGCCGGGAGCGCCGACGTTGATCGCCGGTCTCCGTCCAATTCGTCGGAAGGCTTGCTGACAGCCTGCGTTTGCGACGGAGTAGTTGCAAGCAGAATAGACGCCGCCCGCGAGGCGATTTCATGGGAAGATCCTAGACTTTGCGCAGCCACGCCAGCACGCCGTCGGGGGTGCGAAAGTCGTCCAGACTGCGCACCTGCGCCTGGGGCAGGGCCTGGCGCGCCAGATTGGACAGCGCGCGCCCGGGGCCGAGTTCCAGGACGGTCTCCGCACCGGTGGCCCGGCAGGCGTCCAGACAGGCGTCCCAGCGCACGGTCTGGCTGATTTGCGCGGCCAGCTTGCGCGCGCCAGCCGCCGGGTCGAGCACCGCGTCGCCGTCCAGGCCGCTGAGCAGGCGGATGTTTGCAGGGATGCGGCGGGGCCAGGATTGCCCGGCCAGCTCTTCGCCGAAGCGGCGGCTCGCCTCCATCAAAAACGGGGTATGCGCGGCGACGGCCACCCGCAGGATCGTCGCGTGAGTCGCGCCCGCCGCGAGCGCCTCGTCGCGCAAAGTCGTCAGGGCGTCCCTCGCCGCGCCCAGGACGAAGAAATCCTCGCCGTTCACGATGGCGACGTGCCCGGCATGCGCGCGGCAGAGCACGTCGATCCGGGCGCGGTCCAATCCGATCACCGCCGCGAGTCCCGTTTTGCCGCTGGCCGCCGTGTCCATGAGGTCAGCGCGCAGGGCGGCGAGCCGCAACGTTTCCGCCGGTTCCAACCAGCCGACGCAACCCCACGCGGCGAGTTCGCCCACGCTGTAGCCGGCGAGCACCACCGGGCCCGACAGCTGCGGACGGAGGATCTCCCACGCCGCGAGCGCCTGGGCGCAGCACAGAAGCTGACCCGCACGGTTGGAGAAAAGCGCGGTTTCATCCGCCTCGCGGACGAATTGCGCGGGCTCGACGCCGCCCAGTATACTCCGAGCAGCGTCCAGGATCGGCTGCGCCGCAGGTGCCTGCGCGACGAGGTCGAACATCCCGGCGTGTTGCAGGCCCTGCCCCGAGCAAAGGATGGCGATGGGGCCACTCATGGTTTGCGCGCGAACAGACAGAGCTCGTGGCGGCGGGTTGTTGCCTTTGGGATCGGAAGGGATTCCAGCGCGCGGACGAGCAACGTAGCCGCCAGCAGGTCCGCGCTGCCGCCCGGGCTGAGCCGGCGAGCGACAAATTCCCGATGGATCGCGGCTGCCTGCCCGCGCCAATTTTCCTGGCGCACGCCGCCGTGCGCCAGGAACCCGGCGGCGGCGCGCCGTGCAAAACGCAGGCCCGCGGCACCACCGCGGTGCAGCAGGTTGGTGTCCTCGATCTCCGCGATCAAGGCGAAGCAAGTCTGCACGCCCGCCGCGTTCCCGTCGCCGTTCGCCAAGCGGTAGCCGGCCCGCCACGTCGGCAAACCGACGCGGTAGACGTGCGGAAATCCCGCCGCCGCCTCCACCCGCGCTCCACCCGCGCCGTAGAGCCGCGACGCACGCGCGCCGTGGCTCTGAGCGGGCCGCGGCAGGTCGAGAAGGTCGCAGCCCCAGAGGCGTTGCACGGTGGCCCCCAAATTCTCGCGGTTCCAACCGTCGGCGCGCGATTCCCGCGCTCCGGCGGCGGCGCACAACAGGCCCAACCCAAAAATAGCTCCCCGGTGCGTGTTGGCTCCGCCGGTGGCGGCCAACATCGCGCGCTCGGCGGCCTGGCCGATCAGCCGCAGTTCCGCCACGCGTGCCCCGCCTGCGCCCGCCCGAGCCAGGGCGGCGAAAAATGGCCGGAGAGCGTTGGCGCTCGCACGAAACGTCCCGGCGTCCATGTCCGCGTGGCTGCCGGTGTCCACGAGGCTGACCAATCCTGGCTTGGGCCAGACACGCAGTTCCGCCAGCAGCGCATCGGCGGCCAGGGAGCCAATCCGGTTGGACGATGCGCTCATGGAACGGAGGCGGGCAAGGCAAACAAATCCAGCCCGGCGCGCAGTTCGACGCCGGAGAGATTTTTCACCAATACTTCGGAGGGTTGCCGGTGCCATTCGCGCCACTGGACGCCGCCGCCGTCCGGCAGCAGGATTTCGCCGTCGAAACGCACCGGACTGGCGGATTCGATGGCGGCGAGGCCGCAGACGACGCGCGCGGCGGTTGCCGCGTCTTCGACCGGCCAGAGCAGATCCAGGTCGGAGCCGGGCGACAGGTAGGCCAGGCCCGTCAGCCCCTGCCAGAGCAGGCTGCCGAACACCCGGGGCTCGACGCCGATTTCAGCCGCCAACCCGAGCACGGCATCCACCGTCGGCAACCAGGCGGGAGGGGCATCTCCACGCGCCACTCGCAAGGTCCGGGGTGAGACCGGTCCGGCAATGTCCGCCGGATCGAGTTGGAACGACAAACGCACTTTCCCTTCACCCGGCGGCAGAGGAAGGCCCACGGGAACGGTCCCAGGATCGTCCCCGCCCGCACGGCGGCGCACGATCAGCGGCCAGCCCGAGTCGGCCCAGCGGGCGACGGAAGGAATCTTCAGAAACGATGCCTGCGAACGCAATACCCGTGGCCACGCCGTCGGCTCGCCGCGCAGCAGATCGTGCCGACGCCAGGGTTCAGGAGGCATACGACTCCTCCGCCTCCTGCGCCACGCGCCGCGCGATCTCGGCCGCCCGGAGACGGCCACCGCGTTCGAGGCCGAGCGCGTCGCGTTCGTCGGGAGCACCGGCCGGTCCGTCCAGCGCCGCCGCCAGACGCGTGGCCAGATCACCGCCGTCCCAGATTTCCGCCACCGCCCCGATGGGCAACGCGTGGTCCAGGCCCGGCGCGAAAACCGGCGTGTTTTTCGCCATCGCCTCCAACCGTGCCAGAGGCAGCTTGGTGACGCGGGCGACCGACGGCAGATCCATGACGACCGGATCGCCGCCCGGCACCGCGACCAGTAAATCCTGCGCGAGCCCCGTGGAAATGAACGCCCCCGCCGCGATGCGTCCGAAAATCAGCCCCACCGTCCGGTGCTCCTCGCGCGCGGCGAGGAGGTAACATTTGGTCAGGTGCGCGAGGTACTCGTTGAGGCCGAGGGTTTCGTCGCGCCGACGCATCCGCTGGCTCTGGCCGTCGAGCAGGGTCACGATGGGTCGGCCCGGCGAATGGCGGATGATTTCCAGGACGTGACCGGCGAGCGCCGCCGCGCCGTCGATGCCCAGCGGCGTCCCATCGACCACGCCGAGCACGGCGGCGATTTTGCCTTCACCAAAGGGAGCGGTGCCGCAAAGAATGCCCTCCGCATCCACGCGGGTGTCGTGACCGGCTGGGAACAGGGCGGTGAGGAGTTCAGCGAGCGTCATGGTTGGAGTCGGGCTGCGCGCGGGCAAGGCGGTCGAAATCTTCCTCCGATAGGTCGGCGATGTTTTCCGGGTCGGGGAGGTTCATCTTTTGCCAGATTTCCGGGGTTTCCCGGCATTGGCCGAACCGTTCCAAGCGACCGACGAGCCGGGCGTGTTCGCGCTCCGCTGTGGCGAGATCGAAGGTGGGCGCGCGGTCCAGTAGTTCCAGCGCGGCGTCGCGGAAAGAGTCAATGTGATCTTGCGCGTAGGCGTCCACTCCGCCCAGAAGCCGCCGGGTCCGGCCACCGGTCGTGCGCCAGACCAACGGGCGGTCGCGGCTGTCGAACTCCTCCACGCCCATGTTCGTCTCAATGACCTCCGGCCCGGACACGCTCGTGCGTCCCTGTTCAGAGATCACGATCCGGCTGCAACAGGCCGCGATGATCCCCCCGCCGCCGAACGCGCCCGCCCGGCCCCCGACCAACGCGAGAACGGCCACGCCCGCCCCGCGCGCCTCCAGGATCGCGCGGATGATCTCGGAAACGGCCAGTTCCCCGGCGTTGGCCTCCTGCAGGCGCACGCCGCCCGTGTCCAGCAGCAAGAGCACGGCTTGCGGAGCGTTGTCCCGCGCATGGCGTAGCAGGCCGACCAGCTTCGCACCGTGGACCTCGCCGAACGTGCCGCCCATGAAACGACCTTCCTGCGCGGCGACGAGCAAGGGCCGACCCTTGATGGTTCCACGCCCGACCACGATTCCGTCGTCGAATGCTTCCGGCAGGTCGAACAGCGCCAGGTGCGGGCTGACCTGGCGCGCGGTGGGCCCGACGAATTCGCGGAAGCTGCCCGGATCGAGCAGGCCCACCAGGCGTTCGCGCGCCGTCGCCTCGTACCAACTGCCCGTGCGGTAGGCCGTGAGGGGGGCGTTCATTCGGTGGCCTCCATCAGACGAACGCCCTGCGCCAGCCGCAACGAGACCGTGTCCGGCCGCGCCCCGCCGTCGTTGACCGAGACCCGCAAGCCTCCCGGCGAGTAACGTTCGATGAAATCGGCCACGACCGCGCGCCACACGTCGCCGAAACCGCCGACCGGCGTTTTGACGTGGACCTCGCACCGCGTGCCGTCCAGCACGCGCTCCAATAACACTTCCAGGTTACCCGAGGCGACCACTCCGGTGATGCCACTGGCCTTGCCGCCGGGGGCGCGCCGGGCGGCTTCCTGACAAATTTCCAAGGTTTCCATGGGAACGAATCGCGTTAAAACCTACCAGTTGCGGAACTTACCCGGCGGACGGTAGAGGCCGCCCGACCAGTGGACGAGATCCTTGACCGAACGCGCCGCCAGCAAATGCCGGTTGGCGTCCAGCGGATTGATGCCCAGATCCTCCGCCCGACGGATAATCCCGCGCTGGCGTAACGCTTCGACCTGCTTGCGGTCACGCGCGCGCCCCACGGTCGTGAACCCGGCGACCCCGCGGATGGCCTGCTCGCGTTCCTCGGGCGTGCGGCAGAGCAGGAGGTTGGCGATTCCCTCCTCCGTCACGACGTGGGTCACGTCATCGCCGTAGATCATGATGGGCACGAGATCGAGCTTCATCTTCTCGGCGAACTCCACGCTGGCGAGCGTTTCGACGAACGTCGGGGCCATCTGGTCGCCGAAGGTTTCTAGCAACTGCACGACGAGCTTGCGTCCGCGCGTCATCGCGGGGGGCGCGTCGCTGCCCTCGCGCCCGGCCTTCAACCAAGATTCCGAGGGATGGCGACGGCCGTGCGCGTCCGACCCCATGTTGGGTGCGCCGCCGAAACCGGGGATGCGTTCCGGGGTCACGGTGGAGCTGTTGCCTTGCAGGTCGATCTGCAAGGTCGAGCCGATGAACATGTCGCAGGCGTACAATCCCGCCAATTGGCAGAACGCCCGGTTCGAGCGCAGCGAGCCGTCCGACCCGGTGAAGTAAACGTCCGACCGCGCGCTCATGTAGTCATCCATGCCGACTTCCGAGCCGAAGCAATGGATTTGCTGCACCCAGCCCGACTCGATGGCCGGGATGAGGGTCGGGTGCGGGTTGAGCGCCCAATGGGTGCAGCTTTTGCCCTTGATGCCGAGGGTCTCGCCGTAGGTGGGTAGCAACAACTCGATAGCCGCCGTGCCGTAGCCGATGCCGTGGTTGAGCCGCCGGACGCCGTACTCGGCGTAGATGCCCTTGAGAGCCATCATGCCGATGAGCACCTGCGTGTCGGTGATCTGCGCCGGGTCGCGCGTGAAGAGCGGCTCGACGAAAAACGGCCGGGGAGCTTCCACGACGAAATCTACGCGGTCGCCCGGGATGTCCACGCGCGGCACGGTGTCCACGATCTTGTTCACCTGCGCGACGACGATCCCACCTTTGAAAGCGGTCGCCTCCACGATGGTCGGCGTGTCCTCGGTGTTCGGGCCGGTGTAGAGATTACCGTCGCGGTCGGCACTGACGGCGGCGATCAGCGCGACCTGCGGCGTCAGGTCCATAAAGTAGCGCGCGAACAACTCCAGATAAGTGTGGATCGCCCCGAGCTGGATTTTGCCCGAGTAAAGCGCCCGCGCGATGGTGGCGCTCTGCGGGCCGGAATAAGAGAAATCCAGCTTGTTGGCGATGCCTCGGGCGAACAAATCCAGGTGCGCTGGCAGTGTGACGCCGGATTGGACGATGTGGAGATCGTACAGCCGGGCCGGATCGGCGGCGGCCAGGGCTTCGGCGAGGTGGTCAGCCTGTTTCTGGTTGTCGCCTTCCAGGCAAACCCGGTCCTCGGGCCGGATCACCGCTTCCAGCAGGGCGGTGGTGTCCGGGGCCGCGACGACCTTGCCCCGGGCAAATCTCCCGCCGCTTTCCAACCGGGCCTGCCGCTCGCGTTTCTGTGTTTGCCAGTCGGTCATGTCGTTCGAGTGTGGGCTGCCCCCGGGACGAGGCCGCCGACACCTTGCAAAAAATCGCCGCGCAGCCCGCGAAGCGCAATCTGCAATTTCCACGCGATTCCCAGAGCTGTTCCGAGAATAACGTGGAAGCTACCCGGGCCAGGGTGGTCTGGCTGTTACCATGACCGATGCCGGTTCACGGTGCGGCGGGCTTGGCCGGGCCGACGCACTGCCGCCAGACGTAGTCGAACATCACGGCGAACTCCACCTTTTGCAGGTGGCCGATCTCTTTCTTGTATTCGGCCTCGCCGTACTTGTACTGCTCGCAGAGATGGACGAGCAGGAAAGTATCCCAGTTGGGTTGCCGGGCCATGTGCGGCGAGGCGTCGCTCGCGCGGGATTGCAATTCCTGGAAAAAGGGCTGCTCGCCCGCCCGGCGGAACCAGTAGCGGGCGTTCTCGAAGTCGCCCTCGCGCCGGTGGACCATGCCGTGCCAATACGCGGCGGCATCGCCTTCGGTCTTGGCCGCCTCCTTATGGCTGTCGGCGAGTGCGTTATGGTAGTAGAACAGCCCTGCCCGGATCAGGCCGGTCGGCGCGTCGGGCAGCAGGGCCGCGCCTCCGAAGATCTTCGCGTCGTCCGTTTCGCGCAGGCGGATGACAAGTTCGTAATCGGTCGGCTCCTTGGGGAGCGGGTCGTCGAGGGTGCGTTCGTGGAGGAGGACGCGTTGGATGAAATCCGGGTAGCGTTGCATGGGACTGGGGGGAGTTAGAGCAAATGGCGGGCCGCTGCGGTGGCTTTCCACGGCCCGGTCCTTGCTTAAAAGACGGGCATCTATGCAGGAAACCTTTCTCAAAAAACTGATGCTCTCCCTGATCGCGGGTGCGGCCTTCGCCGGGCTGATCGAATTCTACAAAACGTTCATCGACGGTGCCGACCAAGCCCTCAACGGCAAGCACGGCACCGTTCATATGCACGTCACCCCCGCTCCCAAACGCTAAACGGAAAGCTGGCAGTGGGAAGGCGGAACGCGGAAGTACGGATTGGCAGCGGGGAAAACCGGACGTAGGTTTCCCCGGCTTTAGTCACCACTTCCGCGTTCCGCCTTCCCACTTCCGACTTCGATGAAAATCGGCCTCGCGCAGATCAATACCACCGTCGGCGACCTGCCCGGTAACTTCGAAAAAATCCTCCGTGCCTACCAGCAGGCCGTCGAGGCCGGGGCGGAACTCGTCCTCCTGCCCGAACTGGCCGTCACGGGCTACCCACCGCAGGACCTCGTTTTTAAATCGCGCTTCGTCCCCGCCAACCTCGAAGTGCTGGGCCGCCTCCAGGCCGCCGTGGGTGAGGTGCCGCTGGTGGTCGGCTTCGTGGCCATGCAGGAACAGGGTCGCGCGGGCCAGTTCTTCCACAACGCCGCCGCCGTGCTGCAACGCGGCCAGCCGCCGCAGATCGTCTACAAGTCGCTGCTGCCGACCTACGACGTGTTCGACGAGGCGCGTTACTTCAACCCCGCCGCCAGCACCGCGCCAGTGGTCATCAACGGACGCAAGATCGGCGTCACGATCTGCGAGGACATCTGGATCGAACCCTACCTGCCCCGGCCCTTCTATTCGGCGGACCCGTCGCGCTCGCTGGTCGAACAGGGCGCGGAAATCATCCTCAACCTCAGTGCGTCGCCATTCCAGTGCGGCAAGCCGCGCCGCCGCCTGGAGATGATCGGCAGCCTCGCCCGCACGCACGGCGTTCCGTTCGTGTACTGCAACGCCGTCGGCGGCAACGACCAACTCATTTTCGACGGCAATTCGTGCGCTTTCAACGCCGGGGGCGAGGCCGTGGCCATCTTGCCCGGCTTCGTGGAAAACCTGGTCGTCGTGGACACCGATGCCTCGCCCGTGCCGCTGCCGCCGCTGCCGGAGGAACCCGCCGAGCTGCACCCGGCGTTGACCTTGGGGCTGCGCGATTACTTCCAGAAATGCGGGTTCAAGAGCGCGGTGCTCGGCCTGAGCGGCGGCATCGACTCGGCGGTGACGGCGGCCCTGGCGGTCGAGGCGCTGGGCGCGGAGAACGTCACGGGCGTCGCCATGCCCAGCGGGCACTCGTCCAAGGGCAGCCTGGTGGACGCGCTCGAACTCGCCGAGAACTTGGGCGTCAAGTGTCTGCAAATACCCATCGCGGAGCCGTTCGAGACCTTCAAGCGGCAGTTCGCCACGATCTTCGCCGGATTGCCGGAAGATACGACGGAGGAAAACATGCAGGCGCGGCTGCGCGGGATGATCCTGATGTCGCTTTCCAACAAGTTTGGCTCGCTGCTGCTGACCACCGGCAACAAGAGCGAGTTGGCCGTGGGCTATTGCACGCTCTACGGCGACATGGCGGGCGGGCTGGCGGTCATCAGCGACGTGCCCAAAACGAGCGTTTACCGGCTGGCACGCTACATCAACCGCGACCGCGAAGTCATTCCGGTTTCGACCATCGACAAGCCGCCGAGCGCGGAACTCAAACCCGGGCAGGTCGATCAGGACACGCTGCCGCCGTATGACCTGCTCGACCGGATTTTGCAACTCTACGTGGAGGAAAACCTGAGCGCCATGGACATCATTGGCAAGGGTTACGACGCGGCGACCGTGCGCTGGATACAACGGCGGGTCGATCTCAACGAGTACAAACGCGCCCAGGCCGCGCCGGGGCTGAAGGTGACCAGCCGCGCGTTCGGCTCGGGCCGCCGGATGCCGATTGCACAGCGGTTCGTGGAGTAGGCGGCCAATGGCTCAATAAGCCACCCAGCGGAGTTGCGCGATGCGTCCGAAATGGCCATCGCGGGCGACCAATGGCAGGTCGAGTTGGATGGCGACTGCGGCGATCCAAATATCATTGGTGGGAATGCGCCGCCCTCGTTTTTCCAAATCTGCGAGCAGTTCACCGTAGATCAAATCAGTCTCCTGATCTGCGTCGATGACTTGAGAAGGTGCAACCCACGTTTCCAACCGCGTCATCTCTGCGGCAGGATCACGCGATTTGAAGACTCCGGTTACCAACTCGCCCCAGGCTGCGAACGATACCAACCACGTGTCGTATCCTTGTGACGCCGCACGGACACTCCGCTGACCTCGCATCAAATCCAACGCGGCGCTGGTATCCAAAAGGCAATCGCTCAAAGCGCTTCGTCGTTATCGTCAATCTGCTCGCACGATTCGTTAATCCGCCGTTCCCATTCATCGGCCTCTTCTTCACTCAACACACCAAACATGGATTTCATGAGCGCCTCCCTGTTCCCTGGACGATCAGGCTTCTTAAGCCACTGCCGCGCCTCCGTCGGCGTCATAGAGCGCATCTTGGATCGACGGTGGGTCGGCAGCATGCATATATTCTAATGCCATAGCTCGCGGACCCGCAAGCCCAATCCGGCGCGCGAATCCAAGCCGTGTCCTCCCCCGCTTCACCCAAAACCGTCGCCGTCGTCGGCGCGTCCACCGACCGCCGTAAGTTCGGCAACAAAGGCGTGCGCGCCTTTGTCAAAGCGGGTTGGCGCGTGTTCCCCATCAATCCAAACGAGCCGGGGGTCGAAAATTTGCCTACGGTTGGGACGGTCGCCGACGTGCCCGGCCCGCTCGACGTGGTGAGCCTCTACGTGCCGCCTTCCGTGGGCGTAACGCTGCTGCCCGCCATCGCGGCGAAAGGACCCGTCGAAGTGTGGCTCAACCCCGGCGCGGAAAGCCGCGAACTGCTCGCCGCCGCAGCCGATCTCGGGCTGCGCGTGGTGCGGACCTGTTCGATCATCGCCGTCGGCTTTTCTCCCACGGATTTCCCTTGAGCGCCGACCGGCGGGTGGCTTACCTTCCGCGTCCGATGACGGGCGAACCGCCTCCACCGCCACCAGTCCACCGACCGGAAGGATTGCTGCGGGGACCGCTCATCCTAACCGCGATCAGCCGGGTCGTCATGATCCCGTTTTACCTGATCTGCGCCTTCGGGTCCTCGGGCGATCTGAAAGTCTTTTATCCCCGCCTTTTCGAGTACCGCACCTTGTACATTTTCGACCTGGTCGCACTGGCGGCGTTCATGTGGGCCTGCTTGCTGCTCAGCATCCTGTTGGCGGTGCTGTTCTTTCTGCGCCACCAGATGTTCCGCCCGCTGATGATTTATTTCTCGCTCCTCCCGCCAGTCCTGCTGGTCGGTACGATCATTCATTCCACCCGCTTTCCGTCGACGCACCACACCCACGCTGCCGCCAACCCTTACGCGCCGTGGGTTGGCCTCGGCCTGACTTTGGCGATCCTCGTCTGGCCCTTTTACTACTGGTTGTCACCCCGCGTGCGGCGGGTGTTTAACCGCTAGTGTCCTTCCCCCGTAGGCGGCGGGAACTCAGCGAAACATCGGCACCGCCGCGACCTTCGCAGGCATCGGCGTCCAGGCTCCCGTCAGGTCATAAACTTGCGTGCCTTCGATCTTCACCTCCACGAACTCCCCCACCGGCGCGGGACGGTCGAGCAACACGCGGCAGTCCACCTCCGGCGCGTCGGCCATCGTCCGGCCCAGCAGCGGCGTATCCGTCAATACACGCAGTATCTTACCCACTTGCCGCCGCGACACCTCGCCCGCGATGTGCTGTTGCAGTTTCATCGCGCGCGCGTGCCGACGCCGCTTAACTACCGCCGCGATCTGTCCCTCCATCTTCGCCGCGCGGCTGCCTTCCTCGCGCGAATAGCTGAACACCCCTAGCCGCTCGAATTTTACCCGCGCGATGAACTCCAGCAGGCTCTCGAAATGCTCCTCCGTCTCGCCCGGAAAACCGGTGATGAACGTCGTCCGCAACGCCAAGCCTGGGATCCCCTCGCGCAGCCGCACGATCAAATCCTCGATGTGCTCGCGCGACGTTTCGCGCCGCATCGTTTCCAACATGGCGGGATGGATGTGTTGCAGCGGCATGTCCACGTAGCGCGCCACCCGCTCGTTGCGCGCGATGGCGGCGATCAGCTCGTCGCTCCAGTGCGCCGGGTGCGTGTATAACAGCCGCACCCAGAAATCGCCCTCGATCGCGCCCAACTCGTCCAGCAAATTGCTCAGCGTCACGCCCCGTGCCGAATCGACCGGTTGCCGCGGCCCGGCCTTCTGCTGCCAGAGGTCCATGCCATAGTAGGTCGTGTCCTGGCTGATGAGATTGATCTCCTTGACCCCCTCGGCCACCAGCGCGCGCACCTCGCGCGCCACGCTTTCGATGGTCCGCGACCGGTGCCGCCCGCGCATCTGCGGGATCACGCAGAACGAGCACGGATGGTTGCAGCCCTCGGCGATTTTGACGTACACCGAGTGCGTCGGCGTCAGCCGGAACCGGGGCGTGTCGTAGTCCGGGATGTAGAGCGACCCGCTCGTGACCAGATTCAGCGGCTCCCGTGTGTTGTCCGTCAAAACGCCGGGCGGATCCGGCACGGGCGGGAATGCCGCCTC
>CAXTBX010000033.1:0-42949 GCA_964242205.1 uncultured Chthoniobacterales bacterium
GTGCGGGTTTCCGGCTGTCGGCCTCCGACATGGAAACCTCCCGGACGGATTCGGTGGTCTGCGTGAGCAGATGAGTAGGCAGCGAAGTTACCAGACAAACCGGCAGCAGGCAGGTTGCCACGAGCCTTAGCCAAAGTGCATGTCGATGACCGTGTCGGAGCAGACGTTCCGCCACTACGGGTGAAAGTTTATAGCCACGGCAACTTGCCGAATTACCGAGAGGAGGAAAAGCAGGACGGTTCATCGCTGGAAACGGGAAGGAAATCTTCTGCACAACGGAAGTGTTCAAGGCAGGGGTAAGGCATTGCTGGGTGCCGTCAGTGTGATGACCGGAGGAACATGATCATTTGGATCAACCGGAGGCGTGCTCCCGCCACCGCCACCAGTCGGGGAAGGTGGCGTCGCAAAATTGAATCCCCCGGTTGCAAGAGGATTAATGCCCAGTCGCACGGAAATGCCGTCAGAGATCCCGTCTCCGTTGGTATCCGGGTTGAAAGGGTCAGTTCCCAAGGCAGCTTCTCGCTCGTTGGTCAGCCCGTCGGCGTCCAAATCATAGTTTGCCAGCAAATATTTGGAGGCCAAATACCAGGAGATACGGTTGTGTTCCGATCCGTTCAGTACATGGTCGAAGATGAGGACCTCGGCGATGTCGCCTTTCAGGCCGTAGCCCTCGCTGTTACGGCCCAGGACAGGGGCTCCCCCGAAAGTGGGCGTGTTGCTGGCGCTGTGCGCGAGCATCTGCTCGTTCAGGCGCACGGTCCAGTCGTTGGTCGCCGCCGACACGTTGTAGAGGTTGAACTGGTCCAGTTGGGCCGGAGGCAGGATGGGGCCGTGACGAGTGTCGCTGCCGAAGTTCTCGTAGATCAGGCCCCCGTTGCCGTAGTACGCGCCGTCGCCGCCGCCGCCAAACCCCCAGGACCCATCGGGCTGGTTGGCCGGATCAGCCGCCCGCAAAACCACGAACAACTCGCCCTGGCTCAAGCCCGCCACCGTGCTGGCGGGCAACTGGAGAAAGTTGCTGCTGCCATCAAAGCGCACCACGGGCCGGCCGTTGAGCACGCCTGCCACCACCGTGGGCTGTGCCCCCGCCGCCCCCTGCTGCGCGTCGTGCCCGTGGCCTGACTGATCCACCCAACAGGGCAAATTGCCGCTGCCCGTGCCTGCATCTGCCTTGAGCCACAGGCGCAGTCCAGCCACAGGCATTGCCACGCCGCTGATGGGAGTATGTACAGTCACCGGCGCAGAAGGCGGCGAATGATTGCCCGCTAGATCCACCGCCACAATCCGGTAGCTATACGTCGTGTTGGCGAGCACTGTTTCATCCATCTGCGAGGTGCTTCCATTCACGAATAAAACTGTCTGATATTGGTTGGACCCGCCCGCAGCACGTTCGATGGTGAACTGCGTGGCATGACTCGTCAGAGGATACTGCCAACTTAAACTCACCTGAGTTGGACCAACGGCCCTCGCGCTCAAATTGCTGGGTATAGGTGGCACGGTGGTAAGCGCGTATTTCCCGGCAAGGTATTCCTCCACTGTGAGCCGCTCGGTTTCGCTCAAAGCATGGTCGAAGATGAGGACCTCGGCGATGTCGCCTTTCAGGCCGTAGCCCTCGCTGTTACGGCCCAGGACAGGGGCTCCCCCGAAAGTGGGCGTGTTGCTGGCGCTGTGCGCGAGCATCTGCTCGTTCAGGCGCACGGTCCAGTCGTTGGTCGCCGCCGACACGTTGTAGAGGTTGAACTGGTCCAGTTGGGCCGGAGGCAGGATGGGGCCGTGACGAGTGTCGCTGCCGAAGTTCTCGTAGATCAGGCCCCCGTTGCCGTAGTACGCGCCGTCGCCGCCGCCGCCAAACCCCCAGGACCCATCGGGCTGGTTGGCCGGATCAGCCGCCCGCAAAACCACGAACAACTCGCCCTGGCTCAAGCCCGCCACCGTGCTGGCGGGCAACTGGAGAAAGTTGCTGCTGCCATCAAAGCGCACCACGGGCCGGCCGTTGAGCACGCCTGCCACCACCGTGGGCTGTGCCCCCGCCGCCCCCTGCTGCGCGTCGTGCCCGTGGCCTGACTGATCCACCCAACAGGGCAGTTTATCAGTTGTGCTTGTGATGGCTCCAGAATCTGCTTCTAGCCAGAGTTGCATTTCATCCACGGGAAATGAGGACCTGGAACTCGCTGGGGTAGTAGCCGACACCATGGTCGCCGTGGAGTTCCCGGCGAGATTGGTAGCGGTGATCCGAAAATTATATTGTGCCCCCGGCGCGAGGCCGGTGGCGACATAGCGGGAGGTACCTGCTGCAAGGGTGGCCACGAGTGACCATGAGCCATCGGGATTTTGCCGCTCGACTTGGTAGGTATCGATGCTTTCGGAGGTATCTACCCAACTAAGGGCGATCTGAGTGGCTGAAAGCCTATTGGCCACGAACTGCACAGGTGCGGTCGGAACAGACAGATAGTGATATTTGGAATTGAGATAGGTTTCCCACCCTCGACGCTCGGTTGCAGTCAGATCATGGTCAAAAAGGAGTATCTCCGCGATGTCGCCCTGGTAGAGAGGATCCCCAAGGTAGGTGCTCTTGCCAATGAAGCTGGTGGTGCGTGTGGCGTTGTTGATCGCCACGGCCGCCGCCTGACCAACCTGGGACCCGTTTTTATAGGCGGTCGCCACCCCACCAGTGCCATGGACTACCTCAAGGAGGCGGGCTTGCCCAAGCGACAACGCGCCGGGAGCGATCACGCCGGTCAGTCCGTTGGCCGGACCCGAGGCATAGTAGCCTAGGTCATCGCCTGAGCCGTTTCTCAGCAATTGGATTTCGTTGTTTCCTGCTCCAGAAGCGAGATCCAAGATCCGCTGCCAAGCTGCGCGGTTGGTCGGTCGCACCAACACCAAGGCTGTCAGCCCTTGGCTGAAGTCACCGAAGCCGGTAGGCAACTGCAAGTAAGACGTACTTCCGTCAAAGTGAACGACAGGCTGGCCGTTGAGCGAATCGTTGATCCACTGGGGGCGGTTCGCGCTAAGCACTGTCGCGTCATTGCCGTGCCCACTCGCATCCGCCCAACGGCTAATGAGTCCATCGGAATCTTTCGTGACACCGGCGTCTGGCTTGAGCCAGAGCAGCAGGTCATTTGTGGCGAGGGCATTGACCCCGTTGGTCGGGAGCACCACGGTGCAAACGGTCGAATACCCCGAATAACCGGCAAAGCTATCGGCCCGTAGCCTGTAACTGTAGTTGCTGCCCGGGGTCAGGCTTCCATCAATGTAGGATTGAACCGTCCCACCCGCAATCGCCGCAACCTCGACGTATGCGGCGTCCGTGGTTCCCGTTACCTTGCGTTCCAACGAATAACCGGTGGCACCGGGCGAAGCCATCCACCGCAGGTTGGCTTGACTGGAGGAGAGTACCTCGGCGCTCGGGTTGGCCGGTGGAGCTGGCGGAACTGAGAAAGCGTACCGGGTGTTGAGGTACGTTCCCACTTTCGTGCGTTCAGTCGCGGTCAGAGAGTGGTCGTAAACTAGGATCTCGGCGATGTCACCCGCGAAGTAAGTACCCGAGTAGCCGTCGCTGGAGCCCAAGTTCGGGCTGGAAGTAAAACCCACCGAGTTGTTTGTCGTGGTGAATTGCAGTTGCTCGTTGAGCCGACTGGTCCAATCGCCCGGGGAGGAGACGGCGTCGTAGAGGTGGAACTGCGTCACATCGAGGAGCGGCTGGCCGAGGTCGTAGAAGGCGGTACTCCCGAAGCTCTCATAGATGTGGCCGTCGGAGTGCGGATAGAGGGAAATACCGTAGGGGCTCGTGCCAAAGTTTAGAAAACTGTGACGCTGGGTAGGATCTGTGGCCCGCAGGACCACGAATAGCTCACCCGCCGTTGCCCCGCTCATGATGTTCGGCAAAGTCAGGTAGTCCGAAGTGCCATTGAAATGGATCGCTGGCCGACCGTTGCTGGCGTTGAGCAACAAGCTGGGCTTCTTGGACGAATCACTCTGTAGGGCGAGTTGGCCACCGCTCTGATCCACCCATCTTCCGACCAATCCGCTGGCATTGGCGCTGACCCCCGCGTCAGCGTGCAGCCAGAGTCGGAGTCCGGTCAACGGAAACAGGGTGCCCGTGCCGTCGTTCGTTTGGGTGGTCCCACTAGCGGCGGTGGAAGCGGCGGAATTGCCCAAGGAACCGATTGCCGTTACCCGGTAGGTGTATGCGGTGTTTGGCAGCAGGCCAGCGTCAATGTATGTGGTGGTGCCGCTGGCTGTCGTCGCAATAACCGACCAGGATCCATCGGCGTTTTGGCGCTCGATGGCGTACCCGCTGGCACTGGAGGAACTCTCGTTCCAGAACAGGGCTGTCTGGGTAGGAGACAACGCGACGACGCTCAGGTCGGTGGGCGCAACTGGCGGTGGGTTATAGGCGTATTTTCCGTTCAGATAGGCCTCCACGGCGCTGCGTTCTGTGGCGCTGAGCGCCCGGCGATAAACGAGGATCTCGGCGATGTCACCTGCGAAGTAGGTGCCCGCGTAGTTGTCGCTGAACCCGATGGCCGGCGCGGCGGGGAAACCAACGGTGTTGCCTGTCGTGGTGAATTGCATTTGCTCGTTGAGCCGACTCGTCCATTCGCCCGGGGTAGAGACCGCGTTATAGAGGTGGAATTGTGTGACGTCGGTCAGCGCCAGACCGAGGTCGTAGAAGGTGGTGCTCCCGAAGCTCTCGTAGATGTGGCCGTCGGTATAGGGATAGATGGAAAGGCTGACGTAATTGGTGGTAAAGTTCAGAAAACTATGACGATGGGTGGGGTCCGTGGCCCGCAGGACCACGAACAACTCACCCGCCGTTGCCCCGTTCATCACGTCCGGCACCTGAAGATACTGACCGACGCCGTCGAAGCGCACGGCAGGCTGCCCGTTGTTGCCCAAGGCGGCAGCAGCCACAAAAGAGGGTTGCTGGCTGGCGTTGGCTTGGAAAACGTCATGGGAGCCACCCGACTGGTCTGCCCATGCGCTGATGTGCCCGTTGGTATCTTGGGTCAAGCCGGTGTCAGCCTTGAGCCACAACGCCAGTCCCTCCTGTGGCAGGAAAGTCGATCTCAGTTGATCAAAACTGGCGCTGGCCGTGCTCGTGGCACTAGACACCCCGTTGCTGATGGCCAGACCGGCGTGCACCGCACCGGCACCCAAATCGATAGTGTCGCTACCCAAACTGGTCCAGGTTTGGCCATCCGCCGAAATGAAGGCACCGACCGTCGTGCCGCTTCGTACCACCCTCAGCCAACACGGGGGTGCAGCGCTGACACTGGTGCCCGTCGTCGTGCTGCCACCTGAAACCGTTCGTCGAGCAAACTGCGCCGTTCCACCGCTGACGACCACCGCCGCAGAGGCTGCGTCCGCCGCCAAACTTGCCCGAAGTACGAGGGCGGGTGCCGCCAGCACGTCAGCACTTGCGAGGCGGACGACCATCTCACCGTCGCCGCGCAGCACTTGGTAATAGGCGAAGTGAAACGCATCGGCTGAGCCAGTTAAACCTATCCCGGCTCCGTTGATTTGGTAAGTTTGGGTGGCGGTGTTGTAGGTGCTGCTGCCAGCGCTACCCACCGCACCCACATCCACGCTCCAAGCCAACTCTTGGGCAAAGGCCGAGTGCAGCAAGGAAAACACGATGAGCAGCAACGTTGCCGCCGAAGTCCAGACTTGGCCAAGACCTTCGGAATGCACCCGAGAGAGCACTCTTGCCCGACGAATTATGAAAATAAAAATGGGCATAGCACAGTAGAGCAAGGAGCTTTAGCCTGCGGCGGGGGAGGAAATTTATGACCTGAACCTTGAGTTTGGGTGGAAATCGTAGGGGGAACGTATAAGTCTGGCGGAAAAGACTCGGCACGCTGCGGATGTTGAACGGGCAATCCAAAGATGAGCAACCCTGGGTTAGGATATAGGTGTGCCCATCACGATTTCCAACAAAAAAATTGCCACGGATGCGAAAGTTTCTGGGCATGCCGTGCATCGCAGGCGTCTGCGGCTATACATCCTATCTCAAAGTGCTCATGAAACTTGCCCCAAACCGCCTGTTGAACTTGGGTGCCTCGCTTTATGGTCCAGCCCGCTGCAAGAAGTTTTATCGAGAGTTGGACCAACCTTCCGCCGAAGCGCTCAAGCAGACTGCCACTAGGGCGTCATCGCCACTGCTGCTCTACTTCGCCGGCCATGGCACCGAAGACGGAAATGACGCGAGCAACACCGTATGTTTCCAAACGGTTGATGTTATGTCGTCGCGTACAGTAAGAGCAGGAGTAACGCACCGTGACGCTTGAGGACGAGTAAAAAGTGGCGACGTTGAGAGGTTGTTTTATGCGTGCGATCTCAAAGCCATCCAGGGGATGCGAGTTGCCCTTTTACCCGACGACCATCAACAAGTTCACAGTCGCGTGCGTGTGGGCGTCGAGCACGCGATCAGCGGAGTAAAAGGCGTCGCATCGTGGCCGACACCTTCCGCAATCTGAGGAGCGGCTTCGTGGACACAGCGATGGAAGTGGCCTGCGGCTTGCACACCCTGCGCGTCGCCGCCCGTGCCTGAGGAAACCATCACCTGCCCCACCACAAGTCGTCCCAGCAACTATCGACCATAAAGTCTGCTTTGAAATCCGCTGTGGCATCGGTCTTTAACGAAGAGCAAAGGCCACATAACAACCAGCACACCGCTGTAAAGCAAAGATAAGCATCGTACTCCCGGAACAAAAAAGTGTCCAAGAAGTGTCCAAGCTAACCGGTTTATTTTTGAAGATTTCCTTTAAGTCTCTCACTCTGAGGAAGCCGGCACGGGGGCTCGAACCCCGGACCTGCTGATTACAAATCAGCTGCTCTACCAACTGAGCTATACCGGCATTTCACTGCATCCTACGCTTCGTGGACACGGATGGCAAAAACATTCCTGGGGCAAACGCAGTCTTTCCCCGTTGCAATCAACGCCAATCCGCGCTCAGACTTACCAACCGCCGTGCCCACCCCATCCGACACTCCCGCCAACCGCCTCGATCAAACGTTCGCCCGGCTGCGGGCGGCGGGTCAGAAAGGCTTCATCGCCTACATCGCAGCGGGCGACCCCAACCTGGACAAAACACGCGAAATTGCTTTCGCCTTAGAAAAAGTCGGCGTGGACGTGCTCGAACTCGGCGTACCCTTTTCCGATCCGCTCGCCGATGGCACCGTCAACCAAGCTGCCGCCGCCCGCGCGCTACTCTCCGGCACCACGGTCCCCGGCGTGCTCGCCTGCGTGCGCCGGATGCGCGCCGACGGCCTCGGCATGGCGGTTGTCCTCTACACCTACCTCAACCCGATTTACCTCTACGGCTTCGACCGTTTTCTCACCGAGGCCACCGACTCCGGCGTGGACGGCATCCTCGTCCTAGATCTTCCGCCCGACGAGGCCGGTCGCAACGCCGAACTCAGCCGCCGTCCCCCGGGCCTGAAAATGATCCGCCTCATCGCGCCCACCACCCCCCCGGCGCGCATCGCCCTCATTGCCCGCGAGGCGGAGGGCTTTGTGTACTTTGTCTCCCGCGAAGGCGTCACCGGTGAGCAGCAAACCGTCTCTGCCTCGCTCGCGGACCAGGCTGCCGCCATCCGCGCCGTCACCGACCTGCCGCTGGCGGTCGGTTTCGGCATCTCCACCCCCGCCCAAGCCCGCGAGGCCGCTGGTCTCGTGGACGCCGTCGTGGTCGGCAGCGCCATCGTCCGCCGCATCGGCGAACACGGCGCGCAGCCCGACGCGGCCGCGCGCGTGGCCGACTTCGTGCGTCCGCTGGTGGACGCGGTCAAAAAAGATTTTTAGACACGCCGCCGGGAATCCCCGACAGTACCGGTAGTCCAACGCGTGTGATGCAAAAGCTCCCTTTTCTCAAGATGAACGGCGCGGGCAACGATTTCGTCGTCCTGGACAACCGCGCTCGCCGCCTTTCGCTCGACGCCCCTGCCCTCGCCCGCCTCTGCGACCGGCACCGTGGCGTCGGCGCGGACGGCGTCCTCCTGGTCGAACCCGCCGACGAGGGTAGTCCCGCAGATTTCCGGATGCGCTACTACAACGCCGACGGTGGCGAGGCCGAAATGTGCGGCAACGGCGCGCGTTGTTTCGCCCGCTACGCCGGTCGCCTGGCCGCCGGCGCGCCCGGCGCGGACGCTCTCCACGATGAACTCAGCTTTCAGACGCAGGCCGGGACCATCCGCGCCCATCTCGACGGCGAACTCGTCCGCCTGGAGATGAGCCGCCCTATCGATGGCCGCGACCTCCAGGGCCTCCGGCTGGCGGACGGCACGCATTTCCCACTTGCGTATTTTCTCAACACGGGTGTCCCGCACGTCGTCATCCCGCTGCCCAACGTTGAAACGGTCGACGTGCATCCCCTGGGCCGTGCCATCCGCTACCACGAGCTTTTCGCGCCCAAGGGCACCAACGCCAATTTCATCCAGGCCGTCTCGTACGACCGGATCATCCTGCGCACCTACGAGCGCGGCGTCGAAGGCGAAACGCTCGCCTGCGGCACCGGTGCCACCGCTGCCGCCTTGGTCCACGCCGACCTCAACGGCTGGCAGGGCGAGGGCACGATTGCTGTCCAGGTACGCTCGGGCGACACCCTTCAGGTTGGTTTCGACCGCCGGGGACCGTTCCAATTCGAGCGCGTCACCTTGGGCGGCCCGGCGGAATTTGTGTTCGACGGCGAGGTTTCGCTCTGACTTGCCCCTTTCGCCCGTGATCACCATCCGCACATACGCCAACATCGCCGAGGCCGGTTATGCGCATTCCCTGCTGGAATCGCAGGGTATCCAGGCTTTTCTCCTGGGCGAGCACTCCTACACGATGGAAACCATCCCTGCGCTCCAAGGCATCCGCCTCCAAGTGCCGGAACCACAGATCGAAGAAGCCCTGAGCATCCTCGCGGGCGAGGGTTTCGCACCGCTGCCCGATGATTTTGTCCCGCCCGACGCGGGAGAATTCGGCGAAAAGGAACGCCCCACCACCTGAGTTATCCCATGCCATTCGAAGGAACCCACACGGCGATCATCACTCCTTTCCGCGAGGACACCACCATCGACCCCGAAGCCTATGCCCGGCTCATCGATCGCCAGATCGAGGGCGGTGTGGACGGCATCGTGGCGGTCGGCACCACCGGCGAGTCGGCCACCCTCGACCACGAGGAGCACGCCGAGGTCATCCGCCTCGCCGTCGAGGCCGCCCGGGGTCGCTGCAAGGTCATCGCAGGGACCGGTTCCAACTGCACCCGCGAGGCCATCGCCATGACCCGCGAAGCAGAAGCACTCAAGGCCGACGCCGCGCTGCTGGTCGCCCCATATTACAACAAACCTTCGCAGGAAGGCCTCTACCGTCACTTCCGCGCAATTGCAGAATCGACCGAACTGCCGATCATCCTGTACAGCGTGCCGAGCCGTTGCGGGGTCGAGATCGGCGTCGAAACCACCCGCCGTTTGGCCGCCGATTGCGTCAATATCGTCGCCATCAAGGAGGCGGGCGGCAGCGCGGACCGCATCAGCCAGTTGCGCGAGGTCCTGCCGGACAAGTTTACCGTGCTCTCCGGCGACGACGCGCTGACCCTGCCTTCATTGGCCGCCGGGGCCGAGGGTGTCATCAGCGTGACCTCTAACGTCGTGCCCGACGCCGTGTCCCGCATGATCCGCGCGTTTCGCCAGGGCAACGCCGCCGAGGCCCGCGAGATCCACGCACGCTATTATCCGCTGCACCGCGACCTTTTCATCGAACCCAACCCCGTCCCGGCCAAGACAGCGCTCTCGCTCATGCTCGACTGGGTGCAACCCGTCGTGCGTCCGCCCCTGTGCGAGATGGGTGAGGGTACCGCGCGGCAGTTGCGCCGCACCCTGGGCAAACTCGGCCTGATCCCGGCGGCGTGAGCACCGACGCCCCAACTTCCGCCCTGCCGGTGGTTCTTTGCGGTGCCCCCGGTCGCATGGGGCAGGCGATCCAAGCCTGTGCCCGGCGCTCGCCCGAGGATTTTTGTATCGTGGCCACTGTGGGTCGCACCGACCACTTGGCCGTCGCGGTTGAGGTTGGGGAGGCAGTCATCGACTTCAGCGCGGCGTCCATCACCGCCGATCTTCTCCGAGCCTGCTGCGAGGCCCGCAAACCGCTCGTCATCGGCACGACCGGCCACGACGCCGGCCAGCGCGCGGCCATCGCGGACGCCGCCACGGTGATCCCCATCGTTTTCGCCGCTAACTACAGCGTCGGGGTCAACACACTGTTCTGGCTCACACGCGAGGCGGCGCGCATTTTGGGCCCCAGCTTCGACTTGGAGGTCATCGAGGTACATCACCGCCTCAAGAAAGACGCGCCCAGCGGCACTGCGCGGCGGTTGGCCGAAATCCTGGCGGAGGTTCGGACGCTAAACTACGACGCCGACACCCGTCACGGTCGGCAGGGTATCGTGGGCGAACGGCCCGGCGGCGAGATCGGCCTGCACGCGGTCCGGGGCGGCGATGTGGTGGGCGAACACACGGTCCTGTTCGCGGATATCGGCGAACGCGTCGAACTCGTCCACCGCGCGTCCAGCCGCGACACTTTCGCCTTGGGTGCGTTGCGTGCCGCCGCGTGGTTGCAAGGCCGCCCGCCCGAATTGTACGACATGGAAGACGTGCTGGGCCTGAAGCGGCGGTAACGTTTATCCTGATCTCCTCCCGACGAAGCGCTTGCACCCCCACCCCCGCTTCCTGTAGTTCTTGAGCCAACACTTGCCTTCATGAAAACTATTTCCCTTCGCCTTCTCGCCGCCGTGATGGCCCTGCTGCTCGCGCCCGTCTTGCGTGCGCAGCAGCCTGCCGGTACGCCCGCCCCGACGCCGCCCATTGCCACCGGTGGCGAGCTTGCCGCCATGCCTGCGGCGGAAATCTGGCTCGCCTTGGTGGACGACGGCCAGTTCGACAAAAGCTGGGACACCGCCGCCAAGATTCTCCGCAACTTGGTCAAAAAAGACGAGTGGATCAAACTGGCGAAAGTGAAACGTCCCCCGCTTGGGAAGGTTGTTTCGCGCAAGCTCGCCGAGTCCACCCCCGCCAAGACGTTCCCCGGCGCGCCCGAGGGCACCTATGTGGCGCTCCAATACAACACCGAGTTCGAGCGCAAGAAAGTGGCGCGCGAGACGGTGACGGTCGCCGTCGACGTGGACGGCCAGTGGCGTGTCTGCGGCTACTATATCCGCTAGCTTTCCCGAGGCGGGCTTCCCCCTTGCCCGTGCCATCGCCATGCGTGCAGGAATCGGCTTCGGCTCCAACCTGGGCGACCGCCAGGCGAATTTGCGGCGCGCCCGCAACTACCTGCGTGCCTTGCAGTGTGTCGCCGCGATTCGCGCGTCCGGTCCGTTGTTTGAAACCAGCCCGGTCGACTGCGACAAATCCGCCGGTAATTTCCTCAACACGGTAGTCGAAGTGGAACTCACCATCAGCGCCCGCCCGGAATGCCTACTTGCCGGGGTACGCGGCATCGAGGTCACCCTCGGGCGTCCCACGCGTTACCCCAAGAACGCCTCCCGCCCCATCGACCTCGACCTGCTCTACGTCGGCGATCTCGTGCGCGCCACTCCCCTCCTCGTCCTGCCCCACCCCCGGCTGCACGAACGCCGTTTCGTCCTCGCTCCGCTGGCCGTGATCAGGCCTGACCTGATGCTCCCCGGCCAGGAACGCTCGGTCGTTGAGTTGTTGGACGCGTTGGACGATCCTGCCGAGGTCCGCTTGCTGAGCGAATCCTGGTAGATTCCACACCTGCCTCCCCGACCATGATTACCCCCGAAGAAATCCGCGCCCGCAAACGTGAGGGCCGCCGCGTCAGCGCCCTGACCGCCTACGATTATCCGCTGGGCCGCCTGCTCGACGAAAGTGGCGTGGACCTGATCCTCGTCGGCGATTCGCTCGGGATGGTGGTCCTCGGCTACCCGGACACCACGTCGGTCACCATGGATGACATGGTTCATCACACCCGCGCGGTGGCGCGCGGCGTCACACGCGCCCTGCTCGTGGCGGATTTGCCCGCCCACAGCTACCGCACGCCCGCCGAGGCCGTCACCAACGCCCGGCGGCTGGTCGAGGCCGGGGCCAGGGCCGTCAAGCTGGAGGGCGGCGTCGCCGTGCGCGCGCAGGTGGAAGCCATCACGGCGGCGGGCATCCCCTTCGTCGGCCACATCGGAATGCTGCCGCAGTCCGTCCACGAGGAGGGCGGCTACAAGGTCAAGGGCCGCTCGGACGCCGAGGCCCAGGCGCTCCTGGCCGACGCCCGCGCGCTCGAAGCGGCGGGAGCCTGCGCGGTGGTGTTGGAAATCATCACGCCCAAGACCGCGCGCTTCCTCACCGCCGAGATCGGCATCCCCACCATCGGCATCGGTTCCGGCGCAGATTGCGATGGCCAGATCCTCGTCACCTACGACCTGATCGGGCTTTTCCCGTGGTTCCAGCCGAAGTTCGTTTCTCCGAAGGCCCAGGTAGCCATCGGCATCCGAGAGGCGGTGGCTGCTTACATCGAACAAACCCGCGCCGGCACTGCCACCGGTTAGCGCTCGCCGGGGCACCGCTTGTACTTTTCCGCGAATTTTGGTACGCTGCCGCCATGAACAAAACCGTCGTGCAGGCTCAGGTGCGAGCCGTCCTCCCCACCAAGGAGGGCTGCGCGGTGTTTCTGGGCAATCAGGAAAAGGTGTTCATCATCTACGTCGATACGAACGTCGGCGCGGCGATCACCATGTTCATGCGCGAGACGCCCAAGGAGCGTCCGCTGACCCACGACCTCATGGCCAACATCATGATGGCCCTCGGCGCGAAGGTGGAGCGCGTCGTCATCAACGAACTGAAAAGCGCGACTTACTACGCGCGCCTGATCGTCAGCGCCGAGAACGAGTTGCAGCAGAGGAAGATCATCGAGATCGACGCGCGCCCGAGCGACTGCATTGCGATGGCGATCCAGCAAAAGGCACAGATTTTCGTCAGCCGCAGCGTGTGGGACGAGGTCGAGGATATGAGTGACGTGCTCAAACGCATGGAAGAGGGCGGTTTCGAGATCGAGGATTGAAGCCGCCGTCATCGCGCTCGGGAGGCCGCGATCCAGCCACATCACCTCAATTCAGCAACTCGGCGTAATACTTCTGCGCCACGGCCTCGCACTCGGCCAGAATCGCCTTCGGCTGCGGCATCCGCAACGCCCGCTCCGCCAGCTCCCGGCACACGCTCACCTCCAGGCGCTGCACCGCCCGTTTGATGCGCGGCACCAGCGCTGCCCCGGCGGAAAGCTCGTCCACTCCTAATCCCAAGAGCAGCGGCGTCAGCGTCACCTCGCTGGCCATCTCTCCGCACACCCCGGCCCAAATCCCGGCGTCGTGCGCGGCGTCCACGACCATCTTGATCAACCGCAAAATCGCCGGGTGCGTCGGCTCGTACAGGTGCGCGATCCGCTCGTTCACGCGGTCCACGGCGATGCTGTACTGGATCAGATCGTTCGTCCCGATGCTGAAGAACGCGACTTCCCGCGCCAACTCCGGCGCGCACAGCGCCGCGCTGGGCACCTCGATCATGATGCCTACCTCCATCTGCTCGTTGAACGCCTTGCCCTCCGCGCGCAACTCCGTCTTGCACTCCTCCAGCACGGCGTTCGCCCGGCGCACTTCCTCCAACCCGCTGATGAGCGGATACATCATCTTGACGTTCCCCAGCGCGCTCGCCCGCAAGATAGCCCGCAACTGCACCTTGAAAATGTCGGGCCGGTCCAAGCAGAACCGGATCGCCCGACAACCCAGGAACGGATTCAACTCCGTGGGCAGGTGCAGGTTCGCAATCGCCTTGTCCCCGCCCAGGTCGAGCGTGCGGATGATGATGGGATGCGGCAAAATCTCGCTGGCGACCTGACGGTAATTCTCGTACTGATCTTCCTCGGTAGGCAACTCGTTCTTATTGAGGTAGAAGAACTCCGTCCGGTATAGGCCGACGCCCTCCGCGCCGCTGCTCTTGACCGTCGGCAGGTCATCGGGCAGTTCGATGTTCGCCGAAAGCACCACATGGTGCCCGTCCGCCGTGGTCGAGGCCGTTTCGCGCAGGTTGACTAGCCCGTCTTCCACCCGTTGCATCCGGCGGCCCAGCTCCTCGTACTCGCGCAGCGTCTGCTCGGACGGATGGAGCACCAGCAGCCCATGGTGGCCGTCCAGCAGCACCTCCACACCGGATTCCAACCGGTTGCACACGTCGTGCAAGCCCACGATGGCCGGGATGTTCAGCGACCGCGCCATGATCGCCGTGTGCGAGGTTCGGCTCCCGGCGTCGGTGGCAAAGCCGAGCACCAGCTCACGGTTGAGTGACGCCGTATCCGACGGCGTCAGGTTCTGCGCGAGTAACAGGTGGGGATAATTCACTTCCGACAAGGCAGGTGACGCCCGGCCCACGAGGTTCATCACGACCCGCCGGGTCACATCGTGGATGTCCATCGACCGCTCCCGCAGGTAGGGGTCGTCCATCTGCTCTAACAACCGCGCGTACCGGCCCGCGACTTCCTGGAAAATGACCTCAATGTTGCGCCGGTCGCGCTCCAGCGTCCGCAGCACCTCGTCGATCAGCGTCCGGTCCTCAACCACCAGCAGGTGCGCGTCGAAGATGCTCGCGTCCTTGGCCCCGATGGCCTCCGCGATCTTCGCCTGCATGTCGAGAATCTGCGCGCGCGTCAGGAGCAGCGCGGACTCGAAACGCGCGATTTCCGACGGAATCTCCGCCTCTGCCACCTTCCGTTCGACGATGGCTTCGTCCTCGGGCCGGTGGACGAACAGCCGTCCACGCGCCAGTCCGGGCGAAACGCCCAGCCCCTGGAAGCGGATTTCCGCAGATGGAGAAAAACCGGCTTCGTCGCTCATCGACGCGGTTTCCTGGCGAAGCGGGTCTTCATTCTTCGTCGAAATTCGTCTGGATGAGGTGTGCGAGGTCGTCCAGCGCCTGCGCCGCGTCGGGACCTTCCGCCGTCACGCGCAGCTTCGACCCCTGCCCGGCGGCCAGCATCATCAGTCCCATGATGCTCTTACCGTTGACCTGTTCGCCATCTTTCTCGACCCAGATCTCCGCCTTGTACCGGTTGGACACCTTGACGAAGCGCGCCGAGGGCCGGGCGTGCATCCCCAACTTGTTGCTGATGGTCAAGTCCTTACAGCATTTGCATTCGCTGTCGGACTCGCTGCTGGGCGTGGGACGGTTGAGCAGGCTCATAAAGCGTTCTTTCGGTGCATCAGGTTCAACAAGCGCTGGTTAAACTCCGCCGAACCGTGTTGTCCGTGGCTCTTGAGCTTCTGGTCGAGCGCCGCCACCTCGACCAGCCGGGCCATGTCGCGGCCAGGACGGACGGGGATCGTGATGTGCGGGACCGTAATGTTCAAAATGCGATAGACCTCCTGTTCCAGCCCGATCCTATCGACTTCCTCCATGTCCTGCCAATCTTTTAATGTGACCACAAGGTCCAGCCGTTTCTCGCTGCGGATGCTGCCGATGCCGAAGATCGCCGCCACGTTGATGACCCCCAGCCCCCGCACCTCCATGTGCGACCGGGTGATGCTCGGAGCCGTGGCCATGAGCTCGCGCCGCTCGATGGCGCGGATGCGCGTCACGTCGTCGGCCACGAGGCTGTAACCGCGCTCGATCAGTCCCAGGACAGCCTCGCTCTTGCCGACGCCGCTGGCGCCGCGGATCAGCGTCCCGACGCCCAGCACGTCGACCATGCTGCCGTGCTCGGTCCGCGATGGCGAGAAATCGAACTCCAGGGCCAGCGTCGCCGCGTTGACGAAGTTCATCGTGATGAGCGGCGTCACGAACATGGCCACGCCCGCGCGTTCGGTTTCGGCGATGAAAGCGCGGGGAATGTCCGCGTCGCGCGAGAACACGAGGCACGGAATCCGCCGTTTGCAGAGCGCCCGGAACCGCGCCACGGCCTCCGGCCTGGGCAGGCTTTTGAGATACGACAACTCCGCGCTGCCGAGCACTTGCACGCGCTTGCCTGCGAAGTATTTGTAGAAGCCAGATAACGCCAGCCCGGGCCGGTTGATAGTCGGTTCCAGGATCTTGCGGTCGAACCCCCGCTCCGGCCCGATGAGCCGCAGTTGCAATGTCTCGGCGTGATCCTTGAAAAACTGTCCCACCGTGATCTTGGGCACCTTGCCCTCGTCGGACGACGGTGTCGACTGGATCAGTTCGGCGGGATTTCTCACGGTGGGGAGGGCTGTTTTAGTGCAATGCCGGCTGGATTAATCCCAAGTTCCCCTTCTTCCGGCGGTAAAGCACGTTGATTTTCTCCGTCTTGGCGTTCAGGAACACCAGGAACTGCTTCTGATCGGACATTTCCATTTGCAACACCGCCTCGTCCACGAACATCGGTTTGACCGGGTAGCGCTCGGTCTGGACCGCGTCCGGCTCGACGAGTTCGGTGTAGCCCTTGGCAGTGACGGCGGCCTCGTCGAACATCGCAAACGCCTCGGGGTCGAACACCTGTTCCTCCAGATAGCGGATGGACTGCTGCTTGTGCGGACGCTGCTGGCGCAGGAGGCGCGTCTTGTACTTGCGCATCTGGCGCGCGATCTTGGATGCCACCTGATCCATTGAGGCATACAGGTCGGAACACTCCTCGCTCGCTTCGATGGTGATGTGGTTCGCGCAGACCAACACGATCTCCGCACGGTGTCGGTATTTATCCACTTCCAGGATCACGTGCGCCTCGATGATCTTGGGATAATCCAGGTGCAGCCCCTCGATTTTCTTCTCCGCGTAGTCGTTGATGGCCGCCGTGATGGCGAGGTGGCGGCCCGTGACGGTGACGTGTGGCTGGTGGGGTGCGGTTTGCATACTTTCTGGTCCGTTCTAATCGCTAGGTTTGGACTTCCTCCGCGTTCATCCTTCATCCCTCTACATGGAGAATCTTTCGCCCAAGTAGAGCTGGCGGCTGACCGGGTCGTTGATCAAATAATCCCGCGTCCCTTCGCGCACGACCTTGCCGTCGTACATCAGGTAGGCGCGGTCCACGATGGTCAGCGTCTCGCGGACGTTATGATCGGTGATGATGATGCCCAGGTTGGCCTTCTCGCGCAGGGAAAGGATGATTTGCTGTACCTCCGCGACTGCGATGGGATCGACGCCGCTGAACGGTTCGTCGAGCATCAGCAGGGTCGGGCTCGTGATGAGCGAACGCGCGATAGTCAACCGGCGTTTCTCGCCGCCCGAGAGCGTCAGGGCCAAGTTTTTGGCGACGTGGGAAATACCGAATTGTTCGAGCAGTTCCGCGCACCGCGCCCGGCGCTGCTTGCCGCTGAGCGGCAGCGTTTCGAGGATGGCCAGCAGGTTTTGTTCGACCGTCAACTTGCGGAAGATGGATTCCTCCTGCGGCAGGTAACCCATGCCGAGGCGCGCCCGTCGGTACATGGGCAGGCGGGTCACGTCGTTGCCGTTGAAGTCGATGCTGCCCGCGTTGGGCGGCACGAGGCCGACGATCATGTAAAAACTCGTCGTCTTGCCCGCGCCGTTCGGCCCGAGTAGGCCGACGATCTCGCCCCGGCGCACATTGATGTCCACTTGGTTGACCACCGTGCGCTTCTTGTAGATTTTGACCAGTCCGTGCGTGCTCAAGATCGGCTGTCCACCGGGTGGCGCGGCTACGGATGCGCTCGCTGCTTGTGATTGCGGGCGGTCGAGGGCCTGCGCGACGCGCGCGCCGTGGGCGGATAAAAGCTCGGGAGCCTTACTCATACGTTTGCCGGACGGCCTAGCGTCCTCCGTTCGCAGGCGCGGGCGAGGCCGCTACCGCCCCACCGCGCCGCCCGCTGCCTTGGGGTTTCGTGGGTGCCGACGGCGCGCCGGGCAGGTCAAAGCTGCTGCCGCCTTTGCCGCGTTGAATGAGCGTGGTCTTGCTCGGACCGTTGGTATCCAGGCTGCTGTCACGGTGGATGGTCATGGTCGTCGCGGCGGACGTGGCGACGAGACTGCTGCCATTCTGCTCCAGACTGGGCCAACCCTTGAGCACCATGTCGCCCGTCTTGTTGTCGAACGTGCCGGTCTGGCCGCGCCCGATAGAAAGTTTCTCCTCCTCGCCGGGCTTCGTGGCGGCTTTCTTTTGAATGATGACGACGTGGCCCTCGGCAATCGCGTGGTCGATCCCTCCGCCGCCGGAAGGTGGCGACGAATCGCCCTTGCCTTTGCCGGACTTGCCGGGGGTCGCGGTCGGAGCCGGGGTGGCGGGGGCGTTCTGCCCGGCGGGCGCAGGTTTGGCGAGGAACACGGTCAACCGGTCGCAAACAAGTTGGAAACGCGGGTCCACCACCTTGACGTTCCCGGTGAACACCGCCACGCGGTCCCTGGAGTTGAACGTCGCGGACTGGGAAGCATCGATGTCCGTTTCCGTGATCTCATCCTTGCCGGTGGAATCCGTCGGCGGCGATTTCTCGTCCGCTTCGGCGTCCGGCGCGGGGGTGGAGGCGGCTTCGGTCGGAATCGGCGATTGCGCTCGGGCATAACCGGGGAGGATCAGCAGGGCCGCAAGGCAGCCCGCCGCGCCCGCGAGTGCCAAGGAAAACGGTCTGAGATTGTTCATTTGGGTGCTGGCAGGTTGTTCCCGGGGGCAATGGTCTGCTTGAGATTATGAATACGCATGTGGACGTGGCCGCGCAATTCCCCCGTGCGGTCCACGGTATTAAATTCCATTTTCTCGCCGGTCAGTTCAAAATCCTTTGTGCGAACGGTGACGGGATGGTCGCTGGTGATGACGTCGGTTTGCAAGTTGATGACAGAGACGGGCATCTCGACCCGGTAATCTTCGTTGCCGTCCGGGCCGTTCAGCTTGAAAGTCCCGCCCTCAATCTGGGCATGGTCCTTGTCGATTGCCGTCATGGTGGCAGCTTCGATCACCGAGAGCACTTTGCCCAGCGAGTCGATGCTGGGAATCTTCACATCGTGCGAAGGCTGTCCGATAGGCGCGGGAAAGTCGATGCTCTTAGCCTTGCGGGTCTTGGGCGGCAGGCTGGGGTCGCCCGTATCCCTGGGCTGCTTGGGACGTTTGACCTTGGGCGTGGCCTCCGCTTTTGCCGACGGGGAAGGAGACGTTGCCGCCTTAACTGCCTCGTCGCCCGCGCGAACCGCCCCAAGCGCCAGCGACGCCGCCATCCACAGCCCGAGGGCAACCCCAAAGGACGGCTTAAACGCGCGCGGCTTCATGAATCTTCGTCAATCTAACGAGCAAATCAGGCAATTGTCGAAGAGGAATTTGGTTGGGGCCGTCCGACAGGGCTTCCGCCGGGTTTTCGTGGGTTTCCATGAAGACCCCGTCGCAACCGGTGGCCACGGCGGCCCGCGCCAATACCGGAGCCAAGACGCCGTCGCCCGACGTGTGGTCGCCCCCGCCGCCGGGCCGCTGGACGGAATGGGTGGCGTCGAAACACGTCAAAAAACCCGCCTCGCGCATCCAGTAGAGCGAGCGCATGTCGGCCACGAGGTTCTGGTAGCCAAACGTCACCCCGCGTTCCGTGAAGAAAAATTTCTCACTCCCGGCAGCGCGCAGCTTTTCCGCGATGGGCCGGATATCCCACGGCGAGAGGAACTGCCCCTTCTTGACGTTGACGACCCGCCCGGTGCGCGCGGCGGCTTCGATCAGGTCGGTCTGGCGGCAGAGAAAAGCCGGGATTTGCAGCACGTCGATCCATTCCGCCGCCAGTTCGGCCTCGGCGGGCGAATGCACGTCGGTCGTGATCGCCACGCCCATCTCTTTGCCCACGGTGGCGAGCAGTTGACAGCCCTCCCTGGCGGGCATCCCCCGGTACGAGCGGCCCGAGGTGCGATTGGCCTTGTCATAGGAAGCCTTGAGCACCCACCGCACGCCGGCCTGGTCGCACGCGGCCTTAATCTGGCGCGCCATGCGCCAGAGGAAATCTTCCGACTCGATCACGCACGGCCCCAGGATGAACAGCAGCGGCGCGGGGTCAGCGCCGGTGGCAATGGGGTCACCGTAGATCAGTGAGACCAAATTCTGTGAAACCGCCATCGCAGCACGACGGTTAGCTGCCGTAGCTCTTGGTGAAACGCTTCTTGCTCTCCCCGGAATCCGGCGCGGGCACGGTCGGAGTCTCGGTTGGCTTATCGTCAACAGGCGCTGACGTAGCAGGCGCTTCGACCGCTGGCGTGTCAGCCCCGGCGCGCGAACTGCCGCCGCTGGCCGGTCCCCGGCCCTGCGATACCTCGTAAAAAGCCATTTGCAAGTTGCTCAGGTAGTTGCGCAACACCTGGGCTTCTTCGGTGGAGAGGTTACCACGCGTTTTCTCGCCGATCATCGCTAATTGGTCGATGAACATGCGTGCCAGATCCAGGTTGACCTCCGGCTCGCCGGTACCGGGATTGGGAATCAATCCGAGAAACAGGGACGCGTTCTGCGCCTGCATCATCACGAACTCAATGAACCGCTGGGCGGTTTCGCCTGATTGGGAGGAAGGTTGGACTTCGGCCATAAGAAGAGAGTGTGGATGCGGAACATCTACTCGGCTTCGACGCGGGTCAACTCCGCCGGGGTCAGCGCCGTTTCCGGGCGCACGACGGCAATGACCGCTGGTTGGTTAAAATATCGGCTCGCCACGGCGTGCACTTCGTCCAGCGTGATCGCTTCGAGCCGCCGGGCCATATCCTGATAGTGCAGGTAACCGAGGTCGTATAGTTCGTCCAGCGACACAGTATAGGCGAGGCTGGCGTTGCTCTGGTAAGCGATGGCCTGCTTGCCCATGAGCTTCTTTTTCGCGCGCGTCAGTTCCTGTTCAGTCAGCCCTTCGGCGGCCAGTTTGGCAATCTCGTCGGTGAACGCCGCCCGCACTTCGTCCACCTTGCGCGGGTCGGTGCCAAGATAGAACGTGAAGCATCCACGCGCCAAGCCCACGGTTTGGGAGCTACCCACGAAGTAAGCCAGCCCCAGTTCCTCACGGATGCGAATGAAAAAGCGGGAGCCGAGGTCACTGCTCGCCTCGTCGATGATTTCCAGCGCGTAGCGGTCCTGATCAAAAACCGACACCCCCGGATAACCGATCATCAGGACAGCCTGCTCCTTTTCCTCGAATTTTTCGACGGCGAGCGACGCAGCGGGTTTGGTTGGTTGTGGCAAATCGGTCAGCGCGAGTTCGCCGGACGGCAAGGTAGCCAAGAGGCTTTCGAGCCGGTCGCGGACTGCCCCGGCATCCACGTTACCGAACACCGCGATGACGCCGTTTCTCGCCACGAGATACCGCCGACTAAACCCCTCCAACGCGGCGCGGTCCAGTTTGGCCACGGTCTCCGGCGAACCGGAGGTTCGCAGCGCGTAGGGATGCCCCTCGAACAAGGTCGAGCGCAGAAGGTTACGCGCCACGCTGGTCACGTGCTCGTCCTCGGCCTTGAGGCCCGCGAGCTGCACGATTTTCTCGCGCTCGATAGCCTCCTCAGGCAGCGTGGCGTTGAGCAGCACGTCGGCCAGCACGTCCAAGCCCAGGTCGAGGTCGGGCTGCATGAACTCCAGCGACACGCTGAACGAATTGTTGCCGCCCTCGGAGGAGATGCTGCCACCGACGGATTCCACCTCGTCAGCCAGCGCCTCGGCGGTGCGGTTCGTCGTGCCCTTGAGCAACACGCGGGAAAACAGCTTGGTCAGCCCGTTGTCCGCCGGGGTCTCCGCCAGCAGGCCGCCCCGGAACACGGCATCCAGGCAGACGAGCGGCAGGCGCGGGTCCTCGCGGATCAGGAGGCGCAAACCGTTGGACAACACGAATTTTTGGATCTCGCCCGCCTCCTTGACCTCCATAGGCGCAATGGCCTCGGCGGACTTTTCGGCCACCGGGTCGAGCACCGCGACCGTGCGGTTTTCGGGTTGCAGGTAAGTGCGCGCCACTCGTGCGATGTCCTCGGACTGCACGGCCTGGATCGCATCGAGATAATCGCGCGAGAAATCGAGGTTGCCGGTCAGCAGCCAGTTGGAGCCGAGGTCGCTGGCCTGCCCGCGCATGGTCACGAGCGAATGAAGCTGGTTGTTGAGCGCCACGCGCTTGGCCTTGGCCAGTTCGGCGGGCGTCAGGCCGTCGCGGCCAATTTCGGCGATGATCTCCAGCGCGGCCTGCTCCGCCGCCGCGCGCTTGTCCTGATCCGTGGTCGCCTCGATGCCGAACAGACCGGGCTGGGCAGGCACGTAAGAGAACGCCGAAATGAAGTGCGCCAACTGCTTTTCCTCACGCACTTGGCGGTAGAGTCGGCTGCTGCGTCCGTCGCCGAGCGCGGTCGCCAGGAGGTCCAGCGCGGGCACATCCGGGTGGGTGATGCAGGGGATGTGCCAGGAAGCGACGACGCGAGAAAGCTCGGTCGGGAACTCCCGGTGTGCATCACGCCGACCGATCTGCGGCGGCTCGGCGGGCAGGAAAACCGGGGCGAGCGCCTGCCGGGGATGCGGCGCGAAAAACGTCTCCAACTGCGCCAGAACTGTCGCCGTGTCCACGTCGCCGACCACGACGAACACGAGGTTGTTCGGCACGTAGCGCGCTTTGTAATAAGCCATCACGTCGTCGCGAGTCAGGCCGTTGAACACGTCGAGGTAACCGATGACCGGGAATTGGTAAGGATGCTCGCGGTAAGCGGTCGTGAAAAGCTGCTGGCTGTTGATCCGGTCGGGATCGTCAGCGACCATCGCAAACTCGCGCCGGATGACCTCCTGCTCCTTGACGAATTCCTCCGGCGGCAGCGTGGAATTCATGCAAGCGTCGGCCAGAATGTCCACGGCGGCGGCGACGCCTGCCTTGGGCACGTCGATCCAGTACACCGTGCGGTCGAAAGAAGTGTAGGCGTTGATGTAGCCGCCCTCGTCCTGGATAGCCTGGGCGATGGTGTTAGTCGTGCGGGTCGCCGTGCCTTTGAACAGCATGTGCTCCAACAAATGAGACAGGCCCGCGCCGAGGTGCTTGCCCTCGTGGATGCTGCCCGTGCCCACCCAGGCCTGCACGCTGGCGACCGGCGCGCTGCGGTCTTCCTGGGCGATCAAAATCAACCCGTTGGGCAGGACGAAGCGTTGCGCCGTGACGCGCGGAAACTGGATCGTGCCGGTCGGCTCGGCGGTCTGGGTCTTGTGAAAGGTGGAGGAGATCATCGCGCGGGGGGAATAATCTCGCCGCTTCCAGAGCGAAAGCAACCGGGTAACGAGGACGAAGGTGTGACAGGTCAAGAAAGCTGTGCGCGCTGTCTTTCAGGGGGGATGGCGACTTCCGGGTGCCATGGCAAACGGCGCGGCGAAGCTGCCAGAGTGGCTGGATCAACGTCAATGAGCTGGGGGCGGCTGCGCCGTAGTGGCACCCATGGCGGCCCGAGGTCGCCATCCGCCTTTTTTAGGACGCCCCCGACGCCCGGGCCTCGCCGCGGACGTGGGACGGCCTTTCGACCTCGGCCTGCCGGCCCCCCGCTTCTGCCCGGGCATGCGGACGGTACGGTTTGACGAAGGCGTCGTGGAAGTCGTAGCCTCGGCGGAACTCCTCCAGCGTGTCGTGGTCGGACTTTCCGAACTCGCGCGCCTCGATCAGGTTGAACACGATGTGTCCGATGTCTTCGCACGACCTGACCCGCCAGTGCTCGAACACCGTCAGGACCATCGGGCCAAACTGCTGCAGGGCGTATTGCCGCACTCCTTCGAGGAGTTGCTGGCCGCTGACGTGACATTCGACCGGCGCGGCGCTGGCCGCCTTTTTCTTTTGCTGCTTGGTGGTATATTCCAATGCGTCGCGCACGAAAAGATAGGCGTCGCGCTCGTAGCGCGGGTTTTCCGCCACGATGCTGTCCACGGTGGCCGAGAAATGGTCGAGGTTCATGCGTTTGGTCGGGCAGGATGCGTCTCAGCGCGGCTGTTCGGCGGAAGGGGAGGCTGACGCGGGGAGCGGTTGTTCCCGGTACGCGTCCCGCCAGTGTTTGACCATCGCTCCCACGATCAGCGCGCCGAGGATCATCAGGACTAGGACGCCTTCGCGGAAGGTAATGGAAAACATGGGCGGGTCTTGCCAGCAGCCTCCGCCGCGTGGAGGTTGCCGCCGCCATGCATAACGTCCGCGCCCGGCCGTGTCAAACTTCATGGCTGGGTGTAGTGCTCTGGGGGGTGATCGTGCTGTCGGTGCTCACGCCCGCTCGGGCGAACGGGGCGTCGCCCGCCCCGGATCCCCCGCCCCCACCGTGGCAAAACGACCTCACGGCGGCCCGGGCGATGCAGGTGTCATTTGCGCTCGCGCCTGCCAAGAACGCCGCCGAGGAAAAGGCCCGCGCCATGCGGTTAGCCGACGTTTACCGGGAACTGGCGAAGAAATATCCGACTTCGTCGTCCTTACAGTTGGCGGTGGGCGACGGCCTGGCCGAACTCGATTCGCCCGAGGCGGGGGTTTCTTATTGGCAGAGCGCCGCCAGTTTGGACCCGCAGAACGCCGAGGCCGCCGACGCGCTCGGTTCGGCCTACCTGCGGGTGAACCATGTGCGGGCGGCGTTTGAGCAATTCCAGCGAGCGGTGGAAGCCCGGCCCGATGTGGCGCGCTATCACACCGCGTTGGCGAACGTGCTGTTTTTGTTTCGGCACGAACTGCACTCGCTCCCCGCTTTGCCCGACGACCAAGCCGTGCTGCGGCTCGCGCTGGAGCATTTCCGGCGCGCGGCGGAGCTTTCGCCGGGCGACCTGCCGCTGGCCAAGGCCTACGCCGAGACGTTCTACGCGTTCGCGCAGCCCGACTGGGCACAGGCGCTCGCGGCGTGGCAGGCCGTGTTGACGCTGAGCGGCAGCGACACGGATTTTGCCAACAGCCACCTCGCGCGCATCAGCGTGCGGATGGGGCGCAAGGAAGCGGCGGAAGCATACCTGGCGAGTATCCGCACTCCGGCGTTCAACGGACTGAAGGCGAATCTGACGAAGCAACTGGCGCGCAAAGGAGCGGCGGCGACGAGCGCAAAGCCTTGAGCCACTCTTTTACCGGTACTCCGCGTCCAACCCGTCCAGATACGCCGAGATCGCATCGGGCCGGTGGACCGGGCGCGGATGGGCCAACTGCCGCGAGGTGCGGAAATAATTTTCAAACGCCCCGCTCTGGTCGGGCATCTGGGTGCCCTCGTACCAGTTGACGTAATCCGCGATGTCCTCCCGGCGCTTGAGCACCTTTTTGCGCTCGGCAGCCAGGGATTCCAGCCGCTGCCGCACGCCTTTCGTGTGCTCCTGCGCCAGCACCGACACCACCTCCTGATAACCCAGGATGATCGGTCGGCTCAGCGGGTTGGCGCGCCCGCTCAGTTCGGCCAGACCGCGCCGGATGCCTTCCAGCATCCGCCGGGTCTGCTTGCGGCCCACGAACTCCTCGTAGTCGTCCAGCGTGTAGTTCTTCACGGGTTGCGACGGCTTTTTCGGGTCGGGCAGGCTCTGGAACGACAGCAGCGGCAGCAGCCTTGTCTCGGTATCCTCGACCGAGAAAGCCTGGTACTGGTCCGTCGCCGCCAGGCGCGCCAACCCGAGCGCCCACCACTTTTCCAACCCGTCGGGCGTGGCTCCGAGCTGCGGGAAATGCTGCGCGAGCACCCCGGCGTTGCGTGCCTCCTCCAGCAGCAGCGTCGGCAGGTCGCGGATGAACGCCGCCATGCCCGCCCGCCCGCCTTCCAAGTCCTGCAACAGCAGGCTCACCAGATTGTAGGCGTAGGCCCGGTAAACGGCGTGCGAGGTCGAGTCCATCGTCGCCGGGTCGCGTTGGAGAAACTCGGAGATGGGCATGGTCTGCGTGGTCGGGAGCAGGGCCGAGAACATGCTGGCCGACACACCGTCTTCCACGTTGTCCACGTAGGCCGAGAAACCTTCCACCAGCCAGGCCGGCGGTGGAATGTACCCCTGCCCCGCGCCGAGGGAGCGGCGTTCGCGGTAGGCGAGTTCGAGCAAGATCGTGCGCACCAGTTCGTCGCGGATGCGCGTGCCGCGCCCGGCCTCGCCTAGGAGCAGGTCGAGTTCGATCTTCAACCCCGTGCCGGTCTGCGCGAGCGTCAGCCGCACCGGTGCACGGGCGTCCTGCACCGACGCCTCGGGTACGCGCAGGTCCACCACGATGGGCAGCTTCCAATCGTCCTGCAAACCGAGCACGCGCAGGATTTCGGCCTTGGTATCGTCGCCCAGCGTGCCGATAGCTCCGCGCAGCGCGCCGTCCTTCGCGTACACGACGAACTGCCGCGAGCGGCTGAAGCTGCGCGGCATCAGGTCCAGCGCCCACCCGGGCACCGCCACCATCAACCACGTCAGAAAAATCCAGACCCAGCGCCGCATATCCGTTTTCTTCTGCCTGCTGCCTTCCCCTACCGCCGCGCCGGGGTGGTGATCATCTCCACGCCCCCTTTATGCACGGTCACGGACTGCATCTGCGTCAACATCTTGAGCGGACGGTCCAGCACGGTTCGCAAGGGACGAAAGATCGTTTCAAACGCCGGGACCGCCTTGGCCGGGATCGACAGACGGCCCAGCTTCCCGCCCAGCGGTTGCGAGGTGATGACCCCGTTGCGCACGGACAAAGTCCGCGTCGTCGTGGCGTAGATCGGCAGGCCGAACAACGAATTCGCCGTCGTCGCGTGGACGATGCCATCCTCGAACTTGACGAACGCGCGCTCGAACTTCGTCACCACCGTCCCGGCCTTTTCCGCCTTGCCCGCACGTAGTGACGACTGGAGAAACGCGTTGACCTGGTCCTCCGTGTACACGAGCCGGTGTGCCACGGGCTGCTGGAGCTCGCCATCCATGTCGTCCACGATGGCGGGTGCGTCCATGACGGCCTCCTGGCTGAGCTTGGGTGTGTCGTTCGGCGGCTTGACGATGACGACGAGCACGGCAAAGAGCACCGCTAGCCCGAGGCTGGCCAGCAGGTTCTTAAGGTTGTAGAGCAGCGTGACGTTGCGCGGCTTGACCATCCGACGCACGCGCTCCTGGACGAAGGCGGGGTCCTCGCGCTTGCTGGCCTCGGGTGGGAGCAGGCTGCGGTCGAGTTTCGCGCCGCAGTTGTGGCAATAGACCCGCTCGGGTTCGTTCTCAAAGTTGCACTGTTTACAAACGAGCGTGGTCGTGGCCATAGAGAGAAAACGAAGGGGCGAGACGGAAATGGACGCGGTTCCTGTGTAGCAGGTTCCGCTCCCCTTGGGAAAGGTTTTAGGAGGCCGGACCCGACTTCGCGGGCGGCGCGCTCGGCTTGGCGGGCTCGGACTTGGGCGCGGCGGGGGCCGCGTCCGGCTTGGACTTGGCGGCCTCCGAACCACCGCTGCCGCCGGAGGACGCGGCGGGCGTGGATGCGCCGGCCGAATCCTTCTTGGCGGCCTCCTTGTAGCTGTCGCTGCGGTAGTCCGTGATGTAGAAGCCGCTGCCTTTGAAGATCAAGCCCGCCCCAGTGCCTAGCTGGCGTTTGACGCAGCCGTGGCCCCAAGCTTCCATCCGGCAGAGGTTTTCAGGGCATTCCTGGAGGTGCGGGTCTTTCATGGACTGGACCACGTCGAAGCTGCCTTCGCATTTGGTGCAGTGGTACTCGTAAGTCGGCATGGGCTAGAAAGAAAAAGGGAATTGGCAGGTGATCCGCCGCCGCTGAACGGGCAGTTGGCGGTTGACTGAGCGGCGTCAGGTTGTATTAGTAGCACGGATTTTGCGCCATTACACAACCACTATGCAGATCGAGAATAGTCTTCGCACTTTGGGCCTTTTGCTGATGGCGTGCGCAGTTGCGGCCTGTGGGGACGATCCGCGCTTCGCCCAGGGACGCACCGAGTACATGCACGGCATGGGCGGGCGCGGGGTCAACGAGGGGTACAACCAGCACACTTCGCCCGAGGACGCCGTGTCGTACTGGGACGGTGACGCGGTGCCCGGCGCGGCCCACATCGAGGTGCGGCTGAGCGAGCAGCGCGCCTATTACTACAAAGGCGACCAGTTGGTGGGCGTTTCGCAGGTGTCCACCGGCAAGGAAGGCCACGACACGCCGACCGGTGCCTACAAGGTCTTGCAGAAGGACAAGGACCACCGTTCGACGCTGTACGGGGACTTTGTGGATGCGCACGACCAGACGGTCGTGGTCAAGGAAAACGTGGAGAACGGCAAGGACCCACGTCCTCCCGGCTCGGTATTCCTGGGAAGTTCGATGCCGTTTTTCCTGCGCGTGACCAACGGCGTGGGGCTGCACACCGGTTATCTGCCCGGCGTGCCGGCCAGCCATGGTTGCATCCGGATGCCCGGGTTCATGGCGGAGAACTTCTTCAACAACACGCCGCTCGGCACGCCAGTCACGATCTCGCCGTAGCCGATCTCGGCCCACCCTCTGGTAATGTGAGCGACAATTCTTCCATCGAGATTAGCGTGGCCGAGACCCAGCGTCTACTGGCCGCCGAAGCGGGCGGTGTGCGCTTGATCGATGTCCGCGACCCGGACGAGTACGAACATTGTCGTTTACCCGGCGCAGAGTTGATTCCGCTGGCTACCCTGCCGTCAGAGACGGCGGCCAAGTTGCCCGACAAGAACGCGTCGATTTTGCTGTACTGCCACCATGGGATGCGCTCCCTGCGGGCGGCGGAGATGCTGCGGGAACTCGGTTACACCAACGCGCGGAGCGTCGCGGGCGGCATCGACCGCTGGTCGCACGAGATCGACTCGACGGTGCCGCGTTATTGACGCACCGGAGGCAATTCGTGTCGTCAGAACTTGGAGGGCCAGACGGATTCGGTTTGGCCGCCCCGGTCTGCCGAGGCGTCCGTCTTGTTATCCGGCGACCTTTCGCCCTTGGTCGCCAACTGCACGATCTCGGCGTGAATTTCCTCCAGCGTGGCAGATTCAGGCATCTGGTGAACCGCGTTGATGGCAATTTCTTTGTCCGTCATGAGGACCAGCCTGCCCTTGCCCGGCGGCAAAGGCAAGCTTCGTGATGGTCAGGTCGCCGGTTGGCCATGCACACGCGCGGCCACTTTGAGCCGCAACGCATTCAACGAGATAAACCCGGTCGCGTCCGTCTGGTTATACGCCTGCGTCGGGTCAGCCTCCATCGTGGCGATATGCGGATTGTACAGGCTCACCGGGCTGCGGCGACCGGCGGCGATGACGTTGCCCTTGTAAAGCTTGACGCGCACCTCGCCGGTAACGTTGCGCTGGCTCTCCGTGACGAGCGCCTGGATGGCCTCGCGCTCCGGCGCGAACCAGAAACCATTGTAAACGAGCGTGCTGTACTTCGGGATCAGCCCGTCGCGCAGGTGCATCACCTCGCGGTCCATCGTCAGGGATTCCATCTGCCGGTGGGCGAAGTGCAGGATCGCGCCGCCGGGCGTCTCGTACACGCCGCGGCTTTTCATGCCGACGAAACGGTTTTCCACCATGTCCACGCGCCCGACGCCGTGCTTGCCGCCCAGCGCGTTGAGCGTTTCCATGACTTGTAGCGGACCCATGGCGGTCACCTCGCCGCCATCCCCCGCCCCCACCCCGACGCAGCGCCCCGCCTCGAAGCGCAACAGCACGTATTCCGCCTGGTCGGGCGCGTCCTCCGGCGCGACGCTCAACTTGTACATTTCGCGCGACTCCGGCGCGCTGGCATCGAACCACGGGTCTTCGAGGATGCCGCCTTCGAACGAGATGTGCAGGAGGTTGCGGTCCATCGAATACGGTTTTTTCGCGCTCGCCGCGACGGGAATTCCCTGTTTATCCGCGAAGGCGATCATCTCGGCGCGACCGGGGAACTGCTGGCGGAAACGCTCCTGCCGCCAGGGCGCGATGACCTCGATTTCCGGCGCGAGCGCGGCGGCGGTCAGCTCAAAGCGCACTTGGTCGTTGCCCTTGCCGGTCGCGCCGTGGGCGACGGCGTCCGCGCCCTCCGCGCGGGCGATTTCGACCATGCGCTTGGCGATGAGCGGGCGGGCGATGCTCGTGCCGAGGAAATACTGGCCCTCGTAGAGCGCCCCGGCTTCCATCATGGGAAAGATAAAATCGCGGGCAAACTCCTCGCGCAGGTCGTCGATGTAGCAGCGGCTGGCACCGGTGTCGAGGGCCTTCGCTTCGAGGCCGTCGAGTTCTTCCTGTTGGCCGATGTCCGCGCAGAAGGCGACGATTTCGGCGGAATACGTTTCCTTCAGCCAACTCAACAGCACCGAGGTGTCCAACCCACCCGAATAAGCGACGACGATTTTCATAGAGGCTCGAAATTAGGGGCGGACCGGGGCGCGAAAAAGTGAAAATCGCGTCGAAGCGCAATTTGTTGTTGCGCGTTGCAACGGAAGCGTGCAAGTTGGCATCATCAAACCGCGGGGTGGAGCAGCCTGGTAGCTCGTCAGGCTCATAACCTGAAGGTCGTAGGTTCAAATCCTACCCCCGCAACCACTTTCTAGCCCAGCAAATTGGGCCATTTCAGCAGGTTGCAGGCGCCGCACCGAAAATGCGGTGTTTTCTTTTAGATCGTTTCCGATCCGTTCAGTTCGGTATGAATCGTGGAACTAGCGTGGAACTGATTTTCCTCTTGGTTCGCCTGCATACGATCCGTTCCAACCGAGATTGCTCGATCCCGTACTGATGTTCGGGCAGAAAAGTGGGCGATGCTCGGAAAATGTTGCGTTTGAGCGTGGTCCGTCAGCGCGGATTCTGCAAGTGCAACACGGCAAGCGACCTGCTCTAAGTGGGCCGCAACATGGATGAAATGGTTCCAACCTATCTAGGATTTGAAATCGTGAAGCTCCCAACCGGCTGGTATCGGGCTGTCGGACACGCCGAAATCCCAGATTGCCAAAGCCTCGAAGAGCTTCATAAGATTATCGACCGGTACATCAGCCGCAAGAACGATCCCACCGCAGCACCTGACGTCGAGACGGACGGACCAAGCGTTGAACCCTGATAAACAGAACGCCCTTTCTGCCCGAACCGTGCCGCTGGCGGCGGCTCGCGCCGCGCGTCAAAGGGGAAAAGTTTTCGGAATATTATACTCCGCAAACCCAACAAAAACCCGTGGTTGCGCTGTCGGGCGCAGGTAGTAACTTAAGTTATGGCTGATTCTGACGACAAATCTCTTGGTCAAAAGATTGGTGAAGCAGCAGTTACTGCCGCTATCGCATCATCCGCGCTCACTGGTGTCGCTGCCCCTGTGCAACCGCCTGCTTCCGCCCCTGTTACTGAGCAAACCCAGCAAGCCGGGGAGGGAGTAGCCACCCAACAGGACGAAGCAAATAAAGAAAGCATGAGTGAAGCGGCAAAAGCTGCGGATCATGCAAATCCGACGACCACATCGGAAAAAAAGTAGTTCGTCTGCGGAAAGGGGGGACATAGCTCGATGGTAGAGCTTCCGCTTGTCCAGCCCTCACGGGCGATTCCGAAAGTTTTGGCTCAGTGGATTGGGCCATGCTGCTCTTCCTCGAACGCCTCTGGTTCGTCTGGTGGCGGGAGGTAAGCTGCCCTCGATTCGGCAGCCTTGACTGCTTCCTGAGCCGCCTGTGCTATCGCCTTGGTGGCGACAAGTTCCTCGTTCCAATCCTTGGTGTTTTCGTGGCTCGGCGTGATTCGCCGGTATTCGACGCCAGCACGTTCGGCCAGATCGCGCAAAAAGTCTGTCCGCGCGGCGGTCGCGCGCTCCCCCACATCCGTGAGGTCAACCAGACGGACGGTTGTAAGCCCCTTGTGCTGCTCTTTCATCCGGGTCAGAGCAAGCAGGAGCTTGTTTTTGCCCGCTTCGCTGATGGCTCCTCCCGTACTGGCTACGCCAGAGCGTGTCCGCACATCGTCGGGAGCCAATTCCCATGCGCTCAGCGCGTCGATGAAGGATTCCGCGACCATGAGTTCCCGAGGCGTGGTTCCGTTTTCGGGCACGGCTATCCACAATGATCGGCCACGGCCAGGGCCGTCATCCTGCCCACCGTGAAAGTGGCTGGTCCAATGCTCCCCGCGCTCCTCGCCATCACCCGCCTTGTTGTGCGGCGCGACGCTGCTGCCGTGCTTGTTTTCACCCAAGGCATGAGCGAATGCATTGAGGGTGGCCGGGTCAATCCTGCGCGTCTCGCTCAGATAAGCGCGTCCACTTTTCCCCAGCGGGTAAAGTGCGCGAGTAGGATTTTGCTTGGCCGTCGTCACCGTACTACGCCCGCCACGACCAGCGGGTAAGGGCGGCGGCGGTGTGACAACGGCGGCTCGGATCGCGGCCATGACACGCCCGTGATCCAGGCCCAGGAGCCGCCGGGCGGCATGATAGATCGAACCGCCCACGGCACGGTCATGGGCATCACGCCAAAGCCAATCGCCACTGGCTGCCCGGTGGACGAGGATGCGTTGATCGTCGGGACCGGAGAGGAGTCGCCAACGGGCAGTATCGTTGTGGTGCGTGGTCCAGCCGTGCGTGCCAAGGAAGGCGGCGAGTTCTACATCACGCTTGGCCCGCTCGATGAGAATTTGATCGGCCTGTCTGCTGCTCATGGTCGTTCCTCCGGTTGATCCGGCAGTTCGAGTTCCTCCATCGGCTCCGGCTCGGGCAAACCTGCGGCTTTCCGCTTGGCGGCGTTCTGGCGGTTGATGTACTCCGCGATCTGACGCATCTGCTGCGCGGTGCTGTCCTCCTGCCCGCTGGTGTTCCACCCTATCGGGTGTCCGTTGAGACACACACCCGCCGAACTTTCGCGCGTGATCGAGGCCACTGCTGACGGGCGGAACCAATTCGTGCCGAACCGCTGCAAGTCCTCCGAGTTTTCTGCGACGACGGCGGTCATTTGTGCTAACCGCGCCTCGCAGGCTGCAAGCTGCTCGCTGACAAATTCGATTTGCTCCACCAAGCGCGAGTTCAGTTCGCGCAACTCGGTCAATTCGCTGTTTTCTTCCCCGGAGGGCTGCGAGTTTTCGTTCGGCCTGTTCGACGGCGGCGTTGGCTCGTCGGGCTTTGAGGATGGCTTCGTTTCTGGCATGTTTTTCGGAGTGGTAGCCGCGACGGACGCTGGCCGTGATTTGTGGACCCAAATGTTCGGTGGGCGGATCGGTCTTGCCCTGCCGAACAAACGAACGCATGTCGATCCGAGCGGCGGTGCCTGCTTGGGTAAGCTCGGCGTTGACGATTTGCTGCCACTGCGCCCGCCAAGCCTCCATGTGCGCTGCGCTGGTTTGCTTGCGGTCGAGTTCTCTGCATTTCTCGCCGATCCGCCCGGCGTCATCCACGCGCCGGGTAGTGATGACCAGATGCAGATGGACGTTACGACCATCGCCGTCGTCGGGCGCAGTGTGGATGCTCCACAGAACCGCGCAACCGTGCCGTCGCCGTAGAGCATCGGCTTTGGCGATTGCGATGCGGACGTGTGCATCGTGACCGAGTTCAACGGGCAGGGCCATGTGCGCCGTCCTAGCGACCTTGGCAGTAGCCCTCCGTGTCGAGCGATCTTCGGCTCGATCCACGTCGCGCCAATCGAGCGCAGGTCCGACGTGACCGTGCGCGAGCACGTCTGCCGCCTTTCTGGCGTAGCGGCCACAGCCAAGGGCGTAGTCCGCCGCTGCTGCCGCGCTGCCGCCGGTGGCGCGCGTCACCGTATTGATGCGAAGATGGGCAATCGCCATGTGCTTCTCCCTTTGAGAGCACATGGCACGCCAGCAGCCGAGAAGGCGGCTCGCAACGCATTAACCCGACTGTGGGTTAATGCTAAGTTGCGCCCTCCGCTTCGCTACGGGATTCCACCTGTGAATACGTCGAATTGCTCACGCGGGCGCGTGTGAGGACACTCGGATAATTCCACAGCGCGATCCCGGGTGCAGGACCAGAATCTGCTAAAAGAGTTGTCTATGAGCACGTCCAGCGACCTCCACCACGCAGTCAAGGCAGCTTCCGAGTTCACCATGTTGAACCGCCAAATCAGTGAACAACGGGATCAAGTCAAGAGGCTACGGGACGAGGCCAAACAGCGCGAAGAGGAAGTGGACAACCTCTCGAAATCCAAACAAGCCAAGGCTCGGGAACAGGCTCGCCGTGCTCAGATCACGGGAGAAGTTGTGCTCGCGGTGGCAGGTAGCGACCCGGATTTTTGGGATCAATTGATGCCGCATTTGGTCACCCGACTGATGGATGCCCCGGACAATGACCGTAATCTGTTTGGATTGCCGCCCGTGTCGCCGCATGATGACGAGCGGGTATCGGCTGGTGCCGCGCCTGCCGCGAATCCAGAAACACAAGCCAATTCCCAAGGCATGGACGACCAGAAGTAGTCGAGTCTCACGCCCGTTGCGCCCCATACAAGATGCTCTCAGGATGCTTGCAAAATCATGGTACTGCACCTGCCTCAAGATTTCTGATTCTCAGCGCGCAGACGGGTCCGTGGCCGAGTTTCTACGCCCACGTTTCGACCGCACATTCATCTGCCAGCGGAGATTTTCCCCCGTTGTCGCTCCCCGCGTAGGGGCCGCCGGAGGCTTGGGAACAAGCGGTTACCGACCCGTACTTGTGCAAAGAACACAGGCGCAGAATTATCCAAACCAGCGTCTTATTCTCCCTTTGGATGTTGCTCCCGGTCAGCACTCGGCTTCGGTTGAACACCCACCACATCGTCCAGACCGAGCCTACGGTCCTCTCCGCAAACGATAAAATTTTTGCTTGCCGGTCGTGGGCTGTTGCAAAATTGCCAACCCATTGCTGACGGTCACCGCGCTGTCCGTAGGCACCGCCTGCCAGTTTCCCGTGGTGAGGGATTCAGAAGTCTCCAAAACCCATCCCGTGGCGGAAGCCGGCCACTGGAGGACAGTATTCCCCGCCGCTAAACTGATCGCTAACTGTGGTTGAGGCACAGTGATGAACCGTACCCCATCAACAGAGACTTGGCAGTTGGTGGACGTTCCACCTACCAGCCCAAAAAACAATTCCACGCTCTGCCCGGCATAGGCGGAAACGTCAATCATATCCGTGCTGACGGCTTGACCGTCAGGCGCAAATTTAGCGGGCAGAGTGAACACGTTCTGATCGTTGATCGCACAGGCAATGCTATCCTCCTGGGGATCGCCAGTCACGGTGAAATCAAAGGCCATCAAGCCAGCGTCCGCTGGTACCTTGACCGTCACCCAAGCTGCTGCCGGCTGACCCGGCGTACCTGCGGCAGCGAGAGCAGAATTTCGTCCCGAGTTCGGGCGGGATGCGAGTCTTGTTTGCAGTTGGATTCCAAAAACCGGCGCGGCCAGAGGGCCAGCGATTTGTTGATCGGGATTGACCGAATTTAGTACATCGACCGCCGCATCACTAGCTACATCCCACCATAAGCCGACTTTTTGCAAGGTCTGCCCGATTACATTGCCAGTGGTGGAGATTACCGTGCCTGCCTGAACTTCCGCCCAATGGATACCCAAACCGCCGAGCGATCCAAGGTGAACCGAAAGCCCAAGTGCGATGGGAAAATTTCCGTCGAAAGCGATGGGAAACACCCCGCTAAAGTTAGGAGGATATAGGCTTAAATCATTTGGATCAGGTGAATCGGTGTTTTCCCACCACAGACTACCCGGCGTTTTCCCTTGACCACTGGGAGGGAACATACTCCCACTTTCCATTGAGGAGATAAAGCCGATGGGTGCAGCCGGGGTAGCAGGCGGGACGCTATTGCTGTACCATTCATGCGCGTAGCTATGAGCAAATGCCACGCTGCTTTTGAGGCTTTGCAAGGTCTGTGCTTGCAACGACAATGCAGGGGCAAGCAAGACAACATTTACAGACTGAGCGTGCTTGAGGCCAACTGCGGAGATATAGTTGTCGATCCATCGTGCGTCCTTCGGGATGGGATTTTTCCAAGTCGCAATCGTTGTGCCAACCACTCCCCCCGCCGCCGCAGCGGTGAGATAGCTGTTCTCAAGCTGCGCGATCTGCCACGCCACGTCAGCCGCCGTGACCACCTGCTGTTGAAAGATTGAGGCAACCTCGGCTTCGTCCAGCAACGTGATGTGGGGAGTTGTTGTAGAGGCCAACCAACGGACCGGCGGGTTCATGCTGCTGCGAGCGAAACTGCCGTGAACGTAGTCGCACGCTTGAGCGTTGACGATTGTACCGAGACTATGGCCGATAAAATGAATGTGCTGATTATAATTCGTTCCAAGTTGTTGCTGGAGAGCTTGACCCAAGCGTAGTCCCTCCGCGAGGGCTTCGTCAGTCGGTGGGTAAGTCGTATTTGCCTGAATGTGCCAATCCCAGACCAGCAGGTTGGGTGTAGCATTGCCAAGTCGAGATTTAATTTGATAGGCAAGCAAAGTCGCCCAATCGCCTGGACTGCTGTTCCAACCGTGTGAAAAGACGATGGTCGCCCGGTTCTTATCCAACGGGCCGCTTAGATCGACAAAGGCCGTGCCGTTGAAAATTTTCAGCCGGGGAGAGTTCGGATTGATGGGATCGGTGGGGGCCGGCGGACGCACCGTCGTGGGGGCCACATTGCGATTCGTCGCTACGGTCGTTGGCGCGGACGGCAGGGGGGTGAGTTGCAGATTGAATGACTGGTTGCCCGCCCCCGTCAACGCGAGATTCGTGATCTTGGTCACATAACCCGGCTTCGTCACCGTCAGCGTGTAATTTGCCGGCGTGGGAAGACCCGGCGTGGTGAATATCCCGTTGGCGTTGCTGGTGGCGAGGGAGAAAGGGGCGTTCACGCGCTTGAACGTGATTTGCGCGCCGGGAACGGGTGTCCCCGTAGGCGTGCTGACAGTGCCGGTCAGCGTAAGTCCTCCGGTGAAATAATAAAAATAGCTGACTGTTGGACTGTACTGAAACGTCAGATTCTCGTCTCCCGGCCAATCGAAATACTGGTAGGCGACGACCGGGCTGATGATCGACGGCTGCGTGACGGGATCGGCAAGCGAGTCTTCGTATTGGTAGCTGACTACCGGCGAAAAGGTGTCTGGATCAGCCGCTCTCATTCCCAGCGGGACGGTCAGCAAGAGCGCGGTGGCCGTGGTCAAACAGCAAAGGATTTTTGACATGGCGGGAAGAGGCAACATTGTCCGCGCGTCCCTGACTATTGCGGAGGAACGGGGTAGCGTTTGCCTGACGGCGTCACATACGTCGTTTGTTGCTTACCGCCCGGCGTAGTGGTAACCTCCACGCTCTTGATTCTCTCGCCCGTCGCCGTCAATCCGGTTTCATTCAGCGAAGGGGTCACTGCGCCCGATACGTTTGCCGAGGAAGTGTTGCTCCCCGCAACGCCACTGACACATTTCGCGTAAATGATACCACCGCCATGCGGCAGATTCACCGGCACCGTGGCATTGCTTGAAGCAGTAGTTCCAGAATTATTGAAGCCGGTTGCCTGCACATCCGAACCATTGGCCGGATGAACTGTCACGGTAATCGCTGTATTCAGCGGCACGTTAGAACAATTCACCACAACGGAAATAGGGTTATTCTGCTGACCTGGGATGATTAAATCAGGACTCGCTATCGCGCCGCTTGGGCTGGCCGATACAGCCAATCCACCAACACTGGCAATGCTTAATTGGATTCCTTGGCCTGCGGCGGGAATGATGACAGGCTGAAACCCTTGGGTGTAATTGCCAAAAATTTTGCCGCCAAAAGAGTTTTGGATATAATCCAAGCGAATCCGACCAGCACCCGCATAACTAGTTCCGTACGATGGTATTGTACATTGACCAGCGGAACAATTTAGAGCACCGGTCCCAGCCAACATTTGGCTAATTAGTCGAATCCCGCCTCCGCTTCCTGCGCCGCCACCGGCTGTGCCGTTAGAATCAGTGGTATAATTGCCCCCATACGCATTGATTAATCCATCAATTTGAATCAAATTTGACGCGGCGATTAGAATTGCGCCGCCACCACCTGCGCCGCCACCGACTGAATAACCGCCTGCCCCTCCTCCGCCACCCCCTGAGCCGCCAAGCAACGGCAACAAAAAAACATTGCCGTAAACCGTTCCTGGACCGGACTGGAAAGAGAATCCCGTTCCAGCATTGCCATAGGATGCGTTTCCGCCATAGCGTCCAGCGGGACCTCCACCGGGCCCAAAGCCTGCGCTTGCAGTCGTACCAGCGTTCCCACCTTGGTATCCCCCCGCGCCTCCGAGACCAACATTTGCCGAATCTACAATTGATTGACCTGATAAATCTACAGTTCCTTTGATGATGCAACTGCTCTGCACCAACCAAATCACGGGTGCATTTCGTGCATTCGGCTTGAATGTTACCGTCACACCTAGTGGTATGTTCACCGATGTGTATTGATAAATCCCATCCGGGTGGTCCGCCATGTCAATGGTCACGCTCTGCGTCGGATTAAACGCTCCATCGTGCCCATCGCTACCACTATTGACCTGTGCCGAGACGGGACCGACACAAAATCCCAGCATCAGGACCAGCGCACACAGCTTGGAACGAACGCAGAGATCGGGAACGAACGGGCAAAGACTTGAAATTGAGAATTTCATGAGACGTGGATGATCGTTTATACGTTAACGGGGTGTGAACCCGAGGGAATTTGGCGGTGATTTATGGCGGAAGTCGCTCAGATCGAAGAACGTAATCGGGTCATTATGCCTATCCAGTCTGGCGAAACCAAGCGCAAATCAAAAATTCTGGGGGGGGTCGGCGTAACGAAGGGAGGCACCCGGTTGCACCCCGACACGGATATTTAAGCGTGCAAACTCTTCCCAGAATCCTCCGGTTACCTTCGGGTATTCGTTCAGAATACTATTTGGCAAGCGACGCCCTTTGCTAGCGGGAAAGATGATCAGAAAACTATTCGCCACCTTTGGGATTATTTTTAGATCAGCGAAAATCCCGAACCGCGACGCCTACATCGAGTTTCTCTCTCCCTCACCCATACGCAACGCGAGAATGAGAATCAGTCGGTCAGCCTTAAAACCAAACTTGGTATCGAAGACCCGTTACTGGGCGCAATCGTAAGTTTTGTGGGTTTGGTCCAAACGGATCAACTGGTTCTCGTCGGCTTGAGTGATCCAGCGGTAGGCAGTCTGTGCCGCAACCTCGAACCGGCTGCAAATTTTGTTGCAAAGCTCCTGACGGGAGAGGCACCGGTCTTTCAAGATGCTCGGAATATCTCTGTAAGTCGGCTTGGCTTTTTCGCCTCCGTTCACCCTTTCCTGCCAAGCGTCCACGTCGATTGTGGAATCTGTCGCGTAAATCATCGTTTTCGGGTCCAAGCGCACGCCGAAGGGACGAAACTCAGCGTAGTTATTGCATTTGCCGCTCGAAACGATCAGCGCATCACAGGTGTCCGGCTCGTAAGCGACCACATTGATCTGTGCCCGCGTCCAGTTGTGGAGCAGCTTGGAATTTCGGCCAAAGCCGTTCCGGTCGTAGCCAACAGCCTTGAGCGCACCCGCTCGACCCGTTCCGGCGTGATGGACGACCAAGGGAATGCGCTTCGGATTGCCGAAAAGCGTCACTTGCGAAATTGCCATCACGGTTTCCTGCATATCCATGTCATTGTTCAAATTGCCAATGGCAAAGTCCTTCAAGGGGTCCCAAACCACCACATCGGGCAGGAAATCAGCAATGGCTTCACGAATACGATCATGATTTTCCACACGCGACAGGCTCAAGAAACTGTCCACGTCTGTTTCTAGGGTATGGATGCGAAGACATTGACGAAGCTGGTCCCACTCGTCGTCATTGAGCCATGCTCGAACGCACGCCAAGTCGGCTTGCAATCGACGGCAGGAGTTTTCCGTCTGCAAGAACAACCATCGGTGTCCGTGGCCACGGCCAGTCATGTCCAGAAAGGGCCTTCCGATGATTGAGCAAATAGCTTGTTGCATGACCAAGCGACTTTTCCCGATCCCGCCAGACCCCAACCAAACCAACGACTCTCCCTTCGTCAAATATCCGTTGTCGAGGAGGAGGTCAGTGTCGGGGAAAACCATGCTGAGGATTTCGTCCACGCTTCGCATCGTCAACTTCCTCCTCTCGGGGGACGTAGGACCAAGGCGCGCCACTTCAATGACCGGTGTTTTCCAGTCTGCTTGCCGTACCGTTCGGTGTTCACTGCCAGTAGAGTTGTCGTGAGAAATTTGCAGCGGAATTGATTGCACGATTGAGGCAAATAGTGCCTTGCCGAGAACTGAGGTCGTGCCTATACTTTCGCTGCCAAGCTGAAAAGCATAAGCCCGTCTCGCCGAGTCCCGGTGGGGCGGGTTTGTTTTTTTGGGATTCTTCCTGGTAAGTGGGTCAGGTGCCTGACCCCAAAATCTTCGGTCTGTTGCGTTGCGCTGAGGGCAACAGCGGAGGTAGTTCGCCCCCTTTGATCCGGGCGTAAGCGCGCAGGCAAGAGTCTGTGTCGAGCATCCGCTCACGACCACTCGTTCCACGGATGACAGTTTGTACCCAAGGGAACCCGTCGCTCGTCAGTATTCCGTGATCCTCCGCATAGAGCAGACGACGCATGAGGTCCACGCGACCACCCAGCAACTGGATGAACATGCGCTTGGTGACCATCAGCGGAACGACCGATTGTTGAGACGAAGATGGAAAAAGCATAAACAGTATATGCTCAATCAGTCCGATATGATCTGAATCTTGTCAATAAACAGTTTATGCTTCATGTTGTGCGCCATGAAGACGCCCAGCGGAAAGCGACGGATTCCGATCACCGTTTACGACAAATTTACAGACGATGTGTTGGAGATTGCTTCTGCATTGCAAATGCCTCCAAACGAACTGATTAACCGATTCGCGGAAGGGTGCATTATGCAAATTCAAGCAGAGCGTACTCCTGACGAGCCGCCGCCAATCGTCCGCCATGCCCGCCGTGTGTTACGCCGTGATCTACCGCGTGCCGATCAACTCATCCAACTCGCCTTGGAGAAGCTCATCGACGGCTGGGCAGAGCGAACTGAGCGTTGGCGGGCTAACCTCATTGAGGAGGTCAACGCCGAGCAAGGCCCGCTAACGGAGACGGCCCTCAAAAATGCAGTTAAACGCGCCGAGGTTCGCTGGAACGCCGAACAGAAATCGAATCGCCGTCGGAAGAAGGAAGACAATCAATCCACCCAAAACCAAGCTCAGGCGACGGAACTTACGCAAAGTTGAAGTTGTTTGTGATGCCGTTCTCGCCCGTCTTATCGAGCAAGCGGATCAGTGCAGCCCGTTCCAACGCGCGGGAATGTCGGCGCACGATGACGATGATCCCAGCGTGCGGAACGTGCTGGGAAAACGGGATAAAGTCGTCTCGGTTGCAGGTCAGGAGCACCAGTCCATTGCTCTGCGCGTAAGCGAACACCTTCTCGTCCGGTGTATCGGTTGGCAAAACGTCGCGCAAAAGCGTCACTTCATGGTTGAGTGCGCGGAGGGCATAAGCCAAATCCTGCGGCACATCGTGGTCGAGGAAAAACTTCATCGACCCTGCTCAAGCAGCCTGTCCAACCATGCCAGACATTTGCCGGGCGATCAGCAGGTCGATTTCGCCTCGATGGTCCTCGTAGTAGGCGAGGCACGAGTAAATTTGTGACCGGGTCAAGCCGGAGAAGCAGTTGAGCGGCAACGACTCCACCGTTTCGCCATTTTGGAGCAACCCGACAATGTCGTGAACTCCGATCCGCGTGCCCTCGACAACTGCCAAGCCGCCGCGAATAGACTGATCCCGCACGACATGGCGGTAGGCGGTCTGCTCCGGTGCGGTGTGTGTTGCGCTCATGTTTTCCCTCGGATGTTACGCGACGGACGCTGGGAGTGCAATACCATCTGCGCCCGGCGCGGAGGGCCTGATCGACCAGAAGGCTTTAGCGTCCTCCTCAATGACTGGTTTGCGGTAGTGAGCGACGACAATATTAGGGGTATTTCCCATCAGCGTCGCGGTTAGTCCCTCGTTTTTGAATTGTGCAAGATGGTACGTTCCGAACGAGTGGCGCAACGCATTATGCGGCCATGGGACAATTCCTGCACGGTCCGCCAAGGATGATAGCCGTTCGCCGTAAACATCGGGCCGCTGGCTCGGGGTCAGATTCGTCGAATGACGCTCAACAGCACCCAGCCAAGCTCGCAATGCGTCGTTGGCGTTGATCAACCGGCGGCGGCGAGTCTTGGCTTTAGTAGCCGTGATTTCGATGTAATCGCCAGCGAGTTCTGACCATTCGAGAGCACATACCTCGGATCGACGCACTCCGGCGAAAAGCTGAACCGCGATGCCAGCCACCATTTCTACGTCGTATTCAAGCGCGGCATTGAGGAGTGCTTCTGTTTGGGACGGTGTCAAAATCCCTGGTGGTTTGTCATCCAAAAGAGGTTTAGCCACTTTGGCAGCGGCGTTCAGGATGCAGTATTCCCGAGCGACAGCGTATTCGAGCAACGCATGAAAGGTCGTGATGTAATTGCGGCGAGTGCGGGGTGACCACTCCTCTTCATCGTCCAACCAATCCTCGATCTTGCGAGTGGAAATCGTACCTGCGTTCATCTTCCCAAACTCTTCCGACATGATATGGAATTGGCTGCGGTAGTTGCGAAGAGTGGTCGGCTTCACCTTCATATTTTCGCGTGAATGCAAAAACTCGGCCACCAGATCATCAAACCGCCGCTGATTTTCTTTCCGACCGTGTCGGAGGGCAAATGCAACAGCCTCGGACAAGGACATACCTGTGGGCTGCAGAAGGCTGAACGCGGTTTTTGCTTCGGAAAGCTGCTCTGGTGTGAGTGAGACAGCTTGAAGTTGGGAGCGGTGTTTGATTTGCTCGGTGAGCCAGTCGCGGGCATCTTCCAGTTTCGCAAAATGTTTATCCACTTTTGCTCCGCCCGTGAATCGTTTTCCCAATACCACCCGGAACATTTCTCGGTTACCGACACTGTGCTTGGAAACACTCACGCCGCTGGGCAGATTTGCGATCAGCCGTTTTTTGGATTTTGAGTTCATGATCCCACAATCGTGGAACTATCGTGGAAGTTTGTCAAGCGTACCTCTGAAAATAGTCAGGCTCATAACCTGAAGGTCGTAGGTTCAAATCCTACCCCCGCAACCACTTT